>JBIIRA010000035.1:0-8052 GCA_044341795.1 Candidatus Limnocylindrus sp.
ACCTCGTGACCCTTGGAGCGAAGGGCACCGTTGTACCAATCGGCACCGGAGTGGAAGGTGACGCTGGTGAAGGAGTCAAACCCCTTGTAGTGCGTTGCCTCAGATACCCACGACTCCCCAACGAGCAGAACGCGCTTTCCCATGAGCTCCCCCTTCTGGCGCTAACGCGCCTCTTCAAATAGCCGACGTGGATTATCCGTCATCATCGCGATTCCCTGCTGGAGCGGCACCCCGTGGCGTGCCAGCCTCGGCAAGAAGAACTCCACGATATGTCCGTAGCCTGGGCCGCCGTTGGCGCGCAGCAGGATCTTCATGAAGATGTCCTGCGACATCAGCACGCGGTCGCCGAAGCCGGCCCCTACGAGGCGCGCGATGTTGCGGGCGTCATCCTCGTCGCTGGTGCAGGGCGCCTGCTGGTCGGCGTAGAAGACTTGCATGCCAATCATGTCGTACTGCAGGTAAATGCCGCGCTTCAGGAGGCGCGTCTGGTATTCGTAATCGTCACCGCTTGGGTTGGAGTGACAGAGCACCACGCTCTGCATCGGCACCCCCTGCGCCGCAACGAAGTCGAGCACTTCATCACCAAGGCGATACCAGCCTGGCATATGGATCTGAATCGGCACACCCGTCTCGCGCTGCGCGAGGCAGGCACCGGCGAGCGAGTTGCGCTCGCGGCTGGTGAACGGCTGGCCAACAAAAATCTCGCCGATGAAGCCAGCACGGATGTTCGTCCCTTGAGCACCGACGGTGAGGTCGCGCACGATGCGGTCGGCGATCTCGCGCACGCTGCCATCGAGGTGCTCTGGCCCGTGCACGGGATCCAAGAAGATGCCGCTCCCCATGACGACGTTCAACCCCGACTCGCGGCTGATGCGTGCGAGCCCCTCAGGGTCGCGGCCGTTCCCCTTATCGGCGCAGGCTTCAAGGATCGTGCGGCCGCCCTGTGCCGCGAAGCGCTTCACCTCGACGATGGCGGACTCGATGTCGTCGAGCGCGCAGTTGTCCTTGTTGAGGAACGGATCGTGTCGGAGCTCCCACACGTTGGTGATGGAGACCTTCTCGTCAACCAGCTCCTTTGAGCGAGCCGAATCGTCGTAGGGTGGGTGCCACCACGGTGTGACGATGTTGAAGAGGTGCTCGTGCGTGAGGGTGAGCCCCATCTCGGCGCTCTCAATCGGGCCAGTTACCGTTTGAACCTTTACCACCTGGCTAGCTTGCCGATTCGAAGAGCTGGCGCGGGTTCGCGGTCATCATGCTGATCCCCTGCTCCAGCGGCACCCCGTGCCGAGCAAGTCGTGGCAGGAAGAACTCGACCATATGCCCGTACCCTGGGCCGCCGTACGAGCGCAGCAGCGTCTTCAGGAAGATGTCTTGCGACATCAGCACCTTCTCGCCGAACCCATCGCGCACGAGTCGAGCAATGTTGCGGGCATCATCTTCATCGCTGGTGCACGACGCCTGCTGGTCGGCGTAGAAGACCTGCATGCCGATCATGTCGTACTGCAGGTACACGCCGCGGCGCAACAGACGCGTTTGGTACTCGTGATCGTCACCGCTCGGGTTGGAGTGGCAGAGCACGATGCTCTCCATCGGCACGCCGTGCGCTGCGCAGAAGTCGAGCACCTCATCGCCGTAGCGGAACCAGGCAGGCATGTGCACCTGCATCGGGAGGTGCGTCTCGCGCTGTGCAATACAGGCGCCGGCAAGTGACTTGCGCTCTCGTGCCGTGAACTCGCTACCGACACCGATCTCACCGATGATCCCTGACTTCACCTTCGTGCCACGTGCACCTTCGGTGATGTCGCGAATCAGCTCGTTGGCAATGTCGTGTTCACTCTTCGCATCGTTCTCTTCCGGCTGCGACGAGTCGAGGTAGTAGCCCGTTCCCATGATGATGTTGAGGCCGGTGCGCTTGCTGATGGTGGCGAGTCCTTCAGGGTTGCGGCCATTGCCGTCAGCGCTCGTCTCGATGATCGTCTTGCCGCCCTGATCAACGAAGCGCTGCACCTCTTTGATGGCAAGCTCGATGTCTTGCATGGAGCAGTTGTCCTTGTTGATGAACGGATCGTGCTTCAGTTCCCAGATGTTGGTGATCGAAACCTTCTCGTCGACGAGTTCGCGTGATCGCGCTGAATCGTCGAGCGGTGGATGCCACCACGAGAGCACATCATTCAAGAGGTGTTCGTGAGTCAACGTCAGACCGAGGTCTGCGGAGCTAATTGGGCCAGTGACCGTTTCTACGTGTTTCATGTGCGCAGACTAGCGCGCGGACTCACCTTCTGTGGGGAGGCGGCGCACTGCGACAGCTCCAAGGACGAGCAACGTGACTGAACCAAGGAACACAGGCGTGAGCGCAAGGAGATCGCCCGAGCGTGGTGCTCCGGTGAGCGCTGCGGCAGAGGAGACGAGTGGGCCGACCACCGCACCCGCGTACAGCGGGAAGAGGGAGAGGCTGAGTGCGGCGGTGCGGCGGCGTTCAGTTATGGAGTTCGCCAGCCAGGTGAAGACCATCGCCTGCAAGAGCGCCGAGGCGGCGGCAAGCAGGGTGTTCGCAAGCGCCAGGCCAAGAGCGGTGGAGACAACGATCATCGCCGCGGCGGCTGATGCCGCGCCTACAAACCCAACCGCCATCACGCGAGGAACACCGATCCGTGGCACCAGGTGTGTGGCGACCAGCGGTGCGATTGCGGCACCACCCAGCGCCGAGAGCCCTGTCAGTAAGCCGACGGCTCCTGCCACGCCAGGGGCGGCGAGCGGTTCGGCGATCCCCGTAATCGAGGGGCCAATCACCACCTCGGCGATGCGCAGTGGGAAGACGGGTCGGAGCATGCGCTCGCCGGCGATGGCAAGGCCAAGCACCAAATAGCCCGCACGGATCGTGCGGTCAGCAAAGACCTCGCGGAGCCCGCGGCGGGCCACGTCGAGGACGCCTCCTGTTGGTGGATGAAGCGGCCGCACATCCGGAATCGCCACGATGTTCGCCACGATCAGTACAGCGTTGAGGAGCGCCGCGACCATGATCGGTGCGGCGAGTGAGAGGCCGAGCCCGTCAATCATCGCGCCAGCAAGGAGCGGGCCCAGTGCGAATCCCATCGGTGCCGCCGCACTAAAGAGGGCAATCGACCTTGTGCGTGCGTGCTCTGGCGAAACCTCGCGAATCGTCGCCAGCATGACGCCCGTGTTGCCGAGCCAGAAGCCGAGGGCGAGCGTTGCACCGATCAGCTGCCACGCCTCTTCGGCGAGAGCAAAGGCGATGAGGGCGACGAGGGCGATCAGCCCACTGCGCACGATCACCAGCCGACGCGATCGCAGTTCAGCAATGGCGAGCCAGATCGGCACCTGCGGTGCTCCAACAATGAAGATGCCCGCGGTCGTTGCACCAGACAGCGTGGCGATGTCACGAAGTGGCACCCCAGCCCCTTCGAGCGCGAGTGGCAGGTAGGCGTAGATCATAGCGACGCCGAAGATCTCGGCGAACTGCACCAGCACATAGATGGTGACGATCCGCTGCCACGGAACGGTAGTGCCTCGGTGGGCCACGCTACCCTCGCCGACGGCGACAGGCGTCGCTGCAGTACTTCACCTCACCCCACACACGCTCCCAGCGCTTGCGCCACTGGAACGGTCGAGCACAGACCACGCAGATCTTCTCGGGGCGCTCGCTTGGCGGTCGATGCGGTTGCGTCGTTCGCACCCGCTTTCCGCCAGCCATTACTTTTCCGCGGTTGGCTTTAGTGCAGCGCTGTACGCATCGAGCGTGCGCTGTCGTGCCTCGGCGTGGTCAACGATCGGGTGCGGGTAATCGCGTCCAAGCTCAAGACCTGCCGCAGCGAGCGCTTTCGGATGCGCCCACGGCGCATGAATTGCTGGCGCGCTCAGTGCAGTGAGTTCGGGCACCCAGCGTCGCACGTACTCACCATCGGGATCAAAGTTTCCCGCCTGTGTCACCGGATTGAAGATGCGGAAGTACGGCTGCGCATCGGTGCCACTCCCCGCGCACCACTGCCAGCCACCATTGTTCGCAGCAATGTCGCCGTCAACGAGGTGTCGCAAGAAGTGCGCCTCTCCTTCGCGCCAATCAATTAGTAGGTCTTTCGTCAGGAACGATGCCGCGATCATCCGAGCGCGATTGTGCATGAACCCCGTCGCTGCGAGTTGACGCATTCCTGCATCGACAACGGGGAACCCAGTGTTGCCACTCTTCCACGCCTCGAGTAGGCGTTGATCGTCGCTCCACTTGATTGCGTCATAACTTGGTCGCCACGCGCTGCGCGCCGCATGTGGTGCATGCCAGAGCACCTGTGTGTAGAAGTCGCGCCACGCGATCTGGCTCACCCAGAGTCGTTCGCCGGATCGCTCACCTTCGCGCTCTGGAGGTAGTGGGAGTTGTCGCGAAACAAGTTCGCGCGGCGAGAGGAGTCCGATGTGCAGCGCCGCCGAGAGGTGACTCGTGCCAGTGGTGTCGGCCAACGTGTTTCGGCGTTTCGCATACTCGCCAACGGATTTTCGCCATGCATCGGCGTGTGCGCGCGCGGCGCGTTCACCAGGTACGGGGAGTTGGTCGATCTGCGCGGTTGGTTTTGCGTGCGCATCGAGAAGTGCTTGATCAACGGTAGATGCTGGCGTCGGGGTTGGTAGTGGCGGGAGTGTTTTCGGTGCGGACAGTGGTGTGCTGGCATCAATCTGTTCGAGCCAGCGGCGGAAGTACGGGGTGTACACACCGTACGGTGTGCCGCCACCGGTGAGCAGCTCCTCTGGCTCCACAACAACAAGCCCGCGCTTCGCATGCACCTGCACGCCGAGTGGTGTGAGCAGTTCCGCAACGGCACGATCGCGCTTACGCGCAAACGGGGTGTGGTCGCGCGTCATGAAGAGATCGATGTCGCCGACACCGCCTGCGGCACGTAGTTCGGCAATAAGTTGTGGGAGTGCAGAGGCGGCGGGGCCCTGCAACTCAATGAGGTCCGAGCCGAGTGCGCGCAGGCTGGCCCCCAGTTCGGCAAGGCTTTGGCGCAAGTACCAGGTGCGGTTCGCACTGGCACGGGGGCCAGCAACAAGGCCGGGCTCCCAGATGAAGAGCGGCAACAGGGATGCACCGCGCTCCTTCGCCGCCGCCGCTGCCGCCACCAAGGCGGGGTGGTCGGCGAGGCGAAGGTCTCGGCGGAACCAGAGGATCACTGGGGGGTGTGACATCGTCGCCAGATCATCGCACCTTATCCGTGCCGTGGGGCTCCCGAACGGAGCGGCGAGGGGGTACCATCCCCCCGCCGTGCGTTGCCCGGCAGCATCCAAGCAAGCGAGAGCGAGGGGCTATGCCTGCGAGCGTGATCGTCGGACTCCAGTGGGGCGACGAGGGGAAGGGGAAGACCACCGACTTCCTCGCCGAGCAGGTCTCGACGGTCGTTCGCTACCAGGGCGGCGACAACGCCGGCCACACGATCGTCATCGGCGACGACACCTTCAAGCTGCACCTGGTCCCCTCGGGCGTCCTTTACGGACACATCACCCCAATCATCGGACCAGGGGTGGTCGTGAACCCCGCGACGCTGATCCGAGAGTTTGACGGGCTGATCAGCCGCGGCATCGACATTTCAAAGGTGCGTGTCAGCCACGCCGCCCACCTGATCCTTCCGCATCACGTGGCGCTCGACAAAGCCCGCGAGAGCGCGCTCGCTGGAGACAAGGTGGGTACCACCCAGCGCGGAATCGGTCCCGCGTATGAGGATCGTGCCGCTCGGCTCGGCCTTCGGGTAGAAGACCTCCTTGATCCAGCCTCAACAGCGGCGCGACTGGCGCGCGTGCTTCCAGAGAAGCGCGCACTCCTCGCTGCGCTTGGTGCCACCGATTATGCCGACGCGGTGGACGCTGATGCGGTGGCCGCGCTGATTGCCACCTGGGGCGAGCGCCTTCGACCACACATCGCCGACACAAACGACCTGGTGCAGCGTGCCTACGCCCGTAAGGAGCATCTCCTCTTTGAAGGTGCGCAGGGGGCGATGCTCGACCTCGACCATGGCTCGTATCCATTCGTCACCTCATCACATCCAATCGCCGGTGGCGCGACAACAGGCGGCGGCATCGCTCCGCTCCAGATTGATGAGGTGATGGGCGTCATGAAGGCGTACGCCACGCGTGTCGGTTCGGGCCCATTCGTCACTGAACTCACCGACGCAATCGGCGAGCGCATTGCCGTCACCGGACATGAGGTTGGCACGACCACCGGTCGCCGTCGACGTGTCGGCTGGAACGATGCAGTGCCGCTCCGCTACGCCGTCGAGTTGAATGGCGTCTCAAGCATCATGTTGAACAAGCTTGACGTGCTCTCGGGCATTCCTGAAATTCTGCTCTGCGTTGCGTATGAGATTGACGGCAAGCGCGTTGAGCGTTGGCCAGCATCAGGTGCTGAACTTGCTCGCGCAAAGCCGATCTACGAAACCTTCCCCGGCTGGGAGCAAGAGATCACCAGCGTTCGGGCAATGGCCGACCTCCCAGAGAACGCCCGCCGCTATGTCACGGCACTTGAAGAGATTGCCGGTGCGCCGATCGTGCTCCTCTCGGTTGGCCCTGAGCGCACCCAGACAATTGAGCGCGCCTGGCGCCCACTGCGCCACGCCAAGCGATGATTCCCCGCTACGCCACGCCGTCAATGACGGCCGTCTGGAGCGATGAGGCTCGCTGGAGTGCAGCACTGCAGGTTGAACTCGCGGTCCTCGACGCGCAGGCTGCAACGGGTGAAGTGCCTGCCGACGCCGTTGCGGTGATCCGCACCAAGGCGAAGGTTGATGTTGCACGCATCAACGAGTTGGAGCGCACTACTGATCACGATGTCGTTGCCTTCGTAAACCAGCTCGCGGAGAGCGTTGGCCCAGAGGGGCGCTGGATTCACCACGGCCTCACCAGCAGCGACGTTGTGGACACCGCGCTCGCACTGCAGATGCGTGAGGCCGCTGCGCTCATTGATGCAGGTTTCGCAACTCTGCTCGCCACGATCATCCGTCGTGCTCGTGAGGAGCGCGACACGATCATGATCGGGCGCACGCATGGCATGCACGCAGAGCCAACCACGATGGGCGCCAAGATGGCGAACTGGGCCTTTGAAGTTGCACGGTCGCGCGAGCGCATCACGCTTGCCGCCACCGAAGCGGCAACGGGGAAGATCTCGGGGCCGGTCGGTACCTACAGCCAGATCAGCCCAGAGATCGAGCGGATTGCGCTGGCGGCACTCGGCCTGCGTGCCGATCAGGCCAGCACGCAGATCGTGCAGCGTGATCGTCACGCCGCTTTCGTAAGTGCGATTGCAATTGCCGGCGGCACCCTCGAGCGCATCGCCACCGAAATCCGCCACCTGCAGCGCTCTGAGCTAGATGAGATGCGCGAGCCGTTCCGGGCTGGCCAGGCTGGCAGCTCGGCAATGCCGCAGAAGCGCAATCCGATCAAGAGTGAGCGGATCGCCGGTCTCGCTCGCCTCCTGCGTGGCTACGCCGCTGCAGCAATGGAGAACCAGCCGCTCTGGCACGAGCGCGACATCAGCCACAGCTCCGCCGAGCGCATCCTGATCCCTGACGCCACCTCGCTCCTTGCCTTCATGGCGGATTCGCTCAACGGCGTGATTGATGACGCAGAGATTCGCCGCGAGCGGATGACGGAGAACCTTGCGGCAGGGCTCGGGCTGCACGCCGCATCGCGGCTACTCACGGCGCTCGTTGATACGGGGATGCAGCGCGATGACGCCTATACAATTGTGCAGGCCGCGGCGACGAGCGCGCGCGACGAGCGACGGCAGCTGCACGACGTGTGCGCGGCCACCACTGAGATCACCGCCGCGCTCAGCGGCGCCGAGCTGCTGGCGCTTTTTGATCACCGCGCCTCGACAGTGCATGCGGGGCTACTCGTTGATCGATTGGCTCAATTAGAAACTCGGGGGTAAATCGAACGGCCGAGACCCCGAAGGGTCCCGGCCGTCCGGGTTGCTCTAAGAGCTGCTGGACTCAGCGCGCTGGGCGTCGGGTCGAGAAGCAGTTGTCGCAGTAAACCGGCTTGCCGCTGGTTGGC
>JBIIRA010000036.1:0-7858 GCA_044341795.1 Candidatus Limnocylindrus sp.
GAGAGCTCGATCTTGGCCTTCTCCGCCGCCTCCTTGAGGCGCTGGAGGGCCTGCTGATCCTTCGACAGGTCGATCCCCTGGTCCTTCTTGAACTCGGCCAAGAGCCAGTCGATGATGCGCTGGTCGAAGTCGTCGCCGCCAAGGTGCGTGTCGCCGTTCGACGACTTCACCTCGAAGACGCCGTCGCCAAGCTCCAGGATCGAGATGTCAAACGTGCCGCCACCAAGGTCGTAGACGGCGATCTTCTCTTCCTTCTTCTTGTCGAGACCGTAGGCGAGCGCCGCCGCGGTTGGCTCGTTGATGATGCGCTTTACATCAAGACCCGCAATGCGGCCGGCATCTTTCGTTGCCTGTCGCTGCGTGTCATCGAAGTAGGCCGGCACCGTAATCACGGCCTCGGTGATCTTCTCGCCGAGGAACGCCTCCGCGTCAGCCTTCAGCTTCTGCAAAATCATCGCCGACACTTCTTGCGGCGAATAGGATCCGCCATCGACCTTGACCTTCACGCCGTCGCTGCCGGCGTCCTTCTCGACAACATACGGAACGAGGCCCTTCGTCTTCAACGACTCAGCGTCATCAAAGCGTCGACCCATGAAGCGCTTGATGCTAAAGACGGTGTTCGTTGGATTCGTGACCGCCTGGCGCTTCGCCAACTGGCCAACGAGTCGCTCGCCGCCCTTGCCAAACCCAACAACCGATGGAACGGTTCGTCCGCCCTCGGCGGAGCTAATCACCGTTGGCTCACCGCCGACCATGGCGGCAACAACGCTGTTCGTGGTTCCAAGATCGATTCCGATAATCTTTCCCATTTGGTTCTCCTTTTTCTCACTACTGCTTCCAACAATTTCCAAGCTATGTGGAGCGGTCGCTCCGTTAGTCGTTCGCCACACTCACCACCGCAGGTCGCAGAATTCGGTCACGAATTCGCCACCCCTTTCGATGCTCGGCGATCACTTCGCCGGCGGGCTTGCCACTGCCAGGAACCTGGGCGATCGCCTCGTGCTCCCGCGGATCAAACTCCTTGCCGATCGATTCAAATGGGGTCACCCCTTCGCTCTCCAACAGCGCCAAGAGCTTGCGATTAATCGCGGCAACCCCTTCCACCCAGGGCTCGGCCGTCAGGTTCTCGGGGACGGCGGCGAGGGCGCGATCCATGTCGTCGGCAACTGCCAGGGCCTTGGTCAGGAGTGACTCGCTGGCCAGCCCGGCTTCGCGCTCGCGCTCCTCGGCGGTGCGGCGGCGGAAGTTGGCGAAGTCAGCGGCGGTGCGCTGATGGGCGGCAATCTGCTCATCGCGCTCCAGTAGGGCGGCGGCGAGCGGATCGAGCTCCGGTGCCCCCTGCTCGGTTGCCTCTGATTCAGTTGTTGGCTGGGTCATGCATGCCCCCTTTTGTGCTCAAGAGCCCCTATTCTGGAGAGGCCTCGTGCGTAAGTTAGCACTCAAAGGATTAGAGTGCTAACTCGCTGACGCGAGAATACGCCTCTGGGGGATGGGAGTCAAGCGCTAGGCGCGATGGAAGCGGGTGACGAGCTCCGAGAGAAGGTTCGCGACGAACTGGACTGAGCCGACCGCCCGCGGGTATGGCATGCGGGTTGGTCCAAGGACCCCCACCACGCCGAGCGCCTGACCGGGGACCCCATACGGGGCCAGGATCAGGGAGACGCCGTGCATTTCCACCGGCACGTTCTCGCTGCCAATGAAGAGTCGAACCTGCCCACCCTGCACCACCTCGTGCACCAGGTTGCCGAGATAGCCACGCCCCTCAAGGGCCGTGAAGACGTTGCGCACCCGCGAACTCTCGGCAAACTCGGGGGCCTCCATCACATTGAGGAGGCCGTCGCTATAGACCTGCTCGACCGCCGCGTCGTCGATCTCGGCGAGGAGGCGGCTGGTGCGCTCCAACACCGTTCGCACGATTGCGCGGTTCGGCAGCGACTCAGGGAGGCTTGTAGCGGCGGCGGCGAGTTGTGCCGAGCTCTTGTTGAGCACCGTCGCATTCAGGCGACTTGCGACGGCGGTGAGGGCATCTTGGTCAGCCCCCTCTGGGAGTGGCAGCAGGGTTGGGCGCACGCTCCCATCGCTCACCACGGCGATCAGGGTGGCGAGGCGGTCGGCGGTGCGCACTAGGTCGATGTGGCGGAGCTGGGCGGAGGTCGGGCGCATCGGCGTGGCGATCCCCGCCGCGCGCGAGGAGCTCGCTAGGGTGGTGGCGGCGATGCGGAACCACTGGTCAGCGCCACCTTCGGCTTGGCCGAACTGGTGCCGAATCATGAGCTGGTCGACCGGGGTCACCTCGTCGGGGGTGGCGATCTCCACGGCGTAGGTGCGATACCCGAGGTCGGTCGGAATACGGCCGGCGGAGGTGTGCGGCTGCATGAGCAGACCAAGCTCCTCAAGTTCAACGAGCACGCCGCGCACGGTGGCGGGCGAGACGCCAAGGTCGTAGCCGTCTGAGAGGGCCATCGATCCGACGGGGATGGCCGTGCGGATGTGCTCCTCCACGAGGGCGGCAAGGATGACGCGGGCGCGATCGTCCAGGAGCCCCGTGCGTCGCTGTCGTCGAACCATGCCCACCTCGTTTCTTGGCACTCGACAGATGCTGAGTGCCAACTCAGTCTAGTGGGGTCAGCGCCGCTGGGTCAAAAGCGTAGAATCTGCGCCATGTCCAATGCCTTCGCTATCCAGACCCGCGCCCTTTCGAAGCACTACGGCCGCGCCGGCGAGATCAAGGCGCTCAACGCTGTTGACCTCGAGATCAAGGAGGGCGAGCTCTTCGGCTTCCTCGGCCCAAACGGCGCGGGGAAGAGCACCGCCATTCGCACCCTGCTCGGCTTCCTCCATCCGACCAGTGGCTCCGCCTCGGTGCTTGGCCTCGACATCGTCAAAGACTCGGTTGAGATCCGTCGTCGTGTTGGCTACCTCCCCTCAGGCTTCGCCGTGTACGACTACATGAGCGGCCGTGAATACCTCGACCACATGCGTGCCCTCACTGGCCGACCATCACTCCTTCGCCATCGCGTGATGGAGGCGCTCGAACTCTCTGACGCGATCCTGAAGCGACCGGTGCGCGACTACAGCCGCGGCATGCGCCAGAAGATCGGTGTCGTACAGGCGCTTGAGACCGATCCCGAGCTACTCATTCTCGATGAGCCCTCCGAAGGACTTGACCCGTTGATGCAGCGGTCGCTGCAGGAGTTGCTCCTGGAGCGCGTCGCCGCCGGCCGCACCGTCTTTTTTAGCAGCCACCTCATCAGCGAAGTGGAGCGTATCTGCAATCGCGTCGCCATCGTTCGCGGCGGCAAGCTCGTTGCACTTGAGACCGTTGAGACGCTCGTGCGCTTCCAGCGCCGTCGTGTTGATGCACTCGTCGCGCGCAAACCAACGCGCCTCACGACACTCGCTGGCCTCTTCGGCGTGAAGGTCTCACCTGAGGGTAAGAGCGGCTATCGCATTAGCTGCGAAGCGGAATCTGCGACCGTGCCGAAGCTCATCTCGCGACTGCAGGCCTCAGGCCTACGCGACCTGCTCATTGAGGCGGCAAGCCTCGAAGAGGCCTTCATGTCGTACTACGGCGATGCGCGTCACAGCTCTGGCGCCGTTCAGGTCTTCCCCGAGGTTGCTGAGGTGAAGAAGACACCATCGAAGCCTGCAGCCAAGCGACCGGCCGCAAAGCGCACACCCGCAAAGAAGAGCCCAGCTAAGAAGAGGAGCTCCCGATGATCAACGCAACCCTCTTCCGACGCCTGCTGCGCGGCCACCGTATTCGCCTCGGGGTCGGCCTCGCGGTCGTCGTGGTCTGGTCGCTCCTCTTCCCCGTCATCTATCAGGCGGTCCAGGAGTCGCTTGCAGATAGCCCACGACCGCCAGGGGGGAACTTCTCGACTCTGGCGCGCACGATCTCGGTGGGGTTCATCCACCCAATCTCTATCGCCCTCTTCGGCATCTTGAGCGCCGGTCTCACTGTTGGTGCCATCTCGGGCGAGCGTCAGCGCGGCACCCTCGAGCTGCTGCTGAGCCGTCCGCTCAGCCGCCGCACCATCCTTGCCACCATGTTGCTCGAGGGCTGGGTCGGATCGGCACTTGTCTCACTCGCCTATATCGGTGGCACCATCCTCGGCGCACAGATCGCCGGCGTCACCGACCAGCTCGCCTTCGAACAACTACCAATCCTCTGGGCGTACAGTGCACTCTTCTGGGGCATGTTCGCAACGATCGGCATTGCCACCA
The DNA here is from genome assembly GCA_044341795.1 of Candidatus Limnocylindrus sp. Classification (GTDB taxonomy): domain Bacteria; phylum Chloroflexota; class Limnocylindria; order Limnocylindrales; family Limnocylindraceae; genus Limnocylindrus. The sequence continues at coordinate 4,228 of JBIIRA010000036.1, forward strand.
GTGGCAGCTTTGATCGCACTGCTCCCGCAATGGCGATCACCGTCTCGTTCATCATGTTCAACTACATCATTGAAGTGATCGGTTCCTTCTGGGATGTGGTGGAGCCGTATCAGTTCCTCTCGCTCTTCAATCACTTCTCGCCGGTCGACCTCTTGGATGGCACCGTCGACAGTTCGGCCGCGTTGCTCTTTGGTGTGGTTGCACTCATCGCTGCTGGATGGGCCTTCTACATCTTCCCGCGCCGCGATCTCGCCGCGCCGAACTGATCCGCGTCGCGCACGCGCGCGACGTCAGCTACACAATCCTTGAGAAGAGCTCGTTGCTTAGTAGTCGGCCGCGCAGCGTCAACTGAACGCGCGATGCATCTGACGGATGTGGCGCAAGTAGAGCGTTTGATTCACCCCAGGCAATCGCTTCACTGAACCCATCGCGCACGGCGACATCGCGCTCCACACCGCGCGCCATGCGCAGGGCAAGCACTATGCCCTCTGCGGCACCTGCAGCGCCGCTCTCAGCGGGTGATTCACCGCCGGGTGGAAGTTCGCCCTGCTGCAGCGCCCCCTCCCAGGCGTCGAGGTTGGCGGAGTTCCAGCGACGTGTGACGCCATCAAAGGCGTGCGCACCTGGGCCAACGGCGGCAACGCTGGCGCGCTCCCAGTAGAGCGTGTTGTGTCGCGATGCGTGACCAGCGGTCGCCCAGTTGCTGATCTCGTACCAGTCGTACCCAGCGGCTGGGAGGCGGCTGTTGAGGTGCTCGAGCTCCAGCGCGCCGCGCTCTTCATCTTGGGCGGCGGCGGCGCGTTCTCGCCAGGCGACGGCGCCCGCGGGGGTGGCGAGGCGGTCGTCGCCAGACTCATCCGGCCCGAGGCTGAGGGTGAGGGCGTAGACGCTCAGGTGGTCGGGGGCGAGGGCGATCGCCGCGTCGAGGCTCGCCGCCCAGGCGTCAAAGGGGAGGTCAGGCAGGTCGGCGAGTAGGTCCATCGAGAGGCTGGCGAACCCTGCAGCTCGCGCGGCGGCGATCGTTGCCACCACGTCGTCAGGGGTGTGCCGCCGGCCAAGGGAGCGGAGGGCAGTCGTATCCATCACCTGCACCCCAACGCTGAGTCGGGTGACGCCAGCCTGCACGACGCCGGCCAAGTCGCCGCGCTCGTCGGTACCCGGGTTCGCCTCAAGGGTCACCTCGGCATCGGGGGTTAGCCCGAAACGATCGCGAATGCGTTCAATGAGCGCGGCGAGTCGGTCGGTTGGCAGCAGTGATGGCGTGCCGCCGCCGAGATAGAGCGTTTCAAGTGGCTGGCGGTTCGCCGAGCCGAGGCTGCCGAAGGTTTTGTCGGCGAGCGTCGCACGTAGGTCAATCTCCTTTTCAATAGCGTTGAGATAGCCGCCCATGCGCGAACGCGGGCCAAATGCTGCGGCACCAGCCACCACGACAAAGTCGCAGTAGGGGCAGAGCGAACGACAGAATGGAACGTGCAGGTAGAGGCCGCGCGGTGGCGCGGGCTGCACGCCGGTCGTCACGTTAATCGGCGTCGGTGCGCAAGACGGCGAGGAAGGCCTCTTGCGGAATCTCAACAGAGCCGACGCGCTTCATGCGCTCCTTCCCCTCTTTCTGCTTCTCGAGCAGCTTCTTCTTTCGTGTGATGTCGCCGCCGTAGCACTTCGCCAATACGTTCTTGCGAACGGCCTTCACCGTTTCACGCGCGATCACCGTGCCACCAATCGCCGCCTGGATCGGCACCTCAAACATTTGGCGCGGAATCAGATCCTTTAGCTTGGAGGCGAGGTTTCGACCCGCACTCTGCGCGCGATCGCGATGGATGATCGTGCTGAGTGCGTCGACCGGTTCGCCGTTCACCAAGATATCGAGCTTCACGAGCGGCGCAACGCGATACTCAGACTCGGTGTAATCCAGCGAGGCGTACCCCTGGGTGCGGCTCTTGAGCTGGTCAAAGTAGTCAACGATGAGTTCGGCGAGGGGGATCTGGAAGCGCATCACCACGCGCTTCTCGTCGAGGTACTCCATGCCGTCGAAGATGCCGCGCTTGTCGGTGGAGAGCTCCATGATCGTGCCGATGTACGTCGATGGCGTAACGACCGAAGCGGCGACCCACGGCTCGCGAATCTCATCAATGTGGTTCGGACTCGGGAGCTGCGCAGGGTTGTTAATCAGGAGCTCCCCCTTCTCGTTGTTGAGCATCACCTGGTACTTGCAGGAGGGGGCTGAGGCGATCAGCTGCAGGTTGAACTCGCGCTCAAGGCGCTCCTGCACGATCTCCATGTGCAGCAGGCCGAGGAAGCCGCAGCGGAAGCCGAAGCCGAGGGCGGCCGACGACTCCGCCTCAAAGGTGAAGCTGGCGTCATTGAGGTGCAACTTCTCGAGCGCCTCGCGCAGCGCTGGGTAGTCCTCACCACTGAGTGGATACAGGCCAGCGAAGACGAGTGGCAGTGCGACCTGGTAGCCAGGGAGTGGCTCGGCGGCGGGGCTTGTTTGCGAGGTGACCGTGTCGCCAACGCGCGCGTCGCGCACGCTCTTGAGGCCAGTGGCGATGTAGCCGACCTCTCCGGCAACTAACTCTTGCACTGGCACGTGTTGTGGTCGGAAGTAGCCGAGCTCCACCGGAACACAGGTGACGCCGGAACCCATCATCTGAATGGGATCGCCCGCCTTTAGTCGCCCCTCTTGCACACGGATGTAGTTCACGACGCCCTTATACGTGTCGTAGTGGGAGTCGAAGACGAGTGCGCGCAGTGGCGCATCGAGTGGGCCGCTCGGCGCTGGGATGCGCGCAACGAGTGCCTCGAGAATTTCGGCGATACCGATCCCCGCCTTCGCCGACGCAAGGATCACCTCTTCTCGTGGAATGGCGAGGGAGTCTTCGAGTTCGCTCATCACCATCTCTGGATCAGCGGCGGGAAGATCGATCTTGTTCAGTACCGGAATGATCACCAGGCCGAGCTTCATCGCCAGGTGCACGTTGGCGAGTGTCTGCGCCTCAATCCCTTGGCTCGCATCAACGACCAGGATGGCTCCGTCGCAGGCCTGTAGGCTTCGAGAGACCTCGTAGGCGAAGTCCACGTGCCCTGGGGTGTCGATCAGGTTGAGGCCGTAGGTGAGGCCATCGTTCGCGACGTAGTCCAGGCGTACTGCGCGCGCCTTGATCGTGATCCCCTTCTCGCGCTCCAGATCCATGGAGTCGAGCATCTGCGAGGTCATCAACCGGGCCTCCACCGTATGGGTCGCCTCGAGCAGGCGGTCGGCCAGGGTCGACTTCCCATGGTCGATGTGCGCGATGATGCTGAAGTTGCGCAGCCGAGACTGCGGGATGGTGCTCATGGCCTAAGGATTACACGCTCTCGCCAGCGCCGCCAAAAGGCGCCCTCAGAGGAGCGTGGCGGAGCCTCTGCTACGATCGCCCGACGGCTCAACTGAGCCCCAGAAGCGGATGGAGTGACCAATGGGAAAGACCCCACGTACGTACAAAGGTGCACGAACACCACAGTCGCTAAAAGAGGTTCGCGCCTCTGCCCGCCGCAACGCGGTGCAGCAGCCACAGCGAACCGCCGCCAAGAGCCTGGTGGCGAAGGCGTTGGAGATCATCACTGGCCAGACCCAGGGTGACGCCGCTACAGC
>JBIIRA010000037.1:0-7849 GCA_044341795.1 Candidatus Limnocylindrus sp.
TCAAGACGCGCAAGGAATCCGTCGACGCTTACACCGCCGCAAATCGCCCCGACCTCGCCGAAGGCGAGAACGCCGAGATCGCGATCCTCTCCACCTACATGCCTGAGCAGATGAGCGATGCCGATGTCGACGCACTCGTCGCCGAGGCGATCAGCGCCACCGGCGCAGCCTCCGCGAAAGAGATGGGGAAGGTCATGGGCTGGCTCGGACCGAAGACCAAGGGCCGTGTCGATGGAAAGGTCCTTTCGGGGAAGGTCACCGCGGCGCTCGCCGCACGCGGATGAGCCGCAGCTCCGGGCCGCGCGCGCGCATCGTGCGCCGCAGGCGCGGCGGAATCACCGTCACCGCTACCGAACTTCGTGCCCTCGTTGAGCGCGCCCTCCGCGTTTCTGGTGCGCCAAAGAGTGGCGAGGCGGTCGTCACCCTCGTTGATGACAGCGAGATCACCGCACTGAACGAATCGCAGATGAAGAAGCGCGGCGCAACTGATGTATTGAGTTTCCCGCTCCTCGAGCCGACCGCGTATCCCGCCCGACCCGGCACCGCGCGCCGCGCCGCGCACAAGGCCGCCACCCCGATCGTCACCAACGAGATCCTGCCACTCGGCGACATCGTCATCAGTATCGATCGCGCCATCGCGCAGGCACGCGAGGGGCACGGCGGTACCGATGGTGCAACGAGTCACGCGCCAGCCGACGAGCTGCGACTCCTCGCTGTTCATGGTGCCCTGCATCTGTGCGGCTGGGATCACCGCTCGCCCGCCGGTCGCACAGCGATGTGGGCGGAGCAGGAACGGATTCTGCGCGCGCATAAGCGCGCGATGGGGGCAAGCCGATGAGTCAGGATCGCCGCCTCGTCGTTGGCCTCGGTAACCCTGGTGATAAGTATCGCTACACGCGGCACAACATCGCCTGGCTCGTGCTCGACGCGTTTGCCGATCGCGTGAACTGGCGCGGCGGTGGGAAGCGTCGTGATGCGGCGATGGTGCACGCCGGCCGCGTGCTCGGCCTCGACCTGGTGATGGCGAAGCCCGACACCTTCATGAACGAATCCGGCATTGCCGTGCGTAAGCTACTCGCCGCCGAGCGCGTGCCACTCACGGCGCTGCTTGTGGTTGTCGACGACTTCAGCTTGCCGTTCGGTACGCTCCGATTCCGCGAGGGGGGGAGTGCCGGTGGGCACAACGGCCTCACCTCGATTACCGACGAACTCGGCACCGACAAGTACCCGCGCCTCCGCGTTGGCATCGGCGATCCGCGCGAATCAGGCACAGCACATCAGCATGTGCTCGGAGAGTTCACCGTCGCAGAGCGCCTGCGGCTCCCAGAGGTTGAGGTCGCGGCGGGTGAGGCGATCGAGATGTGGGCGCGCAGCGGACTAAACAAGGCGGCAACCGCATTCAATGGGTGGGCGCTCCCAGAGCCCGAGGCGGGCAGTGCCGCCGATCCGGCGAACCTGCCGAAGCCGGGCGAAGTTGATGGCCCAGCCGGCGCCGACGGCATTCGCAAGACATCGCACGGCTGGCGGAAGTTGCTCGGTCGCGACAAGGCCGATCGCGAAGGGTGAATCGCCACACGCCGTCACTCGCACCACTCCTCGACACGCTGCGTGCCGCAACATCATTCACTGCGCTCACCAAACAACTAACAAAGAGCGACGCGTCGCTCATTCACGTGCCCCATGCGGCAAAGGCGCAGCTCGGTGCTGCACTCGCCGCTGATCGGCGCATTGTCTGGGTCGCACGCGACCCTGAGGTTGCCGAGCGCGTTGCCGATGCACTGCGCTCCTGGTTCCACGATCCAACCGCCGTCGTACTACTCGAGCCGCGCAGCGCACTGCCGTATGAGCGCGGTGAACTGGTCATCGATGAGTCGGCTGGCCGCGTCGCTACGCTCGCCGCATGGCATGAGGGGAGTCCGCGCATCTTGGTGACCTCGCTCCTCGCGGTAGCGCAGCCAACGATCTCGCTCGCCGATCTGCGCGCCGAGACACTCCTCTTGCGCGCGGGGGATCGCATCACCCTCGACGCGGTGACGACGCGTGCCATCGCCCTCGGCTACGAGGCCGTCTCGCTCGTGGGTGGACGCGGCGAGATTGCACGACGCGGGGGTATCGTTGACCTCTTCCCCGCGGGCGAGACATCGCCGCTCCGTATTGAGTGGTTCGGCGATGAGATCGAGAGCATTCGACGGATCGACCCCGCCGACCAACGCAGCCGCGAGGCGGTGCCGCTGGTGCAGCTGCTGCCAGCGAGCGAATTCCCCCTCGACGCGGCACGCGTGGCCGCCGCCCGAGCAACCGCCGAAGGGATCGTGCGCGGCGGTGGCGAAACCGAACTACCACCGCGACTCGAAGAGGACCTTGCACGATGGGAGGCGGGGATCGCCGCGCGCAACCAGGCGGAGCGCGGTGATGGCTTGGAGCTCTGGTCGGTCTTGCTGAGTGCGGAGCGCGCCTACGACCAGGTCGGCGACGCCCTCGTCGTACTTGATGAGCCGGGGGAGCTGCGCCAGGCCGCGGATGCACTTTCGCGTCAGACCGAGGAGCGCGCCGACGTGCTGCGCACCACACGCCTGCTGCCCGCCGGGTGGCCTTCGCCAGTCCCCGAAGCAGGCACCCTGATTACAGCGCTTACGAGCGCTGGTCGCCAGCGCCTGGCGCTCACCTGGAGCTCTGATGCAACCACGCTGATCCGCGCCGACGGTGACGACTCATTCGGATGGCATGACCCGGTGGTGCCGAGCGGGCGATCGCGTGCGCTCACCGAAGGTCTTGAAACTTGGCGCCGCGACAAGGCGCGCGTGCTGATCGTTTCGGAACAGGCGGCACGAATTGCCGAGCTGATCACCGAGGGCGGCGAACGCGCCGTGGTGAGCGAAGGAATGCTTACCAACCCGAAGCCCGGCTCGCTCACGATCCTGGCCGGCGGTCTTGACGGCGGATTCCAGGGCGGTGTCGATGGGTTGACGGTGATCACCGACCGCGAACTCTTCGGCGCGACGCGCGTTCGTCGACCGGCGGTGCATCGCCGCGGCATCACGCGCGAGGCGGCGGAGCGACTCACGCCTGGCGACTACCTGGTGCATGTGGATCACGGTGTTGGTCGGTTCGTGGGCATGTTGCGCCGCGGTGGTGATGGCGATCAACGCGACTACTTGGAGATTGCCTACGGCGGCACCGACACCGTCTTCACTCCAGTGGAGCAGTTGGCACGCATCGCGCGCTACACCGGATCGGAGCACCCACAACTCAGTCGACTCGGTGGTGGGGAGTGGCGCCGCGCCAAGGAGCGCGCAAAGAAGGCGGCTGACGATCTCGCCGACGAGCTGCTGCGCATTTACGCCGCACGCGAGTTGGCGCATCGCCCAGCGATTACGCCAGGGAGTCCGTGGCTCGCCGAGTTTGAGGCGGCCTTCCCATATCGCGAAACACCTGATCAACTCACCGCCATTGAGGCAACGAAGGGTGACCTCAGTCGACCGCGTCCGATGGATCGCGTGATTGTGGGTGACGTTGGCTACGGCAAGACCGAGGTGGCGCTGCGCGCCGCCTTCGCCGTGCTGGAGGCGGGGCGCCAGGTTGCCGTGCTGGTGCCGACCACGGTGCTCGCCCTGCAGCACATCGAAACGTTCCGACGTCGCCTCGCGGCATACCCATTCAAGCTCGAACTCCTCTCGCGCAGCGTCTCTGCGGCGCGGCAGGCCGAGATCGTCGCCAAGCTCGCCACCGGCGAGGTTGACCTGGTCGTCGCCACGCATCGGCTGCTTTCAAAGGATGTCGCCTTCAAGCATCTCGGCCTCCTCGTCGTCGATGAGGAGCACCGCTTTGGTGTCGCCGCCAAGGAGCGCATGAAGTCGCTCCGCGCCGAACTCGACGTCATGACCCTCACCGCTACGCCGATCCCGCGCACGCTGAACCTCGCCCTCTCCGGGATTCGCGACCTCTCCACGATTGAGACTCCACCAGAAGATCGCCACCCTGTGGCCACGCGCGTCACCGAAGCGAGTCTTGAACTGGTGCGCGACGCGCTGCTGCGCGAGTTGGAGCGCGGCGGCCAGTCGTACTACGTGCATAACCGCGTGGAGTCGATTGAGGCGGCCGCGGAACAGATTCGCCGACTTGTTCCCGATGCGCGCGTGGTGGTTGGACATGGGCAAATGGAGGAGCGAGCCCTTGAGCGCGTGATGGGCGAGTTTGTGCGCGGTGAGGCGCAGATCTTGGTCTGCACCACCATCATTGAATCGGGTCTCGATATTCCGAACGCCAACACGATCATCATTGATCGCGCCGATCGACTCGGACTCGCGCAGCTCTATCAGTTGCGCGGTCGCGTTGGGCGAAGCAGTCGCCGCGCCTGGTGCTATCTGCTCTATCGACGCGAAGAGGCGCTCACCGATGATGCGCGCAAGCGCCTCAAGGCGATCTTTGATGCGTCGCACCTCGGAGCTGGATTTCAGTTGGCGCTTGCGGATCTCGAGATTCGCGGCGCGGGCGATTTGCTTGGCGGCGAACAGTCTGGGCACATTGCCGCAGTCGGTTTCGATCTCTATTCGCAGCTCCTCGCCGATGCGGTCGAGGTGCGGCGTGCCAGCCGCGAGGGGCGTGCGCCGGCGCGCCGTCGCACCGCGGCGCTCATTGACCTGCCGGTCTCGGCGCATCTCGCAGAGAGCTATGTGGCCGACGAGGGGCAGCGACTCGACCTCTACCGTCGCCTCGGTATCGCCGACTCTGATGCCACGATCAACGCCATCGCTGAAGAGCTGCGCGACCGATTCGGTGCGCCGCCTACAGAGGCGGAGCGGCTCCTGGAGGTGGCACGGCTCCGCGCCGGCGCGAGCGAGGCGGGGCTTGCCTCACTCCTTATTGAGGAGGGTCGCCTGATCGTGCGCCTCGGTGAACTACAGCCCAGTCTCGCCGCACGCGCCCTGGTGACGAACCCCATCCCAGAGCTGAGCATGAGCGGCAGTCAAATTCGCAGCCGGGAGCGGGTGTCGGGTGGGGAGGCGTGGCGCCTCGCCGCACGGCTCGTGCAGGGGATCGTGGCGGAGGTGCGCCGCTGGGAGGCGACGAACACGGCAGGCGCGCCGCTCGCGTAAACTTCCGCCGTGACCCCAGAACAGCTCTCCTCGAAGATTCGAACGATCCCTGACTTTCCGAAGAAAGGGATCGTCTTTCGCGATATCACCACTCTGCTGCAGGATGCTGAGGCCTTCGCCGCCGCCCTTGAGGCGATGACGGCACCGATCCGCGGGCTGAAGCCCGACGTGATCATCGGCATTGAATCGCGCGGCTTCATCTTTGGCGCACCGATCGCCGCAACCCTCGGTGTTGGCTTTGTGCCAGTGCGCAAGCTCGGCAAACTTCCCGCCGAAACGATCTCTGTGGAGTATGACCTTGAGTACGGCAAGAATGTGCTGGAGATCCATCGCGATGCACTCCAGAAGGGTGCGCGCGTGGTGATCGTTGATGATGTTCTCGCCACAGGTGGCACCGTTGCCGGCACCGTGAAACTTGTCGAGCAACTCGGCGCCACCGTTGTTGGCATTAGCTTCTTGGCAGAGCTCCCCGTCCTTGGCGGTCGCAAGCGACTCCCAGACGGCATCGTCTCGGCGATCATCGCCTTCTAGTCGCCGCTATGGCGAAGCGCCCTGCAAGCGATCGGAGATCCTTCCTTCGCAGCATCGCCAATGATGGCGCCGCCACCGCCGGCTCACTCTTCGGCGCGCTTGGTGCCCTGCGCGGTCAGGCCCAGTCGATCGGCGCCGAGCTGCAGGCACCGGATCGTGAACTTGGTGCAGAGCCAACACGTCGACGCGCCGCGGAGACGAACCTCGACATGCCGGGCGACGCGGGGCTGATCAAGGCGGGTGCCGCCGCCCCAGAGCCAGCCTTCGCCTCGCCGATTCGCGACGAAGAGGGCGCGGTGATCGTGCTCGATGTTCGTGCCCTTCCTGCGGTGATCGCTGAACGTCGCGCGACGAGCGCGAGTAGTATCGCCGCCCTTCTGACCGTTGACGCGATTGCCCCTGGTCCGATCCGCGGCCTTGCCGCCGCCTTCGCTCTTGCCCTCGCCAGTGTTGGATCGGTGGGTGGCCGCGTTGCACGCCTCCATGCCGCCGCCGCCTCGCTGCGGAACGCTGCACCGCTCGCAGGATCACTTCACGCCGAACTTGATGCACTCCTTCCGGTTGCCTTGCAGGGCGAGAGCCTCGATGCCGCAATCGCCGCACGCGCTGCCACACAGTTGGGCCAGCGCGCCGCGTACGGCAAGCGCATCGCTGCAACCTTGAAGAGTGCAGGGATCGCTCGTGGGGCCACCATCGCCAGCGGACCTGGCCTCGGGGCTACCGCATGGGGGGATCTCGCTCCGCTCCATGAGGGGCTGCGCCACCTCGGCGTGCGTACCTTCGCAATCGCTGCCGGCCCAGCGGTTGATGTCCGTGGCGCAACTCGACTCGGCGCGGTTGACGCCGCCGACGCGGTGCGTGCCGGCCTCACCCCAACACTCCTTGAAGATGGCCAACTCGCCAGTGAGATTGCCAACGCGGATGGCCCGATTGGCGCGCTGATCCTTGGCAGTGATGCGGTGAGCCGCGCCGGTTATGCCGTGGTCCCAGCGGGTGGCGTTGGTCTCGCCGCCGCCGCACTCTTCTCAGGTGTGCCCGTCTACCTCGTTGTGGGATCGGCCGCGAGTGACATGAGCGGCGCCGAACTGACCAAGCGCGTTGAGGCCGTGAATAGCGCGGCGGCGCAACGTGGTGCACCATTCGCTGCGCGTGGCGTGACGAGTGGCGTACAGGTTGCGACATCACGTGTTGAGCTCCTGGCACTCGACGGCATCACGCTGATCGATTGATGAGCACCACGCCGATAGAGGTTTCGGCGACACGCGATCGTGAGTTGGTGCGATCGCTTGTCACCGGCGACCGCTGGATCACCGCACACGCCCTGGCTGATCTTGATGATGGTGAATTTCCGCGCACACGCTGCTTTGTGGCGCGACGCGGCGCAACGCCGATCGCGCTCGGCATGGAGTACTCAGGGTGGGCGCCGCAGCCGCTTCATTTGTACGGCGATCCAGAGGGGATCGCCACGATCTTGCAGCACGGGATTCGCCCACGCGCCGCCTGGGTGCCGACGCCGATCGGCGGGAACCCGGTGCTTGACCTGACCTACGAGACGGAGAAGATCAACCCAATGTTGCGCATGGGTTTGACGCGCGCAGAGTTCGTGCCGTACACCGGACCCGCCGCCGCACTCGTCGTTCCCCTCATCCCTTCTGATGCTCCAGCACTGAATCACCTCTACCAGCTGGGCTTCGCCGCATGGTTGCCGCCACTCGCTGTGGCTGAGGGTGTCTACCGCGGCATTCATCGCAACGGCAAGTTGGTCGCGGCGGCTGGGACCCATGTGGTCGGTCGGCGCGAGCGCATCGCCGTCGTCGGCAATGTGCTGACGGCGAGCAGCGCGCGTGGCAATGGCTACGCCCATGCAAACACATCGGCGGTGACCGATGCGCTGCTCGGATTTTGTGACGAGGTGGTGCTGAATGTGCGACGCGATAACGCCACCGCCATCGCCGTCTACACCTCGCTCGGCTACAGCGTGAAGGCCGAATTCGAAGAGCGACTCGTGATCCGCCGCAGTGGCATTTCGGTGCCGCGCATCCTCCGGCGCCTCTTCGGGCGCTGAGCACGAATCACGCCCACGCCGGTCCACCCCCGAGCCCGCACGCTACGATGCCGCAGATGAGTAGTCGACCCTACGCGGTCGTTCTTGCCGGTGGCGGCGGAACCCGCCTCTGGCCCCTAAGTAGCCCCAACCGGCCGAAGCCGTTCCTCCCGCTTCT
>JBIIRA010000038.1:0-7711 GCA_044341795.1 Candidatus Limnocylindrus sp.
TGGGGCCGCGAAGCGGTTCGCGAATACGACGCGCTCGGCGCAGGTTCAGCGATGGCGCTGCACGTTGACGATGCTCCAGCAGCAGCGGCGCCAAGCGGCCCACCCGAGGGGGTGCATCTGCCGCCGCCTTCACTCCTGCCACTCTTGGTGAGCGCCGGCTCCGCCGTAATGCTCTTCGGTGTTGCAGTCGGACTTGAATTTGCACTGCTTGGAACTCTCATGACGGCACTCGCGATGATCGGTTGGCTCGTCGACGCGGGGCGCGAGTATCGCGCCACCACCGAGGCCGACTCCACTGGGCACCTCGTCAACCCAACGCCACGCAAGGCGCCCACGGTTGCGATCGCCCTCTTCAGCCTCCTCTTCGTCTTCTTCGCCGGTTCGCAGGCGGGCATCATCGGTGGCGGTGAGGCGAGCCCCTCTCCGAGCGGCGAGCCAACCGCCTGTGCCGAGGGTGGTGATGCGACCATCACGATGTGCGCGGAGCTCGTTGCCTTTGACAGCGAAACGATCACCGTGCCGGCTGGGGCTCCATTCACCATTCGCTTCGTGAACTACGACGCCGGTATCCCCCACAACGTCGCCATCCATGAAGACACGGGCACCGGCCCAGAGGTCTACCTCGGCGAGATCTTCAACGGCGTCGATGAGCGCATCTACGACGTACCCGCCCTCACCGCGGGGAAGACCTATGTCTACATCTGCACCGTGCACCCCAACATGATTGGGACGGTCATCCTTCAGTGATCAACGTGGCGCGCATCCGCCGCGCCGCAATCGCACTCCTTGCCGCTAGCCTGATCGCCGCCTGCAGCGGCCCCACAGCAAGTAGCGACCAACTGATCGGCCGCACCATACGTATCGGAACAGCCCATCCGCTCTACGACCCAAGCGTCACGATCTCATCGTGGCCAACAGCCGAAAGCGGCAGCGGCCGCATTCTGCTGAACTTCTGGGCGAGCTGGTGTATCCCTTGCCGTGACGAGATTCCGCTCCTCTCGGACTACGCATCAAGCTTCGTGCCGGGCGCAACAGTGCTCGGGGTGCTCTACAAGGATGCGGTGGGGCCAGCCGCAGCGGCGGCGACAGAGCTTGGGGCCACCTGGACAACGCTGATCGATGCCGACGGCGCCATTGCTGCACAGGTGCCAGTAAATGCCGCTCCGCTCACCCTGCTTCTTGACGCAAACGGCGTCGTGCTCGACTACCGCGTCGGTCCATTCATCAGCGTTGCAGAAATCGCGGAATTCGCCGACGGCCCATAGGCGGGCGTGCCCCGATACGGGGTTGAGGTCCTGTTGGTTGCGGGGGATGGATTCGAACCACCGACCTTCGGGTTATGAGCCCGACGAGCTGCCACTGCTCCACCCCGCTCGCGAAGTATCGGCAGCGCGGGGCAAACCGTCAAATGCGCAGCTTATTCCCCGTATTCAACTGGGAGCCCCGCAGCCTCCCAGTCGGTAATGCCGCCCGCAAGGTTCGCGACGTTCGTGCGACCAGCGGTGCGCAGCGCCAGCGCCGCCTGACCTGAGCGACCACCTGAGCGGCACTGCATGATCAGCGCTCGACCCTCGGGGATCTCGCTCTGACGTGCCACAAACTGCGAGAGCGGAATCAGCAGTGCGCCAGGGATGTGCGCCTCGTTCCACTCCGACTCTTCGCGAACATCAATGAGCAGCGGGGCATCGGGGCCATCAAGGAGTGCCGCCGCTTCGGCGGGCGTGAGCGTCAGCGGAAGGTCGCTCACGAACGCTCAGGATCGGCGGATGCGGCGAGGCGGCGCAGGAATTCCGCAACCGGCAGACGCGAACCGTACCCGTCGCCCATGTTGTGGGCAAAGAGCACCTCGTCGCCATCCCCCTCCTCCCAGCAGAGCAGGAACGGCAGGCCGAAGGCAATCGCTGGGAAGTCAACGAGTCCTCGGTCAATGTCGCGCAGTTCCACGCCGCGGCTGGTGACTCGGTCAACGCTCGCCTGCATCTGATCGACCGCCGCCCGAATGCGCATCTCCAGAACGGAGCTACTCGCGAGCGCGTCGCGGAGGGCGGGGTCGAGGTCGGCCGGCTGCAGCTGATTCTGGTCAGCGCCGCCTGGCAGTGCGCCCATGCGCTCGAGGCGGCGGAGGCGCAAGAGATCGTCCTTCATGCGCTCAAGTTCAATGCGCTGGTCGCGGAGGAGGGCGATGATCGGGCGCAGCCCGGCCAACTCCTTCGTTGCCGCGTCGATCGTCCATGAGCGCCTCATGGCCGTATTCTCCCATGCCCAGGGCTCGTAACGCGCCCCGTCGTGGGAGAATCTGCGCGGGCCGGTAGCTCAGCGGTAGAGCAGGGGTCTTTTAAACCCTTGGTCGCGGGTTCGAACCCCGCTCGGCTCACCAGTATCTTGGCGCTCTCTCCGCCGTTTAGCGGCTGCGCAGGCGCTCCACTCCGTAGTAGATCAGTGCCACCACGTACCCGCCAACGATGACGCCAAGCATGAGCATCAGCACTGACGCGTAGCCGTAGGTGATCACATCGAAGAACCCGTACGGATAAACGCTGGCGAGTGCACCGTGAACCAACGTGTAAGCCAGATACGCAATCGGCACAATGAAGACCGAGAAGGTATGCGTGAAGTTGAATCGACCGCGCGGCCCGGCGACAACCCACACCGCAATCGTAATAAGTGGCGTGATGTAGTGGGTCAAGAGATTCGTGATGATGTGGAAGCTCTCCACCTTCGCGTACGGCGCGAGCAGAATGTTGTACAGCACGAAGGTCATGGTGATCATGAGCAGGGCGCTGTTGCGCAGCCATTCACGAGTTGCCGAACGCACTGTTGGGTGCTGGTAGAGCACCGTCAGGGTGATCGCCACCAGTAGGTTTGACCAGGTGGTGAAGTAGCCGTGCGAATTGAACACGCGACCGATGGCTCCAGCGAGCCCAGCCTCAGGCTGCGTAAAGAGATTGAGGAGCACAGGCTCCGTCGGCGCCTTCGCCGGAACAAGGTCCACGATGTTGATGAACTGCGAGAGTCCGTAGCCGAGCCACGCGACGAGCGCATTGATTCCGAAGAGGCGCTTGGCGGTTGCTGTATTCATCGTTCCTCCCACTTCACACCCGGGCAGGTGTTTCGCGGAAGTATACGGCGGCGGCGGTCGGGACTAGCGGGAGGATGCGCCCTTTCGACCGAGCTTGGCGCTCACCCATGCGCGGAAGCGTTCGCGCTGGCCATAGGCGACTGCGGCACCGAGCAGGAGCACGAAGTTCAGTGTCCACGCCCCTGCGGCAGAGAGGAAGCCGATCTGCTGACCAACCTCACCCTGCAGCGCCAAGCCAGGAACGGTGAGCCCAACGAGGCCGGCGCGGAAGACTGGCGCCTTCGGCGATGTGCCGGCTGAGAGTGCACCAGAGGCATAGGCGCCAGCGGAATCTGCACCGCCGAGGAGGAGCACATGCGTGCCCACCACGACGCCACGTGCGCCGACGCGCGCAGCGTCTGCGGGGAGATTGCTGAGCTCTACAGATGTCCAACTAGTGAGACCCGTGGCGGCTGCTGGTGCGGCCCACAGCACGCTCGTTGTTGCTACTCCATCGATCGTGCCGCCCGCGACATAGAGGGTGCCGTTGGCGCTCCAAAGTGCGGCGCCGTCGCGTGGGGTTGGCAGGTTGCCATCGCCCGCCGTGCCTTCCCAGCGGAAGATCGTGCCGAGCTCGGCATCACCCTGGTCTGGATTTGCAACTGGTGCGCTGTGGCCATCACTCGTTGGAGCCACAGCAATGTCCCCACGAAGCGCTGCAGCGGCTGGGCCGCTCGCATCATCTCCGCCCCACACATAGATGGAATCGCCGACAACCGCGGCGGCGGCAAAGCTGCGCGGTTCCGGAAGCTCCATGAAGTCTGCCCACGGCTCGAGTTCGCCGTTGCTTCCTAGCTTCGCCTTCCAGACGGTGGTGGTTGGTGAGCGATCGGTGCCCTCGCCGCCGAGCACCACGATTCCGTCAGAGACAACGGTGACCGATGCGCCTGACCGTGCGGCTGGCAGCTCAAGTGCGTCGAGTAGTTCCCATGCGGTGATCAGCCCGCTGGTTGCGTCAGGTGTTCCTACGTAGACCGATGCGGTTGCGGGAGTGGTTTCGGATGCGCCACCAATCACATACGCCTTGCCCGCAAAGAAGGCGACGCCTGCATGGGCGCGCGCCTCAGGGAGCGGCGTGCCCGCAGCCCAAGCGCTCAGCCCCGCGGCATCGATCGTTGCAACGGAGACGTTCGTTGTGGCGAGGCGTGTTGCCGAGCCACTCGTGCCGCCGATGTAATAGAGGTGCGCGCCAGCCTGCAGCAGAGAGCCATCAACGCCATCGCCTGGAAGGTCCGCCTCGGTGGCGCTCTTCCACGGAATCAGTGCTCCGGCGGGTGCTGGGCACGGGAGCCCCTCATTCTCTGCGGGGCAGATGTTCACGACGGACGCCATGTTGAGGCCAAGCTCAACGGTTGGCGAGACGGTCAGGTAGTAGGCGCGGTCTGGGATGTAGCCGAGCATCAAGATGATGACGAGTGTCCAGAGCACCGAGCGTACGCCCGCCCAGCCCCAACCATCCGCATCAAGCAGGCCGAAGAGTACGCGGCGCGGCGCAACAGCCCCTGGCCCGATCGCGCGTGGATCGCTGCTGCCGCTCATCACTTCACCGTCAAGGTGCCGGCCATGTTTGGATGCACGGTGCAAATGAATGCATAGGTGCCAGCCGTGAGGGCTGGAACGTTATAGGTACGTGTGCCGATGCCAGGGAAGATCTCACCCTTGAAGACTTCTTCCCCCGTTGCAGTCCCCACATGAATCGCAACGTTGTGCGGGACGCCAACATTGTTGTTGTTGAAGACGATGGTAAACGGAACGCCAGCCGCTGCCTCAAAGGCACTCTGCTCAAACTCGATAGGGTTCACCGCGCTGATGACGTAGGTCTCACCCATGCCGCCCGATGGCGTCGGGGTTGCGGGGCCCGACGGCGATGGAGAGACAGCGAACGCATCCTTCCAGCAGGCCGGCACTGGGGTGGCACCAGGTGCGGGGGCATACGCCACATCGCGCCAACCGGTGACCTCAATCATCTCGCCGGTCTTCGGGTCGCGCACCTTGACCACATCGTCGGTGGTGGCGCGCAGCCAGTCGATCAGCTCTTCGATTTCGCGGTAGTTGAGTGGGCCACCATTCGTGTCAGCCCAGACACCCATGAGCGATTGGGCGTCTCCGCAGATGTAGCGTCCGCCAACGGTGAGGACGTTCATGAGGTACTGCGGCGTGAGGTGGGCGAGGAGCTTCCCCTGGTCGTTGAGCACAGGCCCGATGCCGCCCTGGCCCTGTTCGCCGTGGCAGCGAGCGCAGTTCGCCTCGTACAGGTTGTAGCCGCGCTTCACACTCTCGAGGTACTGCTCATGCTTCGCGGCGTCGAGGCGCGATGACCCTGTGACGCCGGGGAGCCCCTGGTCATAGAAGGCGTAGACGATGACAAAAAGGGTAACGATGGCAATCCCGAGGAGAGCCGCCATACGTGAGGAGCCGCTCTGGTTGACGATCTTGGCGGCACGCTCTGCGGTGAGGCCGTGGGTTTGAATCTGGCTTGGGCTCGAAAGGCGCGGCACAGGCGTGCTCGCCTTCTCGCTCGGTACTGGGAGCTGCTGCTCGTCGCTCATCAGGTGCACCCTGTCGCAGCGCGCGGCGCCTCAATACCTGGCGCGCCGATCGCAAGCGGCACGGTGCCAAGGTTGATCTTGCCGGTGTCGAGGGTGAGAACGCCATCGTTGTCGACTGACACCGAGAATCGGTCCATGCCGCGGTCGGCTGGGCCCAGCCCCTGCGCCTTGGTACCGAGTCGGTCGTAGCGGCTGCCGTGGCAGGCGCACTCAAGCCAATACGTTTTGATGCATGGGTTTGGCTTGCAGCCAAGGTGTGGGCAGCGCTGATAGAGCGCGCGAACGTTCAGTGCACTGCCGTCGCCCGTTGCGTCCTCGCCGGCCACAAACTCCTGGCGATTCGGGTCAACCAACATGATGAAGGCGCGCGCATCTTGTACGTAGGCTGGGTACCCCTCTGCGATTGGGAGCCCTGCATTGGCGTCGACCAGCGACTTGAAGGTGCCGATGCGAATCTTGCCGCCGAATCCACCCTCAAGGTTTGGCCAGAGGAAGCCGAGGGTGCCAGCGGTGACTTCAAGCAACCAGAGGCCGAAACCAGCACCGATCGTGGTTCGCAGAAGGCGGCGACGCGAAATCCCCTGCACCTCTTCATGGCGCAGCGCCTTGATGGTTTGCGAGGTGAGTGCCTTCGGCTTGTCGCTCGGCTCGACGCTGTAATGACTCACTGCGCCCCTCCGATCACAAGCTAAAGAAGAAGCCGCTGGACCACGGCAAGACGAAGGCGTATCCAGGGCCGCGGAAGAAGATGCCGATGAAGGTCACGGTAAGTCCGAGCGCCCAGAGCACGGAGAAGAGGGTGACCTCAAGCTTGCGATCCGATGGCTTCGTGCTGTGCAGGTTGCGGCGATCGAGATACGGAATGAGCGCCGAGCCAACGAGCACGGCGGCTGGCGTCAGCGCACCGGCAACGGTTGGGTGGAAGTAGGCGAGCAACTCCTGCAGACCCAAGAAGTACCACGGCGCCTTCGCCACTGCTGGCGTGACGTTCGGGTTAGCAAGCTCTTCGAGCGGTGCATTAATGAAGAGGCCGAGCAGGAGCAGGAAGATGCTCATCGCAACTGCTGCCAAGAACTCAATGGTGAGCAGGTGCGGCCAGGTCATGACCGTGTCATCCGGCTCCTTCTGGACACGAACGACGGCGTCTTGCTTGACGAGGGCGAGGAGTCGATACGGGCGCGCCGCCATCGGCACGCGCTGCTTGTCGATCTCCGTCTGGCGCGACGGATCTACTGGCAGGGAGCTCGCTGGGCGCTGCTCGTCACTCATAGATCACAGCGGTCCGCTGATGCCGCCGTCCTTGCGGATCCGCCAGAAGTGGACCGCGAGGAAGACTGCCGCCAAGAGTGGGAAGACCATCACGTGCAGCACATAGAAGCGCAGCAGCGTGTTCTGCCCGACTTCGAGGCCACCGAGCAAGAGCAACTTCGATGGGGTGTTCAGGAGGGGCGCGTAGCCGGCCATGTTCGAGCCGATGGTGATCGCCCAGTAGGCGATCTGGTCCCACGGCAGCAGGTAGCCGGTGAAGCTGAGCATCAACGTAAGGAAGAGCAGGATCACGCCAACGACCCAGTTGAATTCGCGTGGTGGCTTGTAGGCGCCGTGATAGAAGACGCGCATCATGTGCAGGAAGACGAAGAAGACCATGAGGTGCGCACCCCATCGGTGAATGTTGCGCGTGATCTGCCCGAATGGAATCAGCGTTTGAATCTTGAGAATGTCGGAATACGCCTGCGTAGCCGACGGGGCGTAGAAGAACATCAGGTAGACGCCGGTGACGGTAAGGACGAGGAAGAGGAAGAAGCTCAAGCCGCCGAGGCAGAAGGTGTAGGCGAACTTCACGGCGTGCTGGCGCACGCGCACTGGGTGGAGGTGGAGGAAGACGTTGTTCATCACCGCATAGGCGCGGCTGCGCTCGTCGTTCGGATAGGAGTTGCGGAAGATGGAGCGCCAGGCTGCCGACCTGCGAACCGCCTGATCGACCCTCGCCAGTAGGCTCACTGTGCCCCTCCCGCTACGCCGGCGACGCCGGCCAACTGCCCAT
>JBIIRA010000039.1:0-7600 GCA_044341795.1 Candidatus Limnocylindrus sp.
CCCCAGCAGCGCTCTGCAGCACCTCTGTTGCAACCGCTGGCAGCTCAATCTTGGCGCGCACAATCGATACGTCACGCGGCGCAGTGGCGCCCGTGCGAACGGTGATGACGACGGCTGTTCCCTCTGCACCGCGCACCTTAAGCACGGCCTGATCAATGGAGAGCCCAGTCAGCTCGTCGCCATCAACGGCGAGGAACTCATCGCCGCCGAGGATTCCAGCAGCACGCGCAGGGGCACCCTCAATGGTTGAGGCAACAGTGAGAAGACAATCGCTGCTGATGGCGGTACAGAGCTCGCCCGCTGATGTGCGCAGGTCAATTACTGCACCGATGCCGGTGAAGCTCCCTGAGAGCCCCTCCTTCATCGCGGCCATCTCTTCAGCAGTGAGGTACTGGGAGTACGGATCATCGAGTGAATCAACGAGTCCCTTAATCGCTCCATTGATTAGATCTTCATCGCTTTTTGGCCCAACGTGCTGATCTTGAATGAGGGTGAGCACCTCGTTGAAGCGCGCAAGGTCAAGGGCGTCGTTCTGCTGCGCGCTGTTGTCGCTAGATCGCAGGCCTGCGTTGTACGCGGCGACGGCAATGATGACGGCGAGAAGGAGTCGGCCGACGCGTGTGAAGAGCGGGGTTCCGGTTGGTGTCAGGCTCATGGCGGTGCTCCTTCGTTGCGTGTGGCGACTAGTTCAGTCGCCCTCGCAGAGAGAGTAGCGCGCCGAGCGCCCCAAGGCCGAGCCCAGCAGCGATCACCGAGAGAGAGACCTGTCCGGCGAGGATCGCCGACGTTTGTACAGGGAGGACACGGAAGAGGTTAAGCATCACGGCGCCAATGCTGGCACTCAAGATGCCGAAGATGAAGAGTGTGATGAGCGCCCCCGCCGCGCCGATCGCGAGCCCCTCGAGAATGAATGGAAGGCGCACCCAGGTGGCGCTCGCGCCGACGATGCGCATGATGGCGATCTCATCACTGCGCGCCAGGATTGCGAGGCGGATGGCGTTCACTACAACGGCAAGCACGGCGAGCGAGAAGCCGATCACGATGATCAGTCCGACGATGCGCAGCGCTCCAGTAATGGCGACGAGACTCTCCGCAAGAGCGCGGCCATCGATGACGCGACTAATGGAAGCCGCGTCCGGAATTGCGGTGAGGCCGTCGGCAACTCGCCCCGTGTCGGAAGGGTTATCGAGAGCAATCTCGTAGCTAGCCGGAAGTGGATTCACGCCGAGGTTGCCCGTAAGGTCTGGCTCACCACGTTCCTTCAAGCGCACCTTAAAGGCGGCAAGGGCATCATCTGCACTCACATATGTTGCAACCTTCACTCCATCAATTCCTTCAATTTGAACTTGCATTGCGCGAGCCTCAACCTCAGTAACGGAGCTCTTGAGATAGGCAATAACCTCCACCTTCGAATCGGCATAGGAGAGCGCCGCGTCGAGACCTGCTCGAATCACCAGCACTGAGGCGAGCACCATCAGCATCAGCGTCATTGTGGTCGTGGCGGCGATCGTTGCCAGGCGATTACGCGAAAGGCCGTTTGCCGCGGCAGAGACGCTCAGTCGAATGAGGCGGCCGCGATTCGATTGGCTCTCCCGCTGCGCGTTCATCAGCCCACCCGGTGATACGTTGCGTTCGCTTCGTCGCGAATGAGGCGACCACCCTCGAGGCCGATCACGCGACGGCGCAGCGTAGTGACGATGTCAGAGTCGTGTGTTGCAACGAGCACCGTGACGCCGAGGCGGTTGATGTCCATCAGAAGCTCCATGATCTCCCAGCTGATAAGTGGATCAAGGTTTCCGGTTGGCTCATCGGCAATGAGTAGTTCAGGGTCGCCAACAATCGCTCGCGCAATTGCGGTGCGCTGCTGCTCGCCGCCAGAGAGCTCAGAGGGGTAGCGATCGGCGAGACGCGCCAGGCCAACAATCCGCAGCGCACGTTCGGTAGCGGACGCAACACGATCCGGTTCCGCCCCAGTTACCTCAAGGGCGAAGGCGACGTTCTCACGAACGGTTCTTCGCGGCAAGAGGCGGAAGTCTTGAAAGATGACGCCAACCCGTCGACGGAGCTTCGGTACATCGCCGCCAGAGAGACGATGCACGGGGAAACCAGCGACATGCACCTCGCCGGCGGTTGGGAGCACGTCACGGACCAAGAGCCCGATCAGCGTTGATTTACCCGCCCCCGATGGCCCAACGAGGAAGGCGAACTCTCCGCGCTGGATTGTGAGGTTCACATCGCCGAGGGCGATGTGGCCGCTCGGGTAGGTCACAGAGATTCCTTGCAGCTCGACAACTGCGCCCTCTGTTGCACCAAGCCCAACTGCGTCACTCATAGGTGGATCCTACTCCTCATCCACGCTGCCGCCTGCAAGCGGTGCTCCGGTGGAGACACGCTCGAGTTCAGCAAGAATAAATGCATCAAAGTCACCATCAAGCACCCCAGCGGTATCTGAGGTCTGATGGCCAGTTCGGTGGTCTTTGACCATCTGGTACGGGTGCAGCACATAGCTGCGAATCTGATTCCCCCAACCGGCGGAGATCGTCTCGCCGCGCACGCGCGCAAGCTCGTCTTCGCGCGCACGAATCTTCAGTTCAATTAGTTTGCCGCGCAACATCCGCTCTGCAGTTTCACGATTCTGCATTTGTGAGCGTTGGTTCTGACTGGAGACAACAGAGTTTGTTGGAAGGTGGGTAAGGCGAACGGCAGATTCGGTCTTGTTCACATGCTGGCCACCGGCACCACTGGAGCGATACGTATCAACACGAATTTCATCCCAGTTGAGCGTTACCTCGGCATCGTCTTCTACCTCTGGAATGACTTCAAACATTGCAAACGTTGTCTGTCGGCGCTTCTGCCCATCAAATGGCGAGATGCGCACCAGGCGATGAACACCGCGCTCTGCGCGTAGCCATCCGAACGCATTACGACCACGGATTTCTAGAACAACACTGCGATAGCCGGCACCCTCACCCTCGGTTGAATCCACGATCTCCGTTGCGAAGCTATGTCGTTCCGCCCAGCGCATGTAGGCACGCAGCAGAATGGCGGTCCAGTCACACGCTTCGGTGCCACCAGCGCCAGCCTGAATGGTCACGATGGCGTCGGCATCGGCGTATTCGCCACTAAAGAGGAGCGAAGTGCGGGCCTTCTCAAAGTCACCTTCAAGTAACGCTGCCTTCGTGGACACCTCGTCTTGCAGCCCCTGGTCGCCCTCTGACTCGGCAAGCTCAAAGAGTTCACCGAGGTCGCGGGCAGAGGTGGTGAGATCCTTCCAGAGGGTGAGCTCTTCGCGGAGCCCCTCTGCCTCACGGGCGAGCCGCCGAGCTACGCGCTGGTCATCCCAGAAGCCTGGGGCGAGCATTGCCGCCTCAATCTCGGCCAGGCGAGCAGCCTTTGTTACAGGGTCAAAGACGCCCCGAGGTTGCCTCGATGCGGCCGAGCAGGTCCCGCAGGGAGGTGGCGTCGACGCTCACCCTGCACACCTTCTCAGCCGAACCGCGGCACCCACGGGGGACTCGCTGCTCGCGCTATGCGCCATGGCACTTCTTGTACTTCTTCCCTGAGCCACAGGGGCACGGGTCATTCCGGCCAACGCTGGCAGCAGGTGCAACAGGCGCCTTCGGCGCTGGTGCCGATGTGGTGCTTGCCGCACTGGTGGCGACGATCTTGGGGCGCGGCGCCTCTTGCTGCACCACGCTGACCCGCAAGATGGAGCGACCGATGCTGACGCGGATAAGTCCTTGGAACTCGTCATACAGCTTGAACGCCTCTCGCTTAAAGGCATTCAGCGGATCCTCTTGGGCATACCCGCGCAGCCCGATGCCGCGACGCAGATCATCAACCTCAGTGAGGTGCTCTACCCAGAGCTGATCAATGCTGCGCAAGATCACGGCGCGCAAGACGCGCGGCCAGATCTCTGGGCCGAACTCCGCCGCCTTCTTGTTGAGTGCCTCGAGCGCAGCAACCTCAATCGCATCAATCAAGATCGCATCTTCTACAATGTCCTCGAGGCCTTCAGGTGGCTCAATGCCGGCGCGTCGCAGATCGCCCCGCAGCGCTTCAAGATTCCAATCACCTGGAAGGCCAGGAGGGCAGTGTGTCATCACGATGGAACGCGCCTCTGCTCGGAGTGAATCCTCAACGGTGAGGTTGAGATCGTCGCCATGCAGCACGCGATTACGTTCGCCGTAGACGGTGGCGCGCTGCTTGTTGATGACATCGTCAAACTCAACAACACGCTTACGAATATCAAAGTTGTACCCCTCAACGCGCGTCTGCGCCCCTTCAATCGTGCGGCTGACCATGGACGATTCGAGCGCCTGCGTTTCATCAAAGCCGAGGCGATCCATCAGGCCGATCACGCGCTCGCCGGCAAAGCGCTTCATCAGGTCATCTTCAAGCGAGAGGTAGAAGCGCGATGAGCCTGGGTCACCTTGGCGACCGGCGCGTCCGCGAAGCTGGTTATCAATGCGGCGCGAATCGTGTCGCTCGGTACCAACAATGCGCAGACCGCCGGCGGCCAGCACAGCCTCGCGATCGGTGGCGCAAGAGCGCTCTGCTTCGGCAAGTGCCTCGGCGTATGTTTCGGCATCAACTTCGGCAGGATTGAGTCCGCGGACACGCAATGCCTCCGACGCGAGCCCAGCAGGATTTCCACCGAGCACGATGTCGGTACCGCGACCAGCCATGTTGGTGGCGATCGTGACAGCACCGCTGCGGCCCGCCTGCGCAACGACGGG
Organism: Candidatus Limnocylindrus sp.; assembly: GCA_044341795.1. Classification (GTDB taxonomy): domain Bacteria; phylum Chloroflexota; class Limnocylindria; order Limnocylindrales; family Limnocylindraceae; genus Limnocylindrus. The sequence continues at coordinate 4,740 of JBIIRA010000039.1, forward strand.
CGCCTCGCGCTCATGCTGCTTAGCGTTCAAGACGTTGTGGGGAATCCCTTCACGCTTCAGAAGTGTTGCGAGATGTTCCGACCGCTCCACCGAGGTAGTGCCGACCAGCACCGGCTGGCCTGCGGCGCGTCGCTCCTTGATGTGCTCCACGATGGCGCCATCTTTGGCGCGTTCCGTGCGATAGACAAGATCCGGCTCGTCGTTGCGCACCATTGGACGGTGCGTTGGGATCGCGGTGACCTCAAGGTTGTAGATCTTGCTGAACTCTTCCGCCTCAGTCATGGCGGTACCGGTCATGCCGGCGAGCTTGCCATACAGACGGAAGTAGTTCTGGAACGTGATCGTTGCGAGCGTTACGGACTCGCGCTGAACATGGAGTCCCTCTTTTGCTTCGACGGCCTGGTGCAACCCTTCCGACCAACGGCGCCCTGGCATCTTGCGGCCGGTGAACTCATCGACGATGACGATCTCGCCACCCTCAACGATGTAGTCGCGGTCGCGCTTGAAGAGCGCATGTGCACGGAGCGCCGATTCAAAGTGACGCGCCATAAGTGGATCACCGCTATAGAGGTTCTCAATGCCGAGCATCTGCTCGACGCGAGCGACACCCTCCTCTGTTGGTGAAACGGCTTTCTCCTTCTCGTCGAGGAAGTAGTCGCCACCACCCTCTGCGCCAGCCTCGCGTGCGCGCAGGCGAGGTACAAGCTTTGAAAACGTTGCATAGAGATCCTGCGACTCTGCCGCCTGGCCGCTAATGATGAGCGGCGTTCGTGCCTCGTCGATCAGGATGTTGTCGACTTCGTCGACGATGGCGAAGGCGTGGCCACGCTGGACGCGCTGATCGAGTTCAGTAACCATGTTGTCGCGCAGGTAGTCGAATCCGAACTCATTATTCGTGCCGTAGGTCACGTCCGCGGCGTACGCCTCACGTCGGGTGACAGGGCGCAGCTTGGCGGTCTGCTCGTCGCTGCTGTGATATTCGGGATCAAAGAGGTACGAACTGTCGTGCGCGATCACACCAATGGAGAGGCCCATGAAGGCGAAGATCGAACCCATCCAGCGCGCGTCGCGACGGGCGAGGTAGTCGTTCACGGTCACCACGTGTACGCCGCGGCCACCAACAGCGTTGACGGTGGCACCGAGCGGTCCTACGAGTGTCTTCCCTTCACCGGTGCGCATCTCGGCGATCTTTCCTTGATGCAGCACGATGGCGCCGAGGATCTGCTCGTCGTACGGGCGCATACCGGTGGTTCGGCGCGATGCTTCACGCGCCGCCGCGAGAATCTCTGGCAGCTCCTTGTCGAGCGCCACCTTGAGTGCGTCGCCCTCTAGGGTGCGCAGCACCGCGGAGATCGCATCGATACGCGCACGAATTTCGCTGTCGCTTGCCGCCTCCATCTCGTTCGCGCGAGCATTGACAGCATCAAGGATCGGCTTGAGTCGACCGAGTTCGCGGTCGTTTGAATCTACAAGGCGGGAGAGAAAACCAAAGACCATCGCTGGCGGAGGCCTAGCGCCAGAATCCGGCGGAGTATCCGATCACCAGGATGCCGAAGGTAAGCGCGGCGAGCACAACCCAGAAGAGGGCACTTACCGGCCTGCTGGTCGGATTCATTTCAGGATTCTTCATCGGCGCAACGTTCCATCGCGGGCTACGCAGCGATGCGCGCCAGTCAGCGCCTTTTTCAGGAACGCGCGCAACAATCGCGCCACGTTCGTCGGGGCGATGCAGCTTCAGCGTCATCGTCGTGAGCGCTTCTGGCTGGATGGAGCCGTAGAGACCGGTCCGGTCTGGTGATCATCCCAGAAGAGCATCTCCTCCGCAGTCGCCGACTCTTTGCCGAAGAGGGCACCGACCGACTCACCGAGGTGAATCCGTCGGATCGCTTCACCGAAGAGTGGGGCAGAGGAGAGGCGCTTGATCTTCGTGCTCTTTGCACCGACTGGCAGTGGAATGGAGTCGGTTACCACCACTTCGCGCACGTTGCAGTTCTCAATGCGCTCAATCGCTGGACCAGAGAAGACGCCGTGTGTTGCACAGGCGGTTACCTCAATCGCTCCCGCCTTCTCAATTGCACGGACAATCTCAGTCAACGTTCCAGCGGTGTCAATCTCGTCGTCGACGATAACGACGCGCTTCCCCTTGACGTCACCGATGACGTTCAACACCTCGGCCTGGTCGTTGTTCCCTTCACGTCGCTTCTCAACGATCGCGAGTGGCGCATTGAGGAGTTCGGCAAAGGTGCGCGCGCGCTTAGCAAATCCAAGGTCAGTGACGACGACGAGATTCTCGGTGCCGCGCTGGCGCATGTAGTTAGAGAGCAGGTGCACGGCGGTGAGCTCGTCGACGGGAACATTGAAGAAGCCCTGCAGCTGACCCTGATGGAGGTCAAGGGTGAGGATGCGGTTTGCGCCAGCAACCTGCAGCATGTCGGCAACAAGGCGCGCGGTGATCGGTACACGCGGCTGATCCTTCTTGTCGGAGCGGCCGTAGCCGTAGTACGGAATGACGGCGGTGATGCGGCCGGCTGATGCGCGCTTGAACGCGTCGATCATGATCAGGAGCTCCATGATGGAGGTGCTCACTGGGCGTGAGGTTGGCTGCACGATGAAGACATCCTTCTCGCGGGCGTTGTCGAGAATCTTGACGAAGATGTTCTCGTTGGCGAAAGCGAAGACCTCTGCCTTACCGATCTCGCGTCCGAGGTAGCGGGCGATCTTCGCCGCAAGTTCGGGGTTGGCGTTCCCCGTGTAGACGTCGATCGAATCTGCCCTCATCGCCGTCCTCATCTCTCTGGACGGGTCACTCTTAGCGACCCGAACGCTTCTTCGGGGCTGGCTTCCCCTTTGCGACCGGCTTT
>JBIIRA010000089.1:0-7583 GCA_044341795.1 Candidatus Limnocylindrus sp.
CATCTGAACGCGCTGGCCCGTTCAGATGCGCCCAGAGGCCCCTATTGCCGCCGCCGCACACGAAACCTGTGCGTATGGGGTGAAGTTGTGCGTGTTTTTGCGCAATCGCCCCGCTTCGTGGCGCATTTCCCGCTCTGCGGAGACGCGACGGGCTCCGCTTTTTGCGCAGAATTTCCGATTTCTTGACCCGCGGCGCGCGCCGCCGTAGAGTTTGGGCATGGTGAACCGCTTCTACTTTCGATACCCGGCATGACCAGCCCAGGCGCGTAAGCGTCTGACCGGCGGTCCTGCCGGGATGTGAGCAGAGGGAGACCTCTGCTCTTTTCTTTTTCCCCAGAAGCGGCGCCAGGGAGTCCGCCAAGCGAGTGGAGTGACCAATGTTTGTACGAATCAACCAGTCGGCAACTGCTGAACAGATCGCGGCGATACGAAGCCGCGCCACCGAGTCGGGCCTTGCGGTGTACGACGAGGCCTCGGAGCGCGGACTGACCCTCGCTCTCCTCGGTCCGAAGGGCTTCGACGAGAAGTTGAGCGACGAATTTGTGGGGATGCCGGGTGTTGCCTCTGTAGCACGCCCCTCCCGCGCCTATCGGCTGAGCTCACAGGAGTTCCGCGAGGAGCCAACGATCGTCAAGGTGCGTGATGCGGTCATTGGTGGCGGCTCACTGACGCTGATGGCGGGGCCATGCTCGATTGAATCACGCGAACAGCTCTTCGAAGTTGCGGCGGGCGTCGCCGCTGCGGGGGCAACCCTGCTGCGCGGTGGTGCCTTCAAGCCACGCACCTCGCCGTACGCCTTCCAGGGGCTCGGCCTTGAAGGGTTGCGGCTGCTTGCCGAAGCGCGTGAGCGCACCGGGCTGCCAATCATCACCGAAGTGATGGAGCCGGCGCAGGTCGACATGGTCGCCGAGTTCGCCGACGTGCTGCAGATCGGCACGCGCAACATGCAGAACTTCTCGCTGCTCAACGCCGTGGGGCGAACGCGCATGCCGGTGATGCTGAAGCGCGGCCTCTCGGGCACGATCGAAGAGTGGCTCCTCGCCGCCGAGTACATCCTTGCTGCGGGGAACCGCCAAGTCATTCTCTGCGAGCGCGGCATTCGCACCTTTGAGACGGCGGCGCGCAACACACTTGACCTGAACGCGGTGCCGATCTTGCGCCGACTCACGCACCTTCCAGTCATCGTTGACCCGAGCCACGCCACGGGGAAGCGTTGGATGGTGGCGCCGATGTCGTACGCCGGCGTTGCTGCTGGTGCCGACGGGATCATGGTCGAGGTGCACCCGAAGCCGGAAGAAGCCTGGTCGGATGGCGAGCAGTCCCTCACCCTGCCGATGTTCTCGCGCCTTGCCGGCGAGCTCCGAACGATTCATTCGGTCGTTTCGCCAATGCACGCGAATCCGGGCGAGGCCTCGGGGCGATGAGCGATCGACTGCGCGGCGAGCTGCGCCTTCCCGGGGACAAGTCGATGAGCCATCGCGCGCTCCTCTACGCCGCACTCGCTGATGGCGAGACGCTCGTGGTTGGCGCTGGCGACGGTCATGACGTGCGCTCCACGGCGGGCATCGTTGCCGCGCTCGGCGCTTCTGTTTCGCGCGAGGCGGCTCAGCCAGGCGATGCGCCGGGCACTGCGCGCTGGCGCGTGCGCTCTGGCGGTCGCGCTTCGTTGCGTGCGGCTGCTGTGCCGCTCGATTGCGGCAACTCAGGCACCTCGATGCGACTCGGCGCGGGCCTCGTAGCGGGCGTTCCTGGCGTGCACACGTTGATCGGTGATGCCTCACTACAGAGCCGACCGATGGCACGCGTTCTTGAGCCACTTATTGCGATGGGTGCTTCTGCTGTTGGTTCTGGTGAAGCGGGCACGCGCGCGCCACTCACTATTACGGGTGGTGCACTGCGCGGCGCTACGTGGGCACCAGCGACGCCAAGTGCACAGGTAAAGGGGTGTGTGCTGCTCGCCGCGTTGGCGGCAACGGGCGAAAGCACCTATCGCGAGGCGGTGGCAACGCGAGATCACTCCGAGCGCATGCTCGTGGCGCGTGGCGCTTCGCTGCGAACGTCACGGGATGCAAGCGGAACGACCGTTTCAATTGCCCCGGGCGAGCTCTCTGCCCTCCCACTCGTCACGATTCCAGGGGATCCGTCGTCGGCCACCTTCTGGCTGGTGGCGGGCAGCCTGCACCCCGACGCCGATCTACTCATTCGCGGCGTCTCGTTGAACCCCACCCGACGCCACGCCATCGACCTGTTGCAGCGCATGGGCGCCCGCATTGACGAGTTCCCTGCCGCCGATGACGGTTCTGGGGAGCCAGTAGGCGACCTGCGCGTACGCAGTGCGGCTCTCCACGGCATCGACATGACACCAACTGACGTGGCACTAGCCATTGATGAGGTGCCGATCCTCTCGCTGGCAGCCGCCATGGCCACTGGCGCAACCAGCATTCGCGGTGCTGGCGAACTGCGCGCCAAGGAGAGCGACCGCATCGCCGGTGTTGCGGCCGGCCTTACGGCACTTGGGCTGACGATTTCGGTGACCGGTGACGATCTGCACTTCGTGGGCGGCGGCCGACCTACGGCTGGTTTGACCGAGTCACTCGGCGATCACCGCCTGGCGATGACCTTTGCGATTGCTGGTCTGGTGAGTGGCGCTGCTGTTTCGGTTGATGACCCTGCCGCTGCGGCCGTTAGCTACCCCACCTTCTATGACGACCTGGCGCGAATCGGGGCCGCAGCATGAGCGGGCGACGCATTCTCTTGCTGGGGCACCCGGTGGAGCACAGCCTCTCGCCAGCATTCCAGCAGGCGGCATTCGATTCGATCGGCCTGCCAGTGAAGTACGAGGCGATGGATGTGGCACCAGCTGATTTGGCGCGCGTCATAGCCGAGCTGCGCGCCGATCCACTGGTGATGGGGGCGAATGTGACGGTGCCGCACAAGGAGAAGATTGCGCCGCTCCTCGATTCGCTCACCGATGACGCCGTGCAGATTGGCGCGGTCAACACCATTACCCGCGCCGGCAGCCGACTCGTTGGTCGCAATACCGATGCGGCGGGCTTCCGCGGCGCGCTCGATGGCCTGCTTGACGGTCGACGCACCCCACGACATGCGCTGGTACTTGGCGCTGGCGGCGCGGCGAAGGCGGCGATCTCGGCACTCGTGACCGCTGGTGTTGCGCAACTCTCCATTGCCAATCGCCACCTGGCTCGCGCCGAGCGGCTCGTTGCCGAAGTGCGTAAGGCATCGCCACACCTCACCGTGCGCGCCGCGCCGTGGCATGAGGGACTCCTGATTGAAGAGGCACAGATTGCTGGGCTCGTCGTACACGCCACCACCCTTGGATTGAGTGACGGCGCGCTGCCACTCCCAGCGGCGGCATTCCGCGCCGGTCAGTTCGTGATTGACGTGGTCTATGCGCCGGGCGAGACGGCGCTGGTTCGCACGGCACGCGCCGCGGGCGCCGAAGCTATTGACGGACGTGAGATGTTGCTGCTGCAGGGTGCGGCGGCCTTTGAACTGTGGACGGGGCGACCGGCCCCTATTGCGGTGATGCGCGAAGCGTTTGACACTGCAGCGAAGCACAACGCGAAGTAGAGGGGGGAGATCATGGCCTTTCGATTCTTGACCGCAGGCGAGTCACACGGACCAGAGCTCGGCGTGATCGTGGAGGGGATGCCCGCGGGCGTGCCGCTCACCGAGGCCGCCCTCGAGATTGATATGCGCCGACGCCAGGGCGGCTACGGCCGCGGCGCCCGTCAAACCATCGAGCAAGACCGCGCGCGCATTCGCAGCGGCGTACGCCACGGCGCAACGCTCGGCTCCCCCATCCTGTTGCTGATTGAGAACCGCGACTGGGAGAACTGGACCAGCGTGATGCAGGTCGCCCCACTCAGCGCCGACGAGGCGGCGGCCCTTGCCGCTGCGGCGGCCGAGGGAACGAAGCGTGCGATCCCCGTCACGCGCGTTCGCCCAGGGCATGCTGACCTTGCTGGCGCACTCAAGTACGGATTTGATGATGTGCGCAACGTGCTTGAGCGCGCCTCAGCGCGCGAGACGGCGGCGCGTGTTGCCGCGGGTGGCGTGGCCAAGGCGCTCTTGAACGCACTCGGCATTGAGATCTGGTCGTTCACCGCCGAGGTTGGCGGCGTGGCGGTGGATCCAGCCAACTGCACGCGCACGCGCGATGAGGCCGACGTCAGCCCGCTGCGCTGCCCAGACCCTGCGGCCGAGGAGCGCATGATCGCGCGCATCGACGAGGCACGCGAGGCCGGCAATACAGTCGGTGGGATTTTTGAAGTCGTAGTGAAGGGGCTCCCGATGGGGCTCGGCTCGTATGTGCACTGGGATCGCCGGCTTGACACCGCACTCGCCGCTGCAATCGCCAGCATTCAGAGCGTGAAGGGTGTGGAGTTTGGACTCGGCTTCGAGCAGACGCGCATCTTCGGCTCCGAGGTGCATGACGTGATCGAGGGTCGTTCGGCCGACGGCAGCTGGGTGCACCGCACCAATCGCGCCGGCGGCCTAACGGGCGGCGTCTCGAACGGCGAGCCGATCGTGGTGCGTGGCGCCGTGAAGCCGATCAGCACCCTGGCGCGACCGCTCCCATCTGCCGACCTGATCACCGGCGAGAAGGTTGAGAAGGCGCACTACGAGCGCTCCGACATCAGCGTCGTTCCGGCGGCTGGCGTGATTGGTGAGGCCATGGTGGCACTCGCGATCGTTCCGTTCCTGCTGGAGAAGACGGGCGGCGACTCGCTCGCAGAGATCCAGGCAAACCTCGCGGCGCTCCGTGCCCGATCCGCAGCGCCACGTACCGCCCCATCGGCGGGTGGCACCAGCGCCGGCTCCGGCGGCGACGACTAGGTTGTGATGCAGGCGCCGCGCGATCTCGCACTGGTTGGGCTCCCCGGCGTGGGGAAGAGCTCACTCGGCAAGCGTCTCGCAGCGAAGCTCGGCGTCCCCTTCCTTGATACCGACCGTGCGGTGATCGCGGAGACCGGCATCAAGAACGACAGTGTGGCGTTGATCTTTGAGCGCGAGGGTGAGGCGGGCTTCCGCCTACGCGAGCGACAACTAATCGCCTCTCTCGTTTCACCCGAGCCGCCGGCCGGATCCATTGGTGCCGAGCTCGGCATCGGCCGCGTCGTTGCGCTCGGCGGCGGCGCTGCCGCAGATCCGCGCAGTCGATGGGCGCTCCGCGAGCGAGCCATCCTCTTCTGGCTCGACGCCCCCGACAACTCCATCGCCCGACGACTGCGCACTGCGCGCGTCGTGCGCCCACTGATGAATCACGCCGATCCGGTCGCCACCTTGGAACGCCTGCGTGGCGATCGCGAGCGATTCTATCGACCAGGCATTCACCTGCGCAGTACCCGCAGCCCAGGCTCGCTCGCCGACGAGGCGATTGAACTGCTGCGCACCTCTGTGCGATCGACCCGGCCGCTGCTGAACGCTGAGACCGTATCTGGCCGCTGGCTCGTAGGCGATGAGATCGTCGTTGATGCGTTGCGTGCCCTGCTCGCCGAGCGCGGCCTCTCGCGCATGGTGCTGGCCACCGAGCCAAATGCGGCGCGCGCCTTTGCGAACGGCCTGCGCGATGCACTTACGGCCGCTGGCATTACGGTGATTCCGCTCGAACTGCCGAGTGGCGAGGCGGCGAAGGAGCTGCACGAGATTGGCGCCGCCGCACAGCGACTCGCCAACGCCGGTGTGGAGCGTCGCGATCTGATCGTTGCCGTTGGTGGCGGCGCACTCACCGATGCCGCCGGACTCCTCGCCGCCCTCTATCTGCGCGGCGTCGACTGGATCGCTGTACCAACCACACTCGCGGCGCAGGTTGACGCCTCACTCGGTGGCAAGACTGGTGTCGATCTGCCTGAGGGGAAGAATTTGGTTGGCGCGTTCCATCAGCCGCAAGCGGTCATCGCCGACCTTTCCGCGCTGCGCACCCTCCCTACGAGGGAACTGGTCGCAGCATCTGCCGAAGCGGTGAAGATTGCCCTCCTCGGCGATGCACGACTCTTCACCGTGCTCGAAGAGGCGGCCCCGCGACTAGTGGTCGGCGATCCAACACTCCACGATGACGGCACCCTCGCCGAGATCGTGGAGCGCGCCGGTTGGTGGAAGTGCCGCGTGGTTGCCGCCGATGAGCGCGAGTCAGGCGAACGCATGAGTCTCAATCTTGGCCACACACTCGGGCACGCTCTTGAGCAGGCGGCCGGATACCAGAACCTCTTGCACGGTGAAGCGGTCGGCTACGGCCTACGCGCCGCACTACAGATCGGCGTAGAGCTTGGTGTGACCCCAGCATCGCTCGCCGAACGTAGCACCGCGCTACTCAATGCCCTCGGCCTTGGCGTTGCCCCGCGCACGGAACCCGTCGCTGCACTGCTCGCCGCGGCGAGCCGCGACAAGAAGGTTGCTGAGGCAAAGATTCGTTGGGTGCTCGCGAGTGACGAAGGCTACGTTATTCGCAACGATGTTCCTGCTAGCCTCGTAGAGCGCGCTGCGGCCACCATGTTGGCCGGCGTCAAGTAAGGGGGAGCAATGGCGGAGATCTCAAAGCGCATTGAGCTGGCAGCGATGAGCCCACGAACCCGCGCCCACGCCGCTGGCGATGGGCTCCTCATGCTGAGTGGTCCGAACCTGAACCTACTCGGTGAGCGCGAGCCAGAGACCTACGGCACCACCACCCTCGCCGAGATTGAAGCGTCGGTAGCAACCGCGGCGGCAGCCGCCGGTCTGCACCTTGTTGATGCGGTGCAGTCGAATCACGAGGGCGAACTGATCGACCGACTCCATGTGCGCGACTTCTCGTGGCTGATCATCAATCCTGGCGGTCTCACCCATACGAGCATCAGCCTGCGTGACGCACTCCTAGCGGTGGAGCGACCCTTCGCCGAGGTGCACCTCAGCGATCCTGCAACGCGTGAGCCGTTCCGCAGCGTGAACTTCGTTGAAGACCTCGCCGCCGTTTCGGTACGTGGCTACGGCGCGACTGGCTACTTGCGTGCAGTGGCGCTCATCGCCGAGCTTCAGCGTGCTGCGCGCGATGCGGATGGCCACCAGTGAGCGACCCCGCCGCACGCCTGCAAGAGATTCGCACCGCCATCGACACCATTGACGACCAGCTACTGACGCTGCTCGCCGCACGAACCGAGCTCGCTCTTGAAGCGGGTGACGCGAAGGCTGCACTTGGACGCGCGGTGCAGGACCCAGAGCGCGAGGCGGCACTCCTTGCACGCGTTGCCGCGCGCGGTGCGGGTGCCCTTACTCCTGAGGATCTGGTGGAGTTGTGGACGCTGCTGATGGCGGCGACGCGTCGGGCGGAGTCTCAGCGCTAAATCCCGCGCAGCGCATCACCGGCAGACGCGGATAACGCGGGAAGCGATCATCGGTATCTGAGAGCCCACAGCGCATAAAGTGCGACCCACGGCCACTCACCACGAGCCGCGCATGAATGCAGATGGAACAGAGGCCGCTACTCATGAGGCGCAGTGTGGCGCAGAGTCAGCGATTGGGGTGTGGCGGAGGGGGAGGGATTCGAACCCCCGCAGACCGTTACCAGCCTGGGCTGTTTTCAAGAC
>JBIIRA010000040.1:0-7562 GCA_044341795.1 Candidatus Limnocylindrus sp.
AGAAGAAGCACCGCATCGAGGATGCACTCTCGACGACCCGCGCGGCCGTGGAAGAGGGGATCGTCGCCGGCGGTGGCACCACGCTGCTTCAGTCGCGTGGCGCACTCGACAAGATCAAGCTTGAGGGTGATGAGCAGGTCGGGGTGGACATCGTCCGCCGCGCCCTTGAGGCTCCAGCCCGTCAGATCGCAGAGAACGCCGGCGCCCGTGGCGACGTCGTGATCGAGGCAATCCTGAAGGCGAAGAAGGGAACCGGCTTCGACGCGTCGACCGACACGATGGTCGACATGTTCGAGAAGGGGATCGTCGACGCCGCAAAGGTGACGCGCTCTGCCCTGCAGAACGCCGCATCGGTCGCTGCGATGGTGCTCACGACCGAGGCGGTCGTCAGTGACATCCCAGAGAAGAAGGAGTCCGCAGCCCCAGGTGGCCATAGCCACGGCGGGGAGATGGACTTCTAGTCCGTCAAATCGGTAGGTACTCAGCCAAGCGGAGTAGTTGGAGGGTTAGAACGATGCAAGAGCTAGGGAAGTGTCCGGTTCCTCACGGAGCCAATACGGAAGCTGCGAGCGGGAACGCGACGTGGTGGCCGAAGGCACTGAACCTCGGGATCTTGCATCAGCACGACACGAAGACGAATCCGCTTGGCAGTGACTTTGACTATCGAAAGGAGCTGGAGCAGCTCGACATTCCAGCCCTGAAGCGTGATCTGCACGCCTTCATGACGGAGAGCCAAGCCTGGTGGCCAGCCGATTGGGGTCATTACGGCGGACTCATGATCCGCATGGCGTGGCATTCGGCGGGCACCTATCGCATTGCCGACGGACGTGGTGGTGCAGGCAACGGGAGCCAGCGCTTTGCTCCCCTCAACTCGTTCCCCGACAACGCAAACCTCGATAAGGCACGACGGCTGCTTTGGCCGATCAAGCGCAAGTACGGTAACCGCGTCAGCTGGGCCGACCTGATGATCCTCGCCGGAAACATCGCCTACGAGTCGATGGGCCTCAAGACGTTCGGCTTCTCGTTTGGTCGTGCGGACATCTGGCACCCAGAAGACGAGATCAATTGGGGTCCAGAGACAGAGTGGCTTGCTCCAAGCGATGCCCGATACGGCGACCTTACCGATGCATCAACCATGCAGAACCCGCTCGCAGCGGTGCAGATGGGCCTGATCTACGTCAATCCAGAGGGAGTCAACAGCCAGCCAGACCCACTGAAGACCGCAGCCCACGTGCGCGAAACGTTTGCGCGCATGGCCATGAACGACGAAGAGACCGTGGCACTCACAGCCGGTGGCCATACCGTTGGTAAGGCACACGGCAATGGCGATGCGAAGCGACTTGGGCCAGCCCCAGAGTCGGCAGAGATCGTTGAGCAGGGTCTCGGCTGGATGAATCACACCACTCGCAGCATTGGCCGCGATACCGTGACGAGCGGCATCGAGGGCGCGTGGACTGCGCATCCCACGAAGTGGGACAACGGCTACTTTGAGATGCTCCTCAATCACGAGTGGGAGCTGAAGAAGTCACCGGCCGGCGCATGGCAGTACGAACCGATCTCCATCGGCGACGATGCGCGTCCAACCGACGTAGAGGATTCGTCCATTCGTCAGAATCCGATCATGACGGACGCCGACATGGCGATGATCAAGGACCCTGCGTATCGCAAAATCTCAGAGCGCTTCCACCAGGACCAGGCGTATTTTGAAGATGTCTTCGCGCGAGCGTGGTTCAAGTTGACGCATCGAGACCTTGGTCCGAAGCAGCGGTACTACGGGCCAGATGTGCCTGCTGAAGAGTTGATCTGGCAGGATCCAGTGCCAAGCGGCGCAAAAACCTACGATGTCGCTGCACTCAAGGAGCGCATCGCATCGACGAGCCTCTCCACGCAAGACCTGATTACGGTTGCGTGGGACTCGGCACGTACCTTCCGCGGCTCGGATAAGCGTGGTGGTGCGAACGGTGCGCGGATCCGCCTCGCCCCCCAGCGCGATTGGCAGGGGAATGAGCCAGGACGCCTTGCACACACCCTCTCCGTGCTGGAGCCACTCGCCAAAGAGGCGGGAGCGAGCATTGCGGACACCATCATTCTGGCCGGGTATGTCGGTGTTGAGCGCGCCGCAAAGGCGGCGGGCGTGAAGCTCGCGTTGCCATTCACCCCTGGGCGAGGCGATGCGCTCGAAGCGCAGACGGATCCCGTCTCCTTCGCTCCGCTTGAGCCGCTGCACGATGCCTTCCGCAATTGGCTGAAGGACGACTACAACGTGAGCGCTGAAGAGTTGATGCTTGATCGCACCCAGCTCATGGGCCTGACCGCCCCTGAGATGACGGTGCTGCTCGGCGGCATGCGCGTGATGGGTGCCAACTACGGTGGCACCAAGCACGGCGTCTTCACGCAGAGTGAGGGGAGCCTCACCACCGATTTCTTCGTCACGCTGACGGATATGCGGTTCGTATGGGAGCCACTCGCTGGTGGCTTGTACAACCTTCGCGACCGAACGACGGGGAAGGTGCAACACACCGCAACCCGAGTTGACCTGGTCTTTGGCTCAAACTCGATTCTGCGCTCCTACGCTGAGGTGTATGCCCAGGAGCAGGCAGGCGAGAAGTTTGTGCGCGACTTTGGCAAGGCCTGGGTGAAGGTGATGGAGTCCGATCTCTTCCTGCGCGCTTAGCCCGTTGCAAGCATCGTTACCTGGTTGGTGTAACCGCCCAGGGTTGGGGCGGCGGTAGAATATGGGGGTGAACCTCCCCCTCGATCCAACCGGTGAACCGTCGGCCGCGGAGCGTTCCACCCCAGCGCGCGCCCCGCTCTCTGGAGACGCGCTGAACGCCATTGAGGAGCGCATCCTCGCGCCGCTCAACGAGGCACAACGCCGTGCGGTGACCACCACTGCGGGCCCACTGCTGGTGCTCGCCGGTGCCGGATCAGGGAAGACGCGGGTGATCACGCACCGCATCGCCTGGCTGATTCAGCATGAGGGCGTCGCCCCCTGGAAGATCCTCGCCGTGACCTTCACCAACAAGGCCGCTGCTGAGATGCGCGATCGTCTGCACGAGATGATCGGCGAGTCTGCACGCGACGTGGCGATGGGAACCTTCCACAGCCTCTGTGCCCGCATGCTGCGTCGTGACGGCGAGGCGATCGGACTACCGAAGGGATTCACCATCTATGACGCCGATGACCAGGCGCGGGTGATCAAGGGGTTCCTAAAAGAGGACGACCTTCCGGCAACGGGGGAGACGAAGCCGAGCCTCATCCTTGGCGCGATAAGCCGGGCCAAGAATGATGGTTTGACCGCCGACCAGATGGAGGATCGCGCAATCACCCATCACGAGCGCCTCGTCGCTCGCTTTGCTCGTCGCTATGCGGCGGAACTGAAGCGCCTCGATGCACTCGACTTTGATGACCTGCTTCTTGAGGGGCTGCGGCTATTGCAAGAGGCGCCCGCCGTCGCCGATCGCTATCGAGCGAAGTGGGAGTACCTCCACGTCGATGAGTACCAGGACACGAACCGCATCCAGTACAGCTGGGTGCGGGAGCTCGCCGCCAAACACGGCAATCTCTGCGTGGTGGGTGACGACGACCAGTCCATCTATAGCTGGCGCGGTGCCGACATTCGCAACATTCTCGATTTTGAGCGCGACTGGCCAACCGCAGAGGTCGTGCCGCTCGAGCAGAACTATCGATCAACGCAAACCATCCTTGATGCTGCGCACGGCGTCGTCTCCAACAATCAGGGCCGCAAGAAGAAGAAGCTCTGGACGGAGCTCGAGGGTGGTGACCAGATCACCGTCTACGGCGCGTTTGACCCTGAAGATGAGGCGGGATGGATCGTGCGCCGGATTGAAGAGGCTTCGGCTGCCGTGAGCGGGCGTCGCGCGGATGCGCCAGCGCCCGTTAGCCTGAACGAGATTGCCATCCTCTATCGCACCAACGCACAGTCGCGCGCAATTGAAGAGGCACTGTTGCGCTCAAGCGTTCCGTACCAGTTGATTGGCGGCACACGCTTCTACCAGCGCCGTGAGGTGAAGGATGCGCTGGCCTGGCTCCGCGTGCTGCGCAGCGACACCGACCGCATCTCGTATGAGCGCATCCTCAACGTGCCTCCTCGTGGCATCGGCGACAAAACAATTGAACTGCTGCGTGCCGCTGCCGCGCCGAGCGTGAGTGCACCAGATGGCACCCCATACGGCCATGTCATTGCCGCGGCTGGTCGTGGAGAGGTATCGGGCGTGAACACACGCGCGCGGAACTCCCTTGCCGGCATTGCTGACGTGATCAGCCGGCTGCGCGACCGTATCGCCGCCGTCACGCTTCCAGAACTCCTCGACGGGGTGTATTCGGAGTCTGGCCTCCGCGCACATCTCGCCTCTGAAGGGGTTGAGGGTGAGGAGCGCTGGGCGAACCTTCTCGAGCTCCGCGGGATCTCTGGGCGATTCATGGAGCTGGCCCCACTCGATGCACTCGATCGTTTCGTTGAAGACACCGCGTTGGTTGCGGATCAGGATGCCTTTGATGGCGACGCAGAGCGCGTCACACTGATCACCCTGCACGCGGCGAAGGGGCTGGAGTGGCCAACCGTCTTTATCTCTGGGCTGACCGAAGGACTCTTCCCCCACAGCCGAGCGCTGATGGACCAGGAGCAGATGGAGGAGGAGCGTCGCCTCTGCTACGTCGGAATCACCCGCGCAAAGCGTCGCCTGAGTCTCTCGTACGCCCTCCGCCGTGGCTGGGGTGATGGCGATGGCGCGCCATCGCGCTTCCTTGCGGAGATTCCAGAGGAGCTACTCGACGTGGCAAACGACGACGATCCGCGTGCCGATGGTGAGACGCGATTTGGCCGTGGCTTCCGCTCTGCGCGTGCAGGATTTGCCGGCGGCGAGTCGTGGCGCGAGGGGAGCGGCACGCCAGGGGCACCGAGCGGCGCCTTCCGTCCCGGGCGCGACCTAGAGGCGAGGCGACGCGCCTATAGCGCAGGTGCACGCTCTGGCTCCCTCCGCGTGCCTGATACCGATGGAATCGACGAGGCGCCCGACGACGACGAGTTCATCGGCGAGGCACCAGAGCTCATGCAGCCGGTGGGTCGGATTCCTCCGTGGGCGGCGACGGGGCGCGGAGCGGCTGGCGCCCCTACACACGCGCCTGGCACACCGATTCTTCCTCCGCTTCGCCCACGCACCGTCGCACCAGCGCGGGTGCGGATCCCCGGCGAGCGCTACTTCCGTGATGGTGATCGCGTCCTGCATGCCTCGTTCGGTGAGGGGATCGTTGTCACGTCCAAGCTGACCCGCCACGATGAAGAGGTCACGATCGCCTTCGCCGGGTCGGGCGTGAAGACGCTCGCGGCAAGCATCGCCAATCTGGAGGTTCAGGGATGAGCGGCAAGGCTCTTGCGCCAGGGGCACGCTATCGCGAACTTGTGACGGCCATCAACGAGGCGGATCGCCGCTACTACGTTGATGATGCCCCAACGCTCACCGACGCCGAATACGACGCGCTGCGCGTTGATCTCAACGCCCTTGAAGCGGCACACCCTGAGCTCGTTACACCAGACTCACCATCCCAGCGCGTTGGGCCGAGCGCAGATGATCGGGTGGAGCCTACGGTCAAGCTGACCGAGGTACGTCACGAGCGCCCGATGCTGAGCTTGTCGAACGCCTTCTCTCCCGAAGAGGTTGCCGACTTCGCTGCCAGCGCGGCGAAGGGACTCGGCGGACGAGAGCCCGAACTCGTTGCTGAGCTGAAGATTGACGGTCTTGCAATCAGCCTGATGTATGAGCGGGGCCAGCTGGTTCGTGCGGCAACGCGGGGCGACGGCACGACCGGGGAAGATGTCACGGCCAACGTGCGCACCATTCGCGCGATTCCCGAAACGCTCAAGCAGCCGGCTACCTGCGAGGTGCGCGGTGAGATCTACATGCCCAAATCGTCGTTTGCCTCACTAAACTTAGAACGTGCCGCGGCAGATCTCCCTCTGTACGCGAATCCGCGTAACTCCGCCGCTGGGTCACTTCGACAGAAAGATGCCGCGATCACTGCGCAGCGCAACCTCTCGTTCTTCGCCTATCAGCTCTTTGAGGAGCCAGCGCCAGCCGCGCAGAGTGCAGCGCTCCGTCGTCTGCATGAATTCGGGCTCCCAATTGAGCAGAACGCACGAGCCGGACTTAGCGGAACGAGTGCAGCCTCGTTCCTCGCTGAGTGGGCCGAGAAGCGCCGTACTCTGGAGTACGAGACCGATGGTGCGGTGCTGAAGGTTGATGCGGTCGCAGATCAGGAGCAGCTCGGCTACATCGCGCGCTCACCAAAGTGGGCGATCGCCTACAAGTTCCCGCCTGAGCAGGTGACAACGAAACTTCTCGGCATTAGCGTGGAGGTTGGCCGCACCGGCTACCTCACTCCGGTGGCAGAGATGGAGCCAGTCTTGGTGGCCGGCTCAACGGTGCGTCGTGCCACGCTGCACAACATCGATGAGATTCGCCGCAAGGACGTGCGCGTAGGAGACATCGTCGTACTGCAGAAGGCGGGCGATGTGATCCCCGAGGTAGTACGCGGACTTGCAGAGCGCCGCACCTCGCCGCTTTCGGAGTTCGTCATGCCGACGTCCTGTCCATCCTGTGGCACTGCGGTCGTACGCGATGAGGTGCGCCATCGCTGTCCGAATCGCGCCTGCCCAGCGCAGAACTTTGAAACGTTGCGGTACGCCGTAGGCCGCGGGGCGCTCGACCTTGAGGGCGTGGGCGAGAAGCTGCTTGCGCAGCTCGTTGAACGTGGCGTGGTGCGCCGTCTCGGCGATCTCTATCGCCTGACCGTTGAGCAGCTCGACGGTCTCGATCGCATGGGGAGCCTCAGCGACAGTTCTCGTCGTGAGGGACCGAATCGCATCAGCAACGTGCTCGGCATGATTGAGGCGCGACGAAGCCGTGAGTTATGGCGCGTTCTGGTTGCGCTCGGCATTCGGCATGTTGGCGAGGCGACTGCGAAAGATCTTGCAGCGGAGTTGCAGCGCCGCGTTCCTCCGACGGGTGGAGCAGCGTGGGGCCGTACCGTGCTCGCCACGCTGCGCTCAATGACTGCCGACGAGTTCACCGCTATCGCAGGGGTCGGGGCAGTGGTCGCGGAGAGCATCGTCTCCGCGTTCGCCACCGGTTTGGCGGGCGAATCACTTGAAGACTTGTTTGACGCCGGGCTCGTCGCCGTCCCCGCTGCCGTCACGCCAAGCGCGGTGAGTGGCCCGCTCGCAGGGCAGGTGGTGGTGGTAACGGGAACCCTGACCGCAACGGGCTGGAGTCGACGTGAGGCGCAGGATCGCATCGCTGCGGCGGGGGGTACGGTTGCCGACGCCGTGACCACAAAGACGACGCTGCTCGTGGCGGGGGAGAAGGCGGGCTCCAAGCGGGGCGCCGCCGAGAAGTTGGGCATTGCGATCGTGGATGAGGCGGGCTTCGTCGCGCTCCTGGGGGGTTGAGCCGTCGGGCGGGTAGGATTCCCGCATGAGTGACCTGACCCGCGCCGAAGTAGAACGCGTCGCAGCACTTGCCCGCCTCGGCCTCACGAGCGAC
>JBIIRA010000041.1:0-7348 GCA_044341795.1 Candidatus Limnocylindrus sp.
GATGCAGCCCGATCGATGGCTCGTCAAGAATGTAGAGGACGCCGACCAGCCGTGAGCCGATCTGCGTTGCCAAGCGAATGCGCTGCGCCTCACCGCCTGAGAGTGTCGTAGCCGAACGATCTACCGTGAGGTAGTCGAGACCAACATCAACGAGGAAGCCCGCGCGCTCGCTGATCTCCTTGATTACCGCCTTGGCGATCGTTCGTTCGCGTTCACCAAGCGCCTTCGGTAGGGCGTTGATCCATGGCACAAGTTCGCCGATCGGCATGGAGGCCACTTCGGCAATGTTCCGTCCGTCGACGCGCACGGCAAGGATTTCCGGCTTGAGCCGGCGACCCTTGCAGTCGGGGCAAGGCCTGCTCACCATGTAGCGCTCAATCTCCACGCGCACCAGCTCAGATTCGGTCTCTTTGTGTCGGCGCTCCAGATTCGCAATGATTCCTTCAAACGCGGCCTTATACGTATTGGTGTAGCTCGAATTCTCGTACGTTACCGTGTAGCGATCCTCGCGCTCGGCGTGAAGCAGGTAATCAAGCGCACCCTTCGGAAGTTCGCCCAATGGCGTCTTCGGGTTCCACTTCTTCGCTTTCATCGCTGCAGTGACTACTTTTAGGTACCAGCTCCCCTCTGGCGATCGAGACCAAGGAATCAGGCCGCCGTTGAGCACCGACTTCTCTGGATCGATCACACGCTCCTCGTCGACCTCAAGTCGGAAGCCAAGCCCAGTGCAGGTTTCGCACGCGCCATGTGGGGAGTTGAAGCTGAACGAACGCGGCTGCAGGTCGTCGACCACCGTTCCGTCGTAGGCGCACCCGAGCTTCTCGCTGAAGAGTCGCTCCTCAAAGGCTGGCTTCTCCTTCTCGGCGGGTGCTGGAGCGACGATCGCGAGTCCCTCGCCCAGTTTGATCGCCGTCTCCACAGAGTCGGCGAGCCGGCTTCGATCAGGGATCGGAAGTGGCTTCCCCTTCTCGTCTACGGGGTGCTGGACAACAAAGCGATCGACGATGACTTCAATAGAGTGGCGCTTCTTCTTGTCGAGCTTCGGTAGATCGTCGGCGCTTAGGTCGTACTGCACTCCGTCCACGCGCACACGGCTAAAGCCCGATTTGCGGGCCGCCTCGTACATGCGCTCACCTTCGCTCTTGCGATCGCGCAGGAGTGGGCCGAGCACGAGGATGCGTGTGCCGTCAGGGAGCTTGAGGATCTCTTCAACGATCTGGTCGAGCGAGACGCGACTGATTGGGCGGTCACACTTTGGGCAGTGCGGGGTTCCGGCGCGCGCGTAGAGAAGTCGGAAGTGGTCCCAGATCTCAGTGATCGTGCCGACGGTCGAACGCGGATTGCGTGACGAACCCTTCTGATCAATGGAGATGGCTGGCGAGAGCCCGTCAATGGAGTCAACGTCGGGCTTCTCCATCTGCCCAAGGAACTGACGTGCGTAGGCAGAGAGGCTCTCGACGTAGCGACGCTGACCTTCGGCGTAGATCGTGTCGAAGGCGAGGCTCGACTTGCCAGAGCCGGAGATGCCAGTGACGACGACGAGCTGGTCGCGTGGAATGTCGAGGTCGATCCCCTTCAGGTTGTGCTCACGGGCGCCGCGAACGGAGATCTTGTTCTGTCCCACGACTACCCCCTTCGCTTCGGCCGCTCGCCGCGGCGCTTGATCACATTCGGCGTCACGCTCGGATCCCAGGTGCGGCGCCGAACTGGCGCTTCAGCCGCTGGTGGCTGGCCTGCATCGGGGATCGTAGCGGTCTCCTCCTCATGTTCGTCGCGGAGCCCTGGGAGCCAGTCCGCGGCGGTATCCAGCGCTGGCGCAACGAGCGTGTGTGCCGCAGCGGCGATCCCCTGAGAGAGCGTCTTTGCGGGAGCGCCGCGTCGACTTCCGCCCTGTGCGTCACGGGCCGCGCGCTCTGCCGCCCGCTCAATCGCCGTCGCGGCATCCTCCTCAAGCACCGCCGTACGGAGCATGCGGATCTCGTCTCGAATGGCCGCCGCCCGCTCGAACTCGAGCGCCTTGGAGGCGATCTTCATCTGCGCCTCGAGCTGCTTTACGAGCTTCTCGATTTCGCTGCGCCCAACCTCGCTCAGGGCGCCGCCGCGCTTCCCGCCGGCGTAGGTGTCGGCCTTCTCAGCAACGCTCTTGAGCCGATCGTTCAGGTCACGGATCGGCTTGGAGATGGTGGTGGCGGTGATGCCGTGGTCGATGTTCCACTGCTCCTGAATTGCGCGGCGTCGATCGGTCTCAGAGATTGCAACCTTCATCGAGTCGGTCATCTTGTCGGCGTAGAAGACCACCTCGCCGCCCGTGTTTCGTGCCGCACGGCCAACGGTTTGGATGAGCGCCCACGCCGAACGCAGGAAGCCCTCTTTGTCGGCATCCAGAATTGCGACTAGCGTCACCTCAGGAAGGTCGATCCCCTCGCGGAGTAGGTTGATCCCCACAATCACGTCAAAGACGCCGAGGCGCAGGTCGCGGAGGATCTCGATGCGCTCGAGCGTGTCAATTTCGCTGTGGAGGTAGCGGACGCGAATCCCCGCCTCTTCTAGATATGACGAGAGCTCTTCGGCCATGCGCTTGGTGAGCGTCGTAACGATCACGCGCTCCTTCTTCTTCACGCGCCCTTGGATGCGCTCGAGGAGATCATCGATCTGCCCCTTCGTCGGGAGCACGGTGATGTGTGGGTCGACCACCCCTGTTGGGCGGATCAACTGTTGCACCACCTTGTCAGCACGCTCTCGTTCGTAGCTGCCGGGAGTTGCAGAGACATAGATTGCCTGGCGTACGCTCGTCTCAAACTCCTCAAAGGTCAGTGGACGATTGTCGAGCGCACTTGGGAGGCGGAAGCCAAAGTCAACAAGGATCTCTTTTCGGGAACGGTCATTCTTGTACATGCCCACGACCTGCGGGATGCTCATGTGGCTCTCATCAACAACGAGAAGCCAATCGGCTGGGAAGTAGTCGAGCAGCGTCCATGGCCGGGAGCCAGGCTCGCGGCGCGAGAGGTGACGCGAATAGTTCTCGATTCCTGAGCAGAAGCCAACCTCGCGCATCATCTCAAGGTCAAAGGTGGTGCGCTGACGCAGACGGGCCGCTTCAAGCACCTTCCCCGTCGCCTCTAGCTCACGACAACGCCCCTCCATCTCCACCTCAATGTCACGGATCGCTTCGGCCAGCTTGTCTGCCGGCGTCACATAGTGGGTGGCTGGGTAGATGGTCATCTCGTTGCGCTCTGCAAGGATCTCCCCCGTCAGCGGATCAACCTCGGCGATGCGCTCTACCTCGTCGCCGAAGAACTCCACGCGCAGGATCGTCTCCTCTCCGGCGGGCTGCACCTCGAGCGTGTCGCCGCGCACACGGAACTTGGCACGACCGAGGGTGGCGTCGTTGCGCTGGTACTGCAGGTCGACGAGGTGGCGCAGGATGGCATCGCGGCGATACTTGCCTGACTTGCGCACCTTGAGGACGGTGGCGCCGTAGTCCACCGGCGCGCCGAGGCCATAGATGCACGAGACCGAGGCGACGATGATCGTGTCGCGACGCTCAAAGAGCGCCTTAGTGGCAGCGTGTCGCAGCTGGTCAATCTCATCATTGCGGCTCGAGTCTTTCTCGATATAGGTATCTGAGCGCGGGAGGTAGGCCTCCGGCTGGTAGTAGTCGAAGTAGGAGACGAAGTACTCCACCGCATTCTCGGGGAAGAACTCCTTCAACTCGGCATAGAGCTGAGCGGCGAGCGTCTTGTTATGCGCAAGGACGAGCGTGGGTCGCTGGACCTGCTGAATGACGTTGGCAATGGTGAAGGTCTTCCCTGTTCCTGTTGCTCCGAGGAGGACCTGGTGATGGAGGCCATCGGTGAGCCCTTGGACGAGTTCCGTGATGGCGGTTGGCTGGTCGCCGGTGGGGACGAAGTCGGAACGTAAGGCGAAGGGGCGCCCAGCAGTTGGGGTCAGTTCTGCCGTGGGTTCAGTCGGTGGATTCACCCTGCAAGCATAGGCGGCGGAGCACGAGGCTCGCCGCGTGCACGCTCTCGGGCAGCGGACCACTCCCGTCAATCGGCACCGCCCCGATTCGCACCATCTCCGCGGGAATCCCCGCCTGTGCGGCGTTGCGCAACTCGAAGTCATCCGCACTGCCACCACGAGCCACGAAGCGCTGGCGACGGACTCCCTCGTCAGCCTCGAGGAAGAGAACGCCATCGAGCAGGTTGGCAAGGCCAGAGCGCCCCAAGGCGATCGCTTCAACCAGAAGAAGGCGGACGCCCCGCTCCTCTGCCGCTCGGCTCACCTCGCTGAGCAGCGTGCGAACGATCGGCCACTGCAGCTCCTCGAGGCGGCCCATCACGGCAGGATCGGCAAACGCCCGTGCCGCGAGGACCTTGGTATCGAGACTCCCATCGGCGCGGCGCGCATCAGGGACGACGTTGAGGATCGCATCGCGGAGCACCGCATCCGTTGCACGCGCCGAGCGCAGCAACGCATCAACATCAAGGTGCTCCACAGCTCCACCGATGGACTCGTGCAGCTCGGCACTCGCAACGAGTGCTGCGGCGAGGCTGCTCTTCCCTGAGGCGATAAGGCCACCGAGCCCAACGCGGAAGATTCGGTCGCTCACTTCGCCACCTCACCCTCGAGAGCGAGCCAGGCCTCTTCGGCCTGCTGGAGCGCCGCCGTCACATCAGCCAACTCACTCGCCACCTTCGCTAACTCGGTGTACGAAGCGATCACGATTGGATCAAGCATTGCAAGCTCGAGGTGACCCTTGCGTAGTCCATGTCGCTCAAGGTCTGCCTCAATGGCGGAGCGACGTCGGCGTGCCTGCTCCTTGCTAAGTCGTTCTGGCTTTGGCACTGCACTCTTCTTTGCAGCAGGCGTCGCAACCTTTGGCTGGAGACTAGTGGCAATTGTCTGCTGCGCAGTGAGGGCGCTCGGCGCACCGAGGCGTCCCGCAACAAGGGCGTCGGCACTCTTCGTCGTCCAACCGCCGGCGACCGCCTCTCGCCACGCGGTGTAGCCACCATCGAAGGCGGCAACGACACCGTCCTCCACAACCCAGAGTGAGGTGCAGATCTTCTCGAGGAGTCGGCGATCATGACTCACAACAAGAAGCGTTCGCTCACCATCAAGAAGGAATCGCTCCAGCGATTCACAGGCATCAATGTCGAGATGGTTTGTAGGCTCGTCGAGCAAGAGTAGGTTCGCAGGCATCAGGCCGAGAATTGCCAGCTCGAGCCGACTGCGCTCACCGCCGGAGAGCACCGCGACCTCTTTCCCCACCGCATCACCTCGGAAGAGGAACTTCGCAAGATGCGCCCGCGCCTGCGAAACCTCAACAGGCACCGCGGTACGCAGCGCTTCAAGCACTGTCGCGCCATGGAGTCCTGCTGCCCGAACCTGGGCGAGATAGCCAGGCACCACGCCACCAGCAATCTCTACATTTCCGTCGAGGGCTGGGAGGAGGCCAGCAATGGTCTTGAGCAGCGTCGATTTACCAGCGCCATTGGGACCAACGATACCGACACGTTCACCACGACGGAGGGCAAGGCTGCGCGCGCGGGTGATCTCAACCTGCGCAGGCTCTCGATAGCCGATGGATGCCTCGCTGAGTCGCAACGGTTCAGCTGGGCCGCGCCCAGCCCCTTCCGCTGCAATCGAGAGCGTGACCGCCTTCCGCTCACGTATCACGGGTTCGATCGCCGCCAGACGGCGCTCATGCTCATGCATCTTTGCGTACTTGCGATGGCTTCGATACGTCTGAATGAGCTCGCGCTCACGTTCGATCTCTTTCTCACGACGATCTGCGTCGCGCTCATCACCCTCATCCGCGGCGCCGCGCTGTTTCGCATAGGCGCTGTAGTCGCCACGGAAGCGCGTTACGTGGTGAGCGCGAACCTCCCAAACTCGATCGATGACGGCATCTAAGAAGGCGCGATCGTGGCTGGCAACGATGAGTGCGCCGTTGCGTGCGCGCAGCGCACCTTCGAGCCACTCAATCGCCTGAATATCAAGATGGTTCGTTGGCTCGTCGAGAAGCAACAGGTCTGGGTCGGCGATCACCAGCCGCGCCAGGGCGAGGCGGGTCTGCTCCCCTCCCGAGAGGCGTGCAGGGGCCTCGCCGTGTCGTGCGGTTGGGAACCCCAACCCTCGGAGCGCCGCGCCCACCCGGTCTTCCAGGGCGTAACCGTCAGCCGCATCAAACTTCGTCCGCGCCTCGGCATATTCCATGGACCCCGCGCGACCTCCAAGCTCCATCTCACGAAGCGCGGCGGCGAGGGAGACGATCTCGGCGGCACCGCCGATGACAGCGTCCGTGAGTGTTGCGGCGTTTAGTAGCTCGGGGTCTTGCGCTGATTCTTGCGCGAGGAGGTTGATTCGCAGCCCCTTGGCATGCTGCACGCGGCCCTGGTCGGGGGACTCAAGCCCCGCGACCATCTTGAGAAGGGTTGTCTTCCCTGCCCCGTTCGGGCCGACGAGACCGATGCGCTCCCCAGCGGCAACGCTGAGTGTCACCTCATCGAGGATGACGGCAGCACCGATCTCACGACGAACATCGCTCAACGTGATGATGCTCATGCCGCCTCCCCTTGGCGCGCCGAACGTCGACGTGCTGCAGCACGTTCACTGCGCGTAGCACCAACCGTCTCTGGGGCCACTCGCTCACTCCAGCGGGGTCCGCGCACGGCGCGCGACGCCACGGCCCGAGCCGTGCCGCGCGGCGGACGCTGGCAGGTTCGGCAGACATGGGTGCCGCGACCCCCTACGACCGAACGCTGAATTGCCGCACCACAACGGCGACACGGTTCGCCGGTGCGCTGATAAACATCAAGACGCTCCTGCATCTCGCCGTCGCCATCTGGTGCCGTGTAGTCGTTGATCGAGGATCCGCGGGCAGCAACGGCCTCGCTCAGCACGCCGACGATCGCGAGGTGCAGCGCGTCAATCTGAACGGGACGCAACGCGCTCGCAGGGGTGAGCGGATGGATCTTTGCGCGCCAGAGTGCCTCGTCGGCGTAGATGTTGCCGATGCCCACGATGCAGCGCTGGTCAAGAAGAAGGCTCTTGATGCGCGTCCCACGATGCGCAATGAGTGAGCGAAGGGCGTCGGGGGTGAACGTGGCGGCGAGTGGCTCAACGCCGTGGTCGGCGAGGAGCGGTGGCGAGTGTGGGTCAAGGCTTGAGGCGGCCTCACCGTCACTGCGCTGCGCGACGAGCGCAACACGCCCAAAGGCACGCACATCCCGGAAGCGCAGTTCACGACCGTCGTCCAACGTGAGCGAGAGGCGCACATAGGGATCTGTCGCTCCCCCCGCTGGTAGCACCAGCAGCTGCCCCGTCATACGCAAGTGCACGA
>JBIIRA010000042.1:0-7249 GCA_044341795.1 Candidatus Limnocylindrus sp.
GCTGACGGGGTAAAGCGCAACGACATCCTTGGTCCAATCAAGACGCAGTTCGGGTATCACGTGATCAAGTTTGATGCGCGCCGACCTTCACTGAAAGAGCGTCTCGACGCGCTGGCAACATCACTTGCCGCCGCCGGTGTGGACTTCAAGGAGGCTGCTACCACCGCTACGAATACGATTGAAGAGCTCACCTTTGCGAGCCCAGGGTTTGTGCCGAAGTACACCGTCAACCCAGAGCTTGGCAGCGTGGTGTGGGGCCTGAAGGCTGGCGGAACGAGCGCCGTTGTTGAAAGCTCCAGCACCTATCTCATTGTGCATGTTGACGGCGTGGAGATGCGCGAGCTGACAGCCGATCAGATCGAGGGCATCAAGGGGAGCGGCTTCTCCATCTGGCTCGACCTCTATCGCTCTGCAGCGCGTGTAGTGATTGACGGCGCCGTTGTGCAGGAGGCTGGGGCTTCGCCAACTCCGTGACCGCGAACGGGTTCAACGAGTCGCTCGACGCACTCATCACGGCTGCACAAGGTGCGGATGCGAGCCTGGATCCTGCAAGCGGCATCACCATCGTTGCGTTGAGCCAGTGCGGCGCCGCCGCAATTGATACTGGCAGACCGCTCATTGTGCTACTCGACACCTCCGCCAGTGAGACGCACATCCCGGGTCGGCTCGGCACAGGTTGGGAGCTGCTTACTCGCCTCTACGGCGCTGATCGTGCAGTCACGCTTCTACCGAGTGGCCACGCCAGCACGGTTACTGCATGTGCCGGCGGTGGCGCAGGGGAGAGCCAAGCGATCTATCTCGCTGGGCTCGAACCGCTGGACGCCTTCGCCACGCCGTGGACGATGCCGTGGCTGAGCGCCCGTCTTCGTGCACCCGACGGTTGTCCATGGGATCGCGAGCAGACCCACGCCTCACTCGCGAAGCACCTCATCGAAGAGGCCTGGGAGCTCCATGACGCAATTGCGGCACTCGAGTCG
The DNA here is from genome assembly GCA_044341795.1 of Candidatus Limnocylindrus sp. Classification (GTDB taxonomy): domain Bacteria; phylum Chloroflexota; class Limnocylindria; order Limnocylindrales; family Limnocylindraceae; genus Limnocylindrus. Next base: position 978 of record JBIIRA010000042.1, read on the forward strand.
GCGAGCGAGGCAGAGCGCCCACGCGCAATCGCCGACCTTGCCGAAGAGCTCGGCGACGTGCTGCTGCAGGTGGTGCTGCACGCACAGATCGCGCAGGAGCGTGGCGACTTCGATCTCGCCGATGTGCAGGATGGCCTTGTGCGCAAGATCGTTCGCCGACACCCACACGTCTTTGGAGATGCGAGTGCGGCGACCACACGTGAGGTACAGCGGAACTGGGAGGCGATTAAGGCGGGCGAACGCGCCGCAGCCGACGAAGGTGAAAAGCCGAAGGGTGCACTGGACGGAGTGAGCCGCGGGCTCCCAGCCCTCTCGGCGAGCCGCGAACTGCAGGACCGAGCGAGTGCTGTTGGGTACGACTGGCCAACCCTCGACGGTGTACGGGCGAAGATCAGTGAAGAGCTGGCGGAGCTTGACGAGGCGCTCGCCGAGGCGGGCCACCCTGATCAGATCTCCAGCACGCAAGCGTCAAGTGCCGCGGCCTTGGCGCACGCGCAAGAGGAGCTTGGCGACGTGCTCGCTGTGATCGTGAATCTGGGTCGCCGCAGCGGCATCGACGCCGAGGCGGCACTTCGTGGGGCCAACGACAAGTTCCGGCGCCGCTTCGGCGACGTTGAGCGAAGAGCCGCCGCACGCGGAATCGTGCTAAAAGATGCAGACTTCACCACATTAGATGCGCTCTGGGATGAGGCAAAAGCCGCCGAGCGCGAAGCGAAAGAGTAGGGGGCACCATGAGTAAGGTACGAGCCGACGGGCGCGCGGTAGATGAACTCCGCGACCTGAAGATTGAACTCGGTGTCCAGAAATGGGCTGAAGGTTCAGCCATCATCTCGATCGGCAACACTGTGGTGATCTGTTCCGCCTCAATCGAGGAGCGCGTGCCGCCACACCTTCGCGGGAAGGGGACCGGTTGGGTGACCGCCGAGTACAGCATGCTCCCGCGCGCCACCAACACCCGCTCCGATCGTGAGGCGGTCCGCGGAAAGCTTGGCGGCCGTACCCATGAGATTCAACGCCTGATCGGTCGCGCGCTGCGCCAGTCCGTTGACCTCACCAAGCTTGGCGAGCGCTCCATTCTCATTGACTGTGACGTGCTTGTCGCCGATGGCGGCACCCGCTGCGCCAGCATCACCGGTGGCTGGATCGCCCTCGCACTTGCTATGCGTGCCAAGAAGCTCGAGGCGCACCTGGTGCGCAACGTGGCCGCCGTCTCGGTCGGCATCGTCGACGGCCAGGCCGTCCTTGACCTGCCGTACGAAGAGGACAGCCGTGCCGATGTCGATCTGAACGTGGTCGCCACTGACGCTGGTCACTATGTGGAACTGCAGGGCACAGCAGAGCAGGATCCGTTTCACCGCACCGCGCTCGACGAGATGTTGAAGCTCGCCGATGCTGGTATTGCTGATCTCATCAAGTTCCAGCGCGACACCCTCGCCGGCGCGTGACCGTGCCGCGACGGCGGCTTCTTGTCGCCACCGGCTCCGCACACAAGCTGATCGAACTGCAACGCCTCTTCGGCGATCTGCCGATTGACTTGGTGACGCTGCGCGACGCTGGTATCACCGACGAGGCACCAGAGGATGGCGCGACCTTCGAAGAGAACGCCCTGCAGAAGGCGCGCTGGTACGCGCAGGCTTCAGGCGAGTGGACGCTCGCCGACGATTCTGGCCTCGAAGTCACCGCACTCAATGGTGCCCCTGGCGTCTACACACGTCGCTACGCTGGGCCAGATGCAACTGATGTGCAGAACTACGAGAAGCTCCTCACTGAGATGGTGGGGGTCGCTGACCACAGCGCGCGCTTTGTGTGTGTCATGGCGCTGATTGATCCCGCGGCCAACTCAGAGCGCACCTTCCGCGGTGAGTGCCCTGGCGCGATCACGGATGCGCCACGAGGGGAGTTCGGATTCGGCTACGACCCGATCTTTGAGGTGGATGGTCGGACCATGGCGGAACGTCCGCCAGCCGAGAAGGATGCACTCAGCCATCGCGGCCGTGCCGCTGCACTCGTTGCAGCTGCGCTCAGGAGTGAACTACAGCTTTAAGGACGAGTTGCCGGCTCCAAAGATGGATCCAACGACGGCGGTGGCAACGATGGTGGCGCGACCGACGGAGACGGCGACGGCGGCGTGATTGACTCTGTCGGCGTCTCTGTCGGCTCCGAAGGGCTCGGTGAGGCGCTCTCCGGTGGGGCCGTTGGATCTGGTGTTGGGGTGTAGCGCGGCAGCGGCAGCCTTGCGTTGCACGAGGCGAGCGTTGGGAACGGATGCGCCAGCGCGGCAGTTGGTGTCGGCGTCGGGGTAGGTGAAGCGCCGCTCGCGAGTGGCGCAGGGGTAAAGGTTGCCTCCGCGCCGAGCTTTGGCTCGTTCGCCGCTGCCGGGAATCCCCACGGGCGAGTGCCAGGGGCGGGGAAGAGGCGAGCGGCAAGCAGCGACATTCGCTTCGCATCAAAGAAGACTACGGAGCCGAATGGGCTGACCTCGCCCTTTCGTCGATAGCGCAAGATCGTGTCACCAGGAGCAATCTCACCGCGGACGATCTTGGCTGTATCAAAAGAGCCTGCTGCTTCAGCGAGCAACGGAATCAAGGCCGGGTTGAGGTCCGTTCGCACCCCGTCGCCGATGACATCAAGCAGGGCGAGCGCATTGCCAACAAAGTTGCCGCTGCGCGCCAGCTCATCGCGGGCGGCAAGCAGGATCTCAATTTGTCGGGGGCCACGCGTCATGTCGTCCGTGCCCGGTGCTTTGCGAATGCGCGCGTAGGCGAGCGCACACTCACCGCTCACATGCCAGTTTCCAGCGGGTAGTCGCGCGCCATCCATGTTCGTTCGATAGGAGACATCGAGAATAGTGCGTCGGAACGTGAGGTCAACGCCGCCGAGCTGATCAATGATCTTGACGAACGTCGGAATCACCACAACGGCAGTGGCATCAATCTTGACGTTGAACATCGCACCGAGTGCTGAACTAAGTGCAACGGCCGGACCTGCAGGGAACTTCTTCGGATTACGTACTGCGTGTGACCAGAGTGAGTTGATCTTCGGGCCGTACACGTCGCCATTTCCAAGTGGAACATTTACAAGATCTCGGGGAATTGAGACGGTGCTGACGTAGCCGCCAATACGATCCCAGCTGACGATGATCATTGAGTCGGTGTTGAACGAGGTGCGGTTCCCCATCGTGTCGGCACCGATGAGTAGCATGGTGAAGCGATCGGCGAGTGGTGGTGGTGTCGGTGTCGCACTCTCCGCAGCCGAACTACTTGGGGTTGGGGTGCCGAAGCCGGAGAAGACATCGGTTGCTGCAACCTTGGCGCGATAGACAATCACCGCCGCCCCAGCCTGCGGTGCGATGGAGATCAGCAAGGCAAGTGCGAGCAAGATCGCTGATCGGCGAGTGCGCGCCGTACCGCGTGCGGCATCGACGGTAACCAAGATCCGCCACGGGATAGAGACGAGCAGAAGGGTGAACAGCAGCGCGAGGCGGCCCGGGGTTGCGATTGCCGCTGCGGTGCGCACCACGCCGAAGAGGAGGAGCGCGCCGAGCGCCACGACTAGGACGACGATCAGGGGGAGGGCGGCGAGGAGTGCTGCGCGGCGGCGTCCGTTGAGCCATTGGCCCAGCCCAGGCACGATGGCTGACGCGGCAGCGGCTCGGAGCGAGTCCATTTTGGGCTTGGATTCAGCAGGCATAGGGTGATGATGCCACCCGATTGAGAGGAGCGTTTAGGATGTGCAGGTCGGGGTGTGGCGCAGCTTGGTAGCGCGCCTGCTTTGGGAGCAGGAGGTCGGAGGTTCGAATCCTCTCGCCCCGACCACAACGCTCCCTTAAATCGCCCCCATCTATCGCCGCAGCGGCCTCGTTTAGACTGGGTACATGATGGGCCAACCCCTCTCCGAGCGACTCAGTGCTGGGTACCGGCGCTTCCGTGCAGGGCGCTACAACGATGAGCGCGTGCGATATGACGAGCTGGCGCGCGAGGGCCAGAAACCGCGCACGATGATCGTCGCTTGTTCCGACTCCCGATCTGCGCCAGAGACAATCTTCGATGCTGGCCCTGGAGAACTCTTTGTGTTGCGGAATGTAGCTGCGCTTGTCCCCGTATACGCCCCTGATGCCAAGAGCCATGGTGCGAGCGCAGCCCTTGAGTTCGCCGTGCATGGACTCGGCGTAACCTCAATCGTTGTCATGGGGCATGGGCGCTGTGGTGGCGTTGCCGCCGCGATTGATTCCGCATCTCCCTTGACCGATTCGGACTTTATTGGCGCATGGGTCGCTGACCTTGTGACCCTTGATCAGCGCACCCCCGCTGCCGCCGCTAGCAGCCCTGAGGAGCGCCAGCGGTTGATTGAGCATCTCAGCGTCCAGCAGTCGCTCGAGCATCTCCGCACCTTCCCCTGGATCGCCGAGCGAGAGCGCGCCGGCACGCTCACTCTGCATGGCGCCTGGTTTGATATCTCGCTCGGGGAACTCCATTCCCTCGAAGGGGATCGTTGGCTCCCGCAGCCGTACGACCAGGCGGGCTGACCCTTCGCGGGAACCGCCAGCCCCACTCGCTCGTTACGATACTGATGGGGAGAATCCCTACACAAAAAGAAGTAGAGGTGAATTGTGCGAACACTCCTGAAGCTCTTCCTCCCGCTCGCCCTCCTGTTGGCGGCTGTCGCCCCTGCAGCTGCGGCTGACGAGACGCCAGCCCCCGAGGCGGTGCCATATGTGGTCCGTAGCTATAGCGGCACGCTCCCAATCGCAACCCCCGAGGATGCGCACGCTGCGGTCCTTGCCGCCGATGGGCCATTTGGCGAATTCACCTACAACGACGGTGCACTGATTGGCGCCACGAAGTACTACGACGTCAAGGGTGAGCCAGGAAGTGCAGCGACCTGGATCGTTATCTATACGTATGGGTGGAACGACTGCGAGTCGGGCTGCATCAACGGACACAGCTTCGTCTATCAGGTTGATCCACTCACTGGCGCAGCAACCTTTGACAGCCACCAGGGCGACGTACTCCCAGCCGATGCACCTGCAGCACTTGTTGCGCTGACCGGTCGCAGCGGCGGCGCTACCCCTGAGCCAGAGTGGCGCACCGTGACCGGCGAGCCAACCGCCTGCCCAGAAGGGATCACGGAGCCGAATGCACCGATCTCGAGCGACACGGTTCTGCCATGTCTGCTCCCGGACGGTTCCCTCTTCCCGATCGTGATTGAGGATGGCGTTGATAGCGGTACCGATTGGGCCACGATGTACAGCACCTGGACGCAGGAGTTCCGTGATTCCCTTGAGCCATGTGCTGCGGACGTTGACGTAAACGATCCGATGGTCGCTACGTGCGTACTCCCTGACAGCACCGTCGTCGGGCCAATGCCACTCTTTGCGATGAACAAGGAGGGTGACATAGGAACCGACAGCAGCTGGACAACCACACTGCCAGCGATCATCTTGGCGGCACTGCTCGCCTGGATCGGCGCAGCAACGCTGGTCGGCTGGTCAAAGCGCCGCACCGCGTAACTCGCGCGCAACTGGAGTAACCGGGGCGACCCCGGCCGAGCCGCTCAGGCGGTCAGGTCGGGGTCGTTCCCCATTCGTAGTTCTGCTTCAGGATTCGCAAGTACACAAATGTCTCTGTCTCGAGCACGCCGGCAATGGATCGCAGTCGCTCCGTGAGGAAGGTGAGCAGCGCATCATTGTCTTCGCAGACCACTTCAATGAGAAGGTCGTACGCACCAGCCACCACGACGCAGTAGCTCACCTCAGGGAGCGCCTCGAGCTCTTTGGCGGTGCTCAGTAGCGCGGCCGGGGTGCAGCGCACGCCGATCATGGCCATCAGCGGGTAGCCGACTTTGAGTGGATCAGCGACAGCGATCACCTTGAGTGCGCCGCGATCAACGAGCCCCTTGTATCGGGCGCGGATGGTTGACTCGGGGACGCCGAATGCGGCAGCGATTTCGGTGAAGGGCTTGCGGCCGTCGGCCTGCAGCACCTCCATCAGGCGACGATCAAGGTCGTCGAGCGCTCCGTGGCTGTTCCCTCGTGCCATCTCACCTCCTGTAGTGCGGTGACGCCGCCGCGATCTCTGCGGGGCAGATGGCCCAGCGGTGCGAAGGCTACCATCAGCGGGTGATTAGCGGCCCACTGCTCCTCGCTCGCGCCCTCCTGGCAAACGTACGATTTGCCGTGCTCCAGATCGGCGTGATCGCCCTTGCCTCCACCGTCGGCATCGCGCTCCGTCAGCTCCCTGACTACGCACTCCAGAACGCTGGCGACTACGCCA
>JBIIRA010000043.1:0-6936 GCA_044341795.1 Candidatus Limnocylindrus sp.
AGTGAGCGTGAATCGGTCACGCGCAGGCGTGCAGAGGTAAGGGCTTCACCCGCCTCAGCGAGCGGTGCGGTGCGCGATAGCTCGCGCCCAATGCGCGCAAGGGCGGTGTGGTCGGCGAGGACTTCGGGGAGCGTCAGCTGCGCCTCAAGTTCGGCGCGCGCCTTGAGCGCTGCCGCGAGTCGTGCGTTGAGCTGTGCCACGTCAGCCATCAGCGTACCTTCAGTGACTGCAGCACGCGGGAGGTTGGTCGCTCGGAACCGCTCGGCACCACGCCGCCCTCCGCCTCGATCGCCGCTGTCAGCGCAACGATCGCAATGTCGTGCATGCCGTCATCAGGCTTGCGTGTGGTGATGCGCTGTACCGCAATTCCTGGTGCTGCAAGCGTCCGCGCAATCACGTTCGTTCGATAGCGACCAAGCAGGCGCAGAATCTCATACGCGAGGCCGGCAACAATTGGAATGCCCGCAATGCGACTGATCACGGTTGGAATCGGATCAAGTCGTCCAACCAACGAGAAGGTGACGATGCTTACAAGAATGACGACGACAAGGAACTCGGTGCCGCAGCGTGGGTGTGCTGTTGGCCAGCGTGACAGCGCCTTGCGTGTAAGCGGATCGCCGTTCTCAAGCGCGTGAATCGCACGATGCTCTGCCCCGTGATAGCGATAGGTGCGATCTACATCGCTGCTGCGGCCAACCGCTGCAAGATAACCAAGAAGAATTGCCACCTGCAAGAGTCCATCAATCGCTCGTTCAAGGAGCAGATCTGTGGAGCCGAGTGCGTGCACCATCGCCGACGCGGCAATTGCTGGGAGCACGTTGAAGACCACCACCGCAATCAGAATCGTGATCGCAAGTGTGGCAATGGTCGCACCGGTGCTGCTGCTTGATTGCGTCTCGTCTCCGGCGGAAACATCGGCGCTGCGCAGTAACCAACGACTACCAAGTGCGAGCGTCTCCCATAGAACAACGGCGCCGCGCAGAATTGGGATGCGTGTCAGACGACGACGGATCGGTCCGGTGGCGATCGGCTCCGATGTCACCGCGATGCCGCCATCAGCGGTGCGCAGTGCAACGCCAATGTGTGATGGGCCGCGCATCAGCACGCCGTCGATCAGCGCCTGTCCGCCGTACGCTGCGCCGCTCGTTGGGCGCGCGCTGACGGCTACAGCTTGGAGTGTGTGTGAGATGTCAGCAAAGCGATCCTGCGCGATTCGCGCAGCGACGCCGAGTCGGCGCCGCATGAAGATCAGCGCGAGCGACCGAGGCGCTTCTGGAAGCGCTCGACCTGACCGGCCGTGTCGAGAATCAGCTGCTTCCCCGTAAAGAACGGGTGGCAGTTTGAGCAGACTTCCGTCTTGAGCTCGCTGGTTCGCGTTGAGCCGATCGAGAACTTCGTGCTGCATGCGAGACACGTGATTTCGATGGTGTTGTACTTGGGATGAATCTCTGGCTTCATCAGCGGCTCTCTAGGCGTCTGGTGAAGCGACTACGTTGACGCGCTTCTTCGTGCGCGACGCGTGGTCGAACTTCACCGTGCCGGTGACGGTTGCATAAATGGTGTAGTCGCTGCCAAGGCCAACACCGCGCCCGGCGGCGAAGGTGGTGCCGTGCTGTCGCACGATGATGCCGCCAGCGTTGATCTTCTGACCGTCGCCGACCTTCACGCCAAGGCGCTGACCAGCACTATCGCGTCCGTTGCGAACACTTCCGCCTGCCTTTTTGTGTGCCATGGGGGTCTCCTTCTCTCAGCGTTCGCTGCGTTACTCGGCGTCGGCAGCCGACGTGTCGGCGTTTTTTGCTGCTGGCTTTGTGGTTGCTGGCTTCTTCGCGGCAGGCTTCTTTGCAGCCTTTGCCTCGGCTGGCGCGCCAACCTTCAACGTTGCGGCAACTGCGGCGTCGGCCTTCGCCTTATCGGCGGCGACAGCGGCGGCGGCAGCCTGTGCCTTGGCGCGATCTGCAGCACCGGCTTCGTAGAGCGCCTTCGCGCTGGTGCCATTCACTGCAACTTCGGTGACCTTAATAAGGTGAAGTTCCTGGCGGTGCCCCTTGGTGATGCGGCTACGCGCCTTCGGTCGATACTTGAAGCTGATCGTCTTTGGTCCGCGCTCCTGGCCGAGCACCGTTGCGGTGACCTTCGCGCCAGCAACCACTGGGGTGCCAATCTCGGTGGTGGAGTCGGTGCGCACAAGGAGGATGCGGTCAAACGAGATTTCGCTCCCCGGGGTAGCGCCGGTCAGCTCAACATGCAGCTCGCTGCCGAGCTCCACTCGATACTGCTTTCCACCGGTCTCGATGACTGCGTACATGGTTTCCTTGTCCTTACTGTCTGTGCGCCGTACAGGCGGCGCCTGCTGGGCGGTCGCGGGCTGACGGACAGGTCCGTCGCGGGAGAGGAAGTCTACGATCAGGGCTCCCCCGCGTCAACCGCGCGCTATTGTTACATGATCGGCGATGAGCCGCCGTCGTGTACCCGGTGGCTCTGCACGAGTGCGAGGCCGAAGGCGAGCGAAACTGCGGAGGCGCCGCCGTAGCTCACAAATGGCAGCGTGATACCCGTGATCGGGGCAACGCCCAAGTTCATTCCAATATTCACAAAGGTCTGGAAGAGGATGACGGTCGCCATCCCTCCAGCGAAGATCACCCCGAACTCATCGGGAGAGGTCCAGGAGTGCCAGATCAGGCGCCCCACAAGAATGGCGAGCAGGAGGATGACAAAGAGGCCCCCAACGGCGCCGAATGCCCGGACGAGTGCCGCAAAGACAAAGTCACTCTCTTGTACGGGGAGGGGGGTCAGGATGGAGGTACCATCGGCCCCTGCGCCAAAGAGTCCGCCCCCTCTGATCGCTTCGAGTGAACGCAGGAGCTGGTACTTCGGCCCAGCGGGATCAGCGTTCGGATCGATGAAGGCGAGTAGCCGCTCCTTCTGATAATCCGCCAGCACCAAGACCCACGCGAGTGCGCCGGCGGCGGCGACCAGGCTCGCCAGGGCGGCCACCCAGCGAGTCGCCACGCCAGCCAAATACAGGGCGCCGAAGAGCGCCGCAATGAGGGCCAGCGCTGTACCGAGGTCGGGCTGAGCTACGACGAGAAGAAAGGGTGGCGCAACGATCGCGCCCGCCAACATGAGGTCCTGCAGCCCGCTACTTCCGCGGCCCACCCTCGTCAGTGCCGTCGAGATCGCCACGAGCGTCAGGATCTTGCTGAGTTCGCTGGATTGAATGGTGAGTCCAAAGATTGCGATCGCTCGATTGTTGCCGCCTGAGTCAACGCCGTAGATCAAGGTGATGATCAGCAGCAGAATGTTTGCGGCGTAGAGCGGCCAGGCAAAGGTGCGGACCCAGCGCCAATTCACCAGCATTGTCACGGCATAGACAGCGATGGAGAGCAGCGTCCACGTCAGTGAACGCACAAGCAGTGAGCTTGGTGCGAACAGTTCTTGGCCGTAACTTCGTGCGTTGAGCCAGGCCATACCAACTCCGGTCAGGGCAAGAAGCCCAACGGCGGCTGCGGCGATCCAGTCCACACGTCGGAGAGCGGAGCCGAGTGGCGAGTCGAGTCTATTCACCGTAAAAGTTTCCACGTGTCAGGAGATCGGGTCGACGATAATCACTGCTTAGATCAAACTGCAACTGCAGGTAGTACTTCGTCACCTCTTTTGCTGCATTCCCAACGGTGTTCGATCCGTGCATAAACACAAGATAGGCAAAGGTTGAATCGCGTTTTGACGAATCTTCCGTAGCCGCAACAAAACCGCCCATCCAGTTGTGGTACGGAAGCCGGCCAAGTTTGTCACGCACGCCGTACTGCGCAGTTCCGCTCTTTCCAAACACATTCAACGGCATGCGCCAGATTCCTTGCGACATGATCGGACTCAACGCCACCTTCCGGGCGGCGCGGCGCATCTCTTGATAGGTTGCCTCTCTCATTCCGACCTGCGCATTGGCGATGGGTTCGGTTGGCGTAATGGTTCCGTCGGGACTGGTGATGTTGAGCACCACGCGCGGTTTCCACAAGGTGCCACTATTCGCAAGCGCTGCGAAAGAGTTCAACACCTGAATCGGTGACGTGAGGTCATACCCTTGACCCTGGGCAGACTGCATCACCTCCGCGTCATACAGGCCTCGATTGATCGTGGCGCGCGCCCACGCTTGGTCTGGAACGAGTCCTGAGATCTCACCTGGGAGATCAATGCCGGTGGGCGCGCCGAAGCCCCACTGACGACCACACGTGGAGAGTCGATTGATTTGAACGAGGCGTGCCAGGCGGAAGGTGATGACATTGGAGCTCCACATAAACGCCTCTGCTGGCGTCAGTGAGCCGCCGAATCCCCGGCGATTCCATTCATAAAATTTCTCACCGCCCACTTCAAGAAATGCTGTAGATGGGATTCGTGTTGTCGGCGTCACCAACCGATTCTCTAGAGCGCACGAATAGGTCACGAGTTTGTAGGTGCTGCCCGGTGGAAAATATGACCCGATCCCATGGTTCAAAAGTGGCGAGTACTTGTTTGCCAAATAGCTTTGATACTTTGCGTTACTGATCCCTGCGGAGAAATCATTGTTGTCGTAAGCCGGGAGTGAAACGAGGGCGATCACCTCACCGTTCTGTGGGTTAATTGAGGCGACGACGCCCTCTTTGATCCTCGCTGCTTTCAGCCCCCAATCCAACGCTGTTAACGCACGCTGTTGTGCCTGAATGTCGATCGTGAGCGTCAGTGAACTTCCGTTGACCGGTGGTTTTGTCACGCCAAGGATGCGCACAAGCCGGCCCTTTGCATCAACCTCAACTTGGCGAACACCTGGCGTGCCGCGCAGCGCCTCTTCGTAGCTCGCCTCTACCCCTGCACGCCCAATGAAATCAACGACGCTGTAACCGGCTGGCGCAAGTGCACTCGCCTCCACTCCATCAATGCGACCAACGTATCCAACGATGTGACTGATAAGTGTTCCGTACGGATAGACGCGTCGAGCTTCGATCACCGTCTCTACGCCTGGCAGGCTGGCGTGCTCTTCATTAATCAGTCGTGCGGCGCGTTCGCTCACGTTATTTGCAATGCGAATCGGCTCCCAGAGCGAGCCAGTACTACGATCGAGCAGCGTGATGATGCGCACGGGATCCATGTTCAAGATCTCTCCAAGCGTTTTCACCACTTGTGCGCGAACGGTGAGTGAGAGGTCGCCAGGTCGAATTTGCACCGCATACACGGCAATGTTTTTTGCAAGCACACGCCCGGCGCGATCTAAGACTAAGCCGCGCGCAGGTGTGATGAGCTCTTCGACAATTCGGTGGCCGCGCACGACCCCACTTGTTGTACCTGCCGATGCTGTCGCGCCAAATTGAATGAGCATCAGGCGCCCGCCGAGGCCGCCAAACGTAAGAAGAATGATCAGCGCGGCGGCAAAGAATCGCAGAGGGCGGCGTCGACGAACCTCGCGCTCGCTTGGCCCGCCACCGCCTGGGTAAATCTGAGGAGATGTCATGTTCTTGCCCTACCCGCGGAGCGATTGGTCGAATTGGTAGCCCCTGCGACGGCGCTGCCCGAACCAGGCCAGGGCGCTGCCGGCCACCAGGTTCACAACGAGCGTGAGCGCATTGTCGCCGATGCGCCCGGTCCCTCCGCCGCTAAGGAGGAAGATCGTGACGCTGCTCGCCGCCAGCCCAAAGAGGAGCGCGGTGAATCGCTTGAGCAGCAGGGCGTCCCCAGCCCCTCGAATCTGGCTCGCGACCAGCACGCCAGCAATCATTGCGAGGCTGGTTAGCCCCAGCGGCCGCAGAAGGAGCGTGTCAATGGTCAGCCCGGCCACAGTGGCGGCCACCAGGACGAGCGTGCGTCGATCAGCTGAGGCTGTAACAATCAGCAGCACGATCGGAAGGTTGATCGCGCGCTCCATGTCGAGCTCAGGGAGGAGCCGCGCCTGGGCGAAGGCGGCGAGCACGATTCCGAGCACGTAGCCGATGCGTTTGGTCATGCCCTCAGGATACCCCCGCAGCCGTCTTGGCGCACCCCCCGCCATGACCCTCGTGTTCCACGTGAAACATGGCCTCTGGAACGCCTCCGTAGCCCCCTCCTGCTACGATAGGAGCGTGAATGCCACCTCCCAGCACCCTGCCGGATCCCACGCGCCAATCATCGTGTGTGCGAACCAGAAGGGTGGGGTCGGCAAGACAACCACCGTGCTCAACCTCGCCGCTGAACTCGCCCACGCAGGGCGTCGCGTGCTCGTGGTCGACCTCGATCCCCAACGAAACCTCACCAGCGGCCTTGGGTTCACCCTTCCCGAAGGGGCGCCAACCGCCTATGACCTCCTTGTTGGGCGCCGGCCAGCCGTGGAGCTCGCTCAGCCGACCTCAATTCCGAATCTCATGCTCATTCCGGGCTCGGCTGACCTTGCCGGGATCGACGTTGAGCTCGCCACGGGGGACGAGAGCGGCGAACGCCAGCTCGCAGTCGGCCTCCGCACCGCTGGGGATGCCGAGGTGATCCTGGTCGACACCCCGCCGTCGCTCGGCCTCGTGACCGTGAGCGCCCTCGCCATCGCCGATGGCGTGCTTGTTCCTGTGCAGTGCGAGTACTACGCCCTCGAGGGGCTCTCCCAGCTGATGGCCACCATTCGCCTCGTGCGTGAGCGCCTAAATCCCGCTTTAGAGGTGAATGGCCTCCTCTTGACCATGCTTGATCCCCGCACGAAACTTGGGAGTGACGTGGTGCGCGAGGTGGAGAGCCACTTCGGGGATCTGGTCTATCGAGCCCGAGTGCCGCGTTCGGTACGCTTGGCTGAAGCACCAAGCCACGGGATTGCGATCCGGAGTTATGCGCCAGGCACCTCGGGTGCTGAATCGTACGCACAAGCTGCAGCGGAATTCGATGCCCGGGTGTTCAACGGAACCCCTGTAGGCGCCAGCTAGTAATAAGGGGGGAGCATGGCGAAGAAGA
>JBIIRA010000005.1:0-23103 GCA_044341795.1 Candidatus Limnocylindrus sp.
AGGGCGGCGTCGACGACGGGGTAGATCTCATCTCGCTCGTACACGCCACGCTCAGGGAGTCGCCGCACCCGGGTTCGCTCACTGGGCGGGTATCCGTCAGACACGGAAATCTCTCGCGGCATGCGACACATCCTAGATGAAATGCGAAGAATTGAAGGAGCATCAGGTTTCCTGGCGGACCCGACCGGATTCGAACCGGCGATCTCCAGCGTGACAGGCTGGCATGTTGGGCCGCTACACCACGGGTCCGCGACAGGACTGCGAAGCCTACCAGAGGGGGTAGGATCCGACTATGGGATACGGAGCAGACGCAGCATCACGAGGCGGCGGGGCTGGCCGCATCGACTTGCGCTCAGACACGGTGACCCATCCAACCCCTGAGATGCGCCGCGCTATGGCCGAGGCGGAGGTCGGCGATGACGTCTTTGAGGACGACCCCACCGTTATCGCCCTTGAGCAGCGAGCCGCGGCTCGGTTGGGGAAGGAGGCTGGTCTCTATGTTGCCTCGGGGACCATGGGGAATCTTGTTTCGGTTATGGCTCATGTGCCACGCGGCGGCGAGATCATCACCCCCGCCGAAGGGCATATTCCAAACGACGAGGCGGCCAACTACGCCGTAGTTGCTGGCGCCGGACTTCGCGTCGTTCATGAGAACCCCAGCGGAGAGATGCCAATTGCGGATGTTCTCGAGGCGATTCAAGACGCATCTGACCCGCACAGCGCGATCACCTCGCTCGTCGTTGTTGAGAACTGCCACGCTCACACATTCAGCCGACCGATTACTCCGGCCTACATGCGCGAACTCCGTGCGGCGCTGAAGCCGCACGGCATTCCGATCCACGTCGATGGCGCACGCCTCTTTAATGCGGCGGTCGCACTTGGCGTACCGGTACGTGACCTTGTGGCTGATGCCGACAGCGCAACCTTCTGCTTGAGCAAGGGGCTCGCCGCGCCAATCGGTAGTGTTGTGGTTGGGAGCAAAGAGTTCATCTTCAAAGCACGTCGCGCGCGCAAGCTGCTTGGCGGCGGTATGCGGCAGGTGGGCATTCTTGCAGCTGCCGGTCTCGTTGCACTCTCTGACGGCCCAGAGGGCACCGTAAAGCGACTCGCTGAAGATCACGTCAACGCACGGCGCCTGGCAACCGAGATCGCAGCACTGCCTGGTGTGCTCTCCCCCAGACATATCGCGCAACCTGAAGGTGAGCGGCTCGACCCTTCGCGCGTCACCACAAACTTTGTGATCTTCAAGGTTGCTGGCGGTATCGCGCGTCGAACACGCTTCCTTGATGCACTCGAGAAGCGCGGCGTGCTGATGGTTGCGTATCCGCACGGACAGGTCCGCGCGGTAACGCACTATGGGATTGGTGATGATGAAATTACCAAGACGATCGTGGCGACTGCTGCAGCGCTAACCGAAACCGCGTAGCGCAGCGCAGCCGATGCGCATCGTTCCCTCTATTGATCTTGAGAAGGGTCGTTCTCGTATTGTCTTCTGGCCTGGCGCCGCAACCGGTGTCGGCGCACCAACCGATCAGCCGGCGCGCATTGCACGGCACTTTGTTGACCGTGGCGCAACACTGATTCATCTTGTGGACTTTGACGGCGCGCGTGCCGCAGCGCCAATCAACATTGAATCAATTGGTGCAGTTGCAAGCCTTGTGGCAACGCCGCTACAAGTTGCTGGCGGACTAGAGTCGCCAGAAGCGATTCGCATTGCGTTTGCGGCTGGTGCGACGCGTGCGGTGATCTCTCTTGCGCTTATTGATGAGCCGGAGAAGTTGTCGGCATGCATTGCTGCTGCAGGTGACTGGCTCGCCGTTGGCTTTGACCCACGGCCGGAGCGAATTGCATCGTTTAACTGGAAGCGCTCCAGTGCCCCAACTGCAGAGGCGTTGATTGACGAGCTCGCTGCCGCGGGGGTTTCGCGCATTGTGCTGAGCCACGGTGGGAACGCGAGTGAGAGCGCGGCGTTCGCCAACTTAGCGGCGCGACAACCAACAATGGAGCTGAGCGTTGCGGGGGGCGTCAGTGACATGGATGGTGTACGCCGACTCCGCGATGCTGGGGTTGCCACATTGATCTTGGGTGAGGCACTCCTGTCAGGTGCAATTGATTTTGAGGAAGCCTCAAAAGTCTCTGACCCTGCGCAGTAGCGCGCACATGCTGCGCGCCTCGCGTAGACTCCCCCGCATGGCAACGGCAAAGCGCATCAACGAGCCCCTCGCGCTGAGCCCCCTCGCGGGGCTCGGTGCCGTCATCCTCACTGGCATTCTCTGGGGCACGATCGGTGTCGTCACTGGTCAGCTCAAGGCCGCCTTTCCTGGCGCTGACGGGGGACCAAGCACCCTCAGCTCTCTGGTGCTGGTCGTCGTGCGCCTCGCAATCACCGCGCCCGCCGCCGCCATCACAGCTCGCCTCTTGCTCGGCCGCGGCGCCTTCCGTCTCCCTAGGCGAGTGCTTGCACTCGGCCTCGGGCTCGGGCTCGTTCAGGCGTTCTTCCAGTACGCCTACGTTGAAGCGGTCACGAACGCTGGGGTTGGTATTGCCACGGCGATCGAGCTCTGCCTCGCTCCGGTGCTTGTCGCCACGTTGAGTGTGATCCTGCTGCGCGAGCGACCCGACCGCATGATCATTGGGGCCATCGCCTTCGCTGCGATCGGAACCGTCGTCATTGCCCTCAATGGCGCTGCGACTGCTAACCCTGAAACATTCCAAACTGGAATTCTCTGGTCCTTTGTCTGCATGGTTGGCTATGCCTCGTACATCGTGCTCGTACGTCGACTTGCAGCAGGTATTCACCCTCTCGAACTTGTCGCGCTCTCCGCAACCGGTGGATTCGCCGTGCTATCGGTAGTCTCGTCCGTCGTTGGAGTAAAGCTTCCAGAACTTGCTGGAAAAGATCTTCTTCTTCCAGGGCTGCAGTTCGCCTACCTTGCGCTCATTGCAACGTGTCTCGCCTATGCGCTCTTTGTGTCAGGGGTTCGCGCAACAAGCGCAACCACCGGTTCACTCGGCGCACTTGCCATGCCGCCAACGGCAACAATCCTTGCAGCGTTGCTCCTTAATCAGATCCCTACGATTGAAGTCGTCATCGGCCAGGTACTTCTGATGTCTGCAATGGCTGTCACCATTCTGCGCACCGCTCGTCGCTTAAACTCGTAGCAGCATGCGCGCAACTGTTGTAGCGCTTGTATTTACTGGAGTGCTCACGTTGAGTGCATGCACTACCGATGCATCGCCAAGCGCGTCTACAAACGCAAACGGCTGCCCTGCCTCCCAGCCTGCAACGCTTAGCATCGACGCATCAAACGATATTGCGTTTAAAACATCACTTGGCACATTTGTCGTGCGCCTAGCTGTAAAAAACTCGCCGATTGCAGTGAGCAACCTAACAGCACTAGCGAGCTGCAACTTCTACAACGATGTGATCTTCCACCGCATTGCCTATATGGAGAACGGTACGCCGTTTGTGATTCAGGGCGGTGACCCAACTGGCACTGGATCGGGAGGCCCTGGCTATTTCATTAAAGACGAGCCGGTCCTAGGTACGTATCGGCGCGGTGTGATTGCGATGGCTCGATCGAGCCAGCCGGACTCGCAGGGGAGCCAGTTTTTTGTGATTCTTGATGATGCTGCCGCGGTGCCACTTGAGAGTGCCCGCACCTACGCAATCCTAGGTGAGGTCATCTCTGGTATGGATGTTGTGGATGCCATCGCCGCATTAGAGCGGAATGGGGAGGATCGCCCGATCGATCCTCCAACGATCATCTCGACTACGGTTACTCCTACAGCGCCATAGCTGGTCCGCGCAACGGACCGTTCGCGGGTAAACTCTGCACATCGTCGGCACCAGCCGACCACGTGGCCTTGTGCCACAGAGGAGAGATGGAATGGCAACCGCCAAGATTGAGACGACCGTCGGCGTTATTGAGTTTGAGCTCCTTGACGATGCGGCTCCGAAGACCGTGGAGAACTTTGTGACCCTGGCGAAGAAGGGCTTCTACGACGGGGTGATCTTTCACCGTGTTGTCCCTGGCTTCGTGATCCAGGGTGGTGACCCTGACGGCACCGGCATGGGCGGGCCAGGCTACAAGTTCGACGATGAGCCGGTGACGATGGGCTATGCCCGCGGCACCGTCGCGATGGCGAACTCGGGGCCAAACACCAACGGGAGCCAGTTCTTCATCTGCCTCGATGACCTCGCCAGCCTGCCGCCGAAGTACACGATCTTCGGCATGGTCACCTCAGGGCTCGCCACGGTCGACGCGATCGCCAAGGGGGCCACAGGCCCAGGTGACCGTCCACTGGAGCCGGTCAAGATGACCACGGTGACGATCGCCTAGCCCTCGTTCTCGGCACAAGGTGTGCCAGGGGGGTTGGAATCTGCCCCTCAAGGGAGTACTCTCTCCCTAGCTGTTCTTGTTCAAAGACCATGGGTAGGTGGGTTAGGGTAGTCGCTATAGGCGACGTGATAGATGCTCTTTGAGCGTAGCGGGCGGGGCTGACTTGTTCGTCCCACAAGCGGATCGGCTTGAGGCGACTCCTGTCAAAGGGGGTCGCCTCATTATTTTTTCCCCTGGATTTACCCGGCGAGACCCCTGATAAACTCGGCACCCCTCGCGCTCGTAGCTCAGTGGATTAGAGCGTCTCCCTCCGAAGGAGAAGGTCGCAGGTTCGAATCCTGTCGGGCGCACCACACGGAGTAGACTCCTTCCCATGGTTGACCAAGATCTCGTCCCCGTTCCGCTGCTGCGCCGACCGCTCCTGCTTGTTGCTGCAGCCGTCAACCTCGGCGCAGTCGTTGTTGGCCTCAGTGGTACCGACGAGCGACTCTTCTATATCCCTGCCGCACTCGGCCTGCTCTGGATGATCGCCTATCGCGCTCAGCCACGCGAGGGGGTGCGCCAGCTACGACGCGCGCCGCAAGGATCAATCACCGTGCGCCGACCAGATCGACCCGCACCACGACAGCGCACGGAGATGCCGCCAACACCATCTGGCTTTGCCCCATCTGCAGCAGTTGCCGCGGCGCGCGAGCGTGGTGGTGTGCGCAAGCCGATTAGACCGGTCGAGATTGGAATGCCAAGTAAAGGCGTAGAGCCTGAGAAGAAGCGTCGTCGTCGCAAAGGTGGAGACGGGCCAAACCTCGGTCTCTAGTTATGGCGCAATCTTTACCGTAACTACTGGTGGATTACTGAGCGCGAAGCAACGCGCATCAAGCCAACCATCACGAATTGACTGGCGCTCCTCTGCATCGACGCTGAGCTTCCAGCGAATCTTTACGGCTACCCACTCAATGAGATACACGCAGTTCGCTAATTCAAGTGGCGGAAGCCAGTAGGTTGGATCGTCATCGCTCTTGGATTGATTGACGTTGTCCGTCACTGCTCGCAGCGTCCATGCAACACCTAGATCGTTTGCATACGACTGTCGGCGCGTCGCAGACCACTTCCATGCGCCTGAACGCCACGCTTCAGCAAGCGCAACGACGTGGTCAACATCAACGTCCGAGGCCTTTGTCCACGTCTCTCCGTCATAGAGGCTCAGCCACTTTCCCGTGATCACTGTCTTGCCTGTTGAAGAGAAGCGCACAGAAACAAGGGACTCTGCAATCAGCACCTCGGCCCGCGTATCTTTGCCGTTCTTGTTTGCATCAATCCAGTGTTTAAAGAGTGAGCGCTTGTAGCCACCAATGCGCTCTACTGCCACTGGCACGCAATCAAGTGCGGTGAGTAGGCCAAGCTTGGTGTTGTTGGTCTTGCATGCTTTTGCAGCGCTTGTGGCTGCGTCGACGGGTGCAGGAACAGCGAGTGTTGCGCTCACGAGTAGCGCGAGGAGTGCGGCGGTAATGCGAGGCTTCATCAGATGAGATTACGCGACGACGGTAAAGAGTGCGCGCACGAGCGCAGTGCCTCCTTCATCGTGAATGTCGACGCGTGCTTCGTTGGCCGCAGGGCGAACCGTGCAATGTACGGCGGTACCGGTTGTAAGGCCTAGGTACTCCAGTCGAATGCGTCGGCGCGGTGCGCTGAGCTGTGTTG
This sequence comes from Candidatus Limnocylindrus sp., assembly GCA_044341795.1. Classification (GTDB taxonomy): domain Bacteria; phylum Chloroflexota; class Limnocylindria; order Limnocylindrales; family Limnocylindraceae; genus Limnocylindrus. Next base: position 6,042 of record JBIIRA010000005.1, read on the forward strand.
GTGCAACTGCGCTGAGTGCCTCTTCGGCAATCTCGAGCCAGGCGGCATTGTTCACATGGCCGAGCGGATCGAAGTCGGCGACGCGCAGCGACACTGTGACGGTGACGCCTGACGTATCGCCGGTTGGCTCGGCGGGGATCTTCTCGGGGGTAAAGGTGGCGCCGACCTCCGCAACAAATGGTTCAAACTCGGCTGGGAAGCGGACTGGTCGTCCGTTCTGGTCGGTCATGACCCAATCGATGGTGGCGTCGGCGATCACGCGACCGGCGCTGCCGAAGAGGCGCGTGCGGCGTCGCGCCATCACATGGCGGAAGCCGACCAGGGCGGTAGTGCCCGTCATGGCCTCGTTGGAGCGGGGTGGCTGGTCAATGAGCAGATCAACGCTGCGAACGACCCAGCCAACACCGCGTGACTCATACCAGGCGCGTCCGTACTCGAGCGTCTCGCTGTGCTGCCAGGCGAGGTCCTGGGCGTGTCGCAGCACTGCCGCGGCGCGCATGGTGCCGGAGCGGTTGCACTCATCAAAGCGCACGGAGCGACCTTCGTCGCGGTAGCGGGCGTGCTCCGGGAGGCGTGCCTCGTCGGGGGCGAAGCCAGGGGTGAGTCGCTCGTTCAGGCTCATCCGGCCGCGAGCCGCCCGAGAGTTTCAAGGGTGATGAAGCGCGTCTTCTCGCGCGGAGCGCGCACGATGGTGAGCCGCGCGGCAACGATCGCGGCGGTATCGAATGCCACCACGCCGATGGCGATGCGCGCACTGCTCCCAGCAGCGCGAATGCGCGCGTCCTCAAGCTCGGCGAGGAGGCTCGCATCAATGCCGCGGGCGCCCCACTTACAGTCCCAGAGCTCTGGAACGGGGCCAGCCTCGACGGTGACATCAAACGGGTGTGGATCGGCGGAGACGCCGTCGATCGCGAAGCGGCGTTCGCGCCGCACCAGTCGGTCGGCATCGTTCGCCAGCATCGGACGTCGACGCAACATCTCAGCGGTTGTCGCCTCTACGACTGCTCCGCGGTACTGCGCGTTGGAGGCCTGCGCCTTTCCGCCGATCGCGAGTGCGCCAACGACCAGCGGGTCGGTGGTGGTGCGGTGTGACGGAAGAGCAGCAAAGAGCACCGCTGCCTCCGCCGCTATTGGATCTGGGTCGTTCATCACCGCTCGTGCAATAAGGCGCTCCGCCGGTGTGGCGTTCGCGATCGCAACGGCGAGTGGGCGCAGGATTGGATCTGCCTGAATGCCGGAATAGACCACGGCTCGTCCATCGCGCGGCGCGTCGCTGAACGAGATCCCCGCAGGGATCCGCGCAGCAACCGTGGTGCCGCTGCTTAGCGGAACAACATCCTTCGGCAAGCTGGCGGGGTTCAGCGTTGCGGCAAGGAGTGTTAGTGCAAGTCGTGGCTGCATGCCGATCCAATCAATCGCGCGATGCGGATCGTTTGCGGCGATCACGCGCTCAACGCTTGCAGCGAGAGATGCGAGTGCGTTTGTTGCAGGATCTGACAGTGCACGATCAGCAATTGCGGCAATCGCCCGATTTAGTTCTTCTTCGCCGAGTGTTGAGACGACATTGGTGTGATCAAGCGCATCCGTTACCTCTTCGCCGAGTGTCACGAGTCGCGCGAATAGATCTCGTTGCTGCGTGAGTGCAGTGCCGCTCATAGCGTTGGCCAGCTCAGCGCTGCTGCGTCAAGGAGTAGTTCTGGGTTTCCATTACGGCGTAGCGCGCTCAACGTCTTGTCGATGGCGCGTAGTGCCTCTCCCCATGTTGCTGGTGGGAGTTTGTGTGCAACGGACTCAATCTCTGCGCGATCTTCAGGGAACGCGATCTGGTCAACGGCACCGGTGCTTACGAGTGCAAGATCGCGCGCGACACCACGCCAGAGTCGCAAGAGTGCGGTTGCGGCGGCGCGACGCTCTGCAGGTGTTGGTTTGGCGCTGCGCTTCGCTGGACTCTTCTTCTTCGGCTCCACATCACCATCTGGTGCATCATCACCGCTGTCGTCGCTCTCGGTGCCATCAGCGCTGTCACTGTCATCGGCACCAGCAACGAGGATGGCGCGTGCATCGGCAACAAGCGCGCCGAGTTGCCCAAGTCGTGCGTGCGGTTGTGTTGCGGCGAAGTCAAGGATTTGGCGACGGATCTGCGCGTGTGCGCGTGCCGCATCACCCGTTGCCTCTGCATCAATGAGTGGCCCTGGTCGACCAGATGACATGCGGAGTAGTCGCACGGCGGTTGGTGCATCAACGCCGAGTCGATCGCCGAGAAGCTCGCTCGCCTGCTTCGCGTCGGGAAGGCCGAGGCGAATCACCGCGCATCGACTGCGAATCGTTGGCATGAGTCGCGAATCTTCAGCGGCCGCCAAGATCACATGCGTGCGTGATGGTGGCTCTTCGAGTGTCTTGAGGAGCGCGTTCTGCGCAGCTTCGTTCATGCGGTCGGCGCGCTCGATGAGTGCAATGCGGCGACCCCCTTCAACAGAGAAGAGGGCGAGGCCGGCCGCGAGCGCGCGGATGGGGTCGATCCCGATCTCGTCCGATGCCCCAGTTGGAGAGATCACGACAAGGTCGGTGTGGCTCCCTGAGGCGATCAGGCGGCACGAGCGACAGGTGCCACAAGGCCCGCCGTCAACTAGCGCGCCGCACATGAGCGTGGCGACGGCGTCACGGGCGAGCGTGCCTGCGCCCGCACCACGCGGCCCAACAATCAGCAGAGCGTGCGGTGGTGCGTCTGTGAGCAGCGTGGCGAGATGTGCCGCGGCGGCGTCATGACCACGAGTGACGAAGCGTGCAGGGCGACGCGCAGGGTGAGCGGCGTCAGGCGGCGTTGAGACCGCCCGCGCCATCTCGTTAGGCTCCCTTGCTCCCCTTAGCCTTTGGCCGCGTGGCGCTCTTCTTTACGAGAGCAACCTTTGCGGCGGGCTTGGCGGCACCGCGTGCTGCAGGCTTTGCTGCTGGCTTGGCGGCAGGCTTCGCAGCACCCTTCGGTGCCGGTCGACCGCCACGTGAACGACCCTTGCCGCTCACTGGTGCATCTTTGCCGGTAAACGCCGCTGACTCACTCGCCGATCGACCGGTCGCCTGAAGCTGTGACTTCAAGAGTGCGGCCACGTCGGGCGAGACATCGCTGATGCCGTCGTCGGCATCGTTGAAGCTCGCGCTCGAGCGAATGGTGTCGTCCTTATGGGAGCGAGCAACCTCATCGGCGATTCGCGATGGGCCAGAGCCGAGCTGCTGGCGTGCAGCGCGCACTGGTCCGCGACCGGTTGCGCCACGTCGCTCGGTGGCGAGATATTCAGGAACGCCGCCTGGCGCGCCATCATCGGCGTCGTCGAGCGTCATCGTCTCAATGCCGTCGAGTGAATCGCCGCCTACTCCGCCACGACCACGACGTCCGCGACCGCCGCGTCGACGACGACGGCGTGGGCCGTCCTCACCGAATGCAGCGACGCCTTCGTGGTTGTGAGGTGACGGCTCAGCACCTGCAGCGAGATCGTCTGGGCCGAGATCATCAAGGGTCAGTGTCTCGATGGAATCGGCATCAATGAGTGTGTCGCCCACGCGAATCGCCGACGAGCGGCGCACTGGTGCGCCGGGACGTGGTGCTGCGGTGCGACCGCCGCGTCCGCCGCGAACTCGTTCGCGCTCAGGCGCTGCGCCAACGCGACGTGGTCGCGCTGGTGCTTCGGACTGCTTGTCGGGAACCTCTGTCATGGAGAGGTCCTCTTCGCCTTCGGCGGCAACTCGGCGACCACTACGGGCGCCGGCCTCCACCTTGGCAATGTTCGTGATCTCGATGAACTGGTCAGCAACCTCAACGAGGTCGCTGCTGGTGTTTGCGCGGAAGCTCACCACTTCGACGCGCACGCCCATGTCTTGCACCGCGCGAATGGCTGGTGCAAAGTCACCGTCGCCTGAAATCACTACTGCGATGTCGAGCTTTGGTGCGAGGCGCACAAGGTCGACCACGAGTTCGATGTCAAGGTTCGCCTTGAAACGACCATCGCCGTACTTGCGAACATCCTTGCTGACAACCTTGTAGTTGTTGCGCGCGAGGAAGTTGTGGAACGCCTTCTGGTTCTCGTTATCTGGATCAAGACCGGTGTAGGCGTAGGCGCGAACGAGATCGCGGTTGGCCGTAAGAGTCTTGAGGAGCGTGACGTAATCGATGTCTACGCCGGCAGCCTTTGCTGCATAAAAGACGTTTGCGACGTCTACGAAAATTGCGACATTACGTGACATTACTTTGTACCTCTGGTTTCTTTAGTAGATAACGTGGCGTGCGCTGCTACGACGGGGCTGGGCCGGTATCGGCCTCTTGCCCGCGCGTCGGAGCGCACGGCTGCACCTACACACCCTAGCAGGTAGCGGCGCGAAGCCCCCGTTTGAGCACGAATTGCACTTAGCGGTCGTCTCGAGCGTCAACAATCTGGGCCACGCCCGAGATCCAGACCCCGAGTGCAATCAGCGTGATCCAGAGGCCAGGGGCGCGGTCGATGCCAAAGACGGAGGAGAGGGGCAGGTCGTAGCCGGTCGCCGTGACGGCAGCACCAATGAGGGTGGCGATGAAGCCGAGGGAGGCAGCTGATACCAGTCCAACATGGACGGGCCACCAATCGAATCGCAACTGCTCACCGAAGGCATCTGGGGCGATCAGCAAGAAGAGCGTGGTAAGGGCGACGAAGAAGCCAACTGCTCCATAGGTGTCGAAGGCGTTCCCTACTGTTGCGGGCACGCCAGGCGCGGCGAGCGTCCACCAAGCGGGCAGTGCGCCGAGCACCACACCTGAGGCGCCAATGCCGCTTAGGCGACGGCCGCTGCTCCGTCGAAAGAGGCCCCCAGAGGTCGACTGGATGCGGCCGATTGGCTTCACTTGTTACTTCTCGCCAGGGGTCGAGGTGTACATCGAAGGCTTCAGGACACCGACGTAGCGCAGGTTGCGGTACTGCTCGCCAAAGTCGAGCCCGTAGCCGACCACGAACTTGTCGGGGATCTCAAAGCCCATCCACTCCACAGGGATCTCCACGACGCGGCGCGCAGGCTTGCTGAGTAGGGTGACGATCTTCACGGAACGCGGGTTCTTCCCCGCAAGATAGTTCGTGAGGTAGTTCAGCGTGATGCCGGTATCAATGATGTCCTCAACGATCAGCACGTCGCGGCCTTCGATAGTTCCCGAGAGGTCCTTCAGGATGCGTACGGTGCCACTCGACTCGGTGCTCTTGCCACCGTCGTAGGACGAGACCTCCATCAGGTCGATCTGTACGTTCCCGGGAATCGCGCGCATGAGATCGGCAACAAAGACGATGGCGCCCTTCAGCACGCTGACAAGGATGAGTGATTCGTTCCCCGCATACGCCGCACCGATCTCGGCGCCGAGCTCGCGCACACGCGCGTCAATCGCCGCCTCAGTGATCAGTATCGACTCAATGTCGTCGTGCGGGTTCTGGCTCGCCGCCATGGTTGCTCCTCCCCACTTGGCGCCCCGGCTGGGGCCTGCCGCTCTGCGTCCGAATCGTAGCATCGCAGCGTGATCAGATACTCTCAGGGGGTATGGCAGAACATGTCGGACATAGCTACACAAAAGACCGCAAGGTGCTGCTCAATCGGTTACGCCGACTTGAGGGACAGGTGCGCGGCATTGCGCGCATGGTCGACCGCGAGGAGTACTGCGTCGACATCTTGCAGCAGACGGCAGCACTGCGCGCCGCCGTCGACGCGCTCGGCCTCCTGATCCTTGAAGACCACATTCGCGGTTGCATGAAAGATGCTGCCGAGAAGGGCGACGCCGAGAAATCCATCGAAGAGGTGCTCGACGTTGTGCGTCGCTCGATGGGCCGACCGGCACGCAGCGCCACGCCAAAGAGCGGAGCGAGCGACTGAGCTCCGACACAACGTCCCCTGAACGCGCACCGCTTCCCACTGATCCGAGTGCGCTGCCGCCAACCGAACGCGAAACACTCGACGAGCTCGCGCGCCAACTTTCTGCAGCCTCACTTCCTGAACTCTCTGCTGCCGAAACGGCAATTATCACTGCACACTTGCGACTGCTGGACGCATGGAACCCGGCAATCAACCTCACGCGTGTCAGTGATCCGCTTGAACGCGCGACGCGGCATCTTCTTGATTCACTGGTAGCTGCGCCCCACATTGAGCGGCTCCTTCCCAACGGCGGAAAGATTGCCGACCTTGGATCTGGTGGTGGGTTCCCTGGCATACCGCTGGCGGCGCGCTTGCTTTTACACCACAGCAATCTTTCGATGACGCTTATTGAATCAATTGGAAAGAAGGCACGATTCCTTGAAGCGGTGACCGCGGCCAGCGGGCTTGCGCCGCGACTGCGCGTCGCACATGCACGTGCCGAGGAACTGGCCCACGGTGGTGGTGTTCGGTTTGATCTGATCACTGCGCGAGCAATCGCACCGCTCGGTGAACTGATTCGATTGGCCGCTCCGCTACTGGCACCAACGGGCTCACTGCTCGCGTGGAAGCGTGCGAGTGACGAGTGGGATGCAGAGTTGAGTGCAGCCTCTTCCTTTATTGGGACGAGCGCGATTGAGGTGATCCCGGTGGGTGCTCCCGCCCTCTATGGCGCGCTCCTAGTGCGCGTCACCCCGCATGAATCGGAGCGGGTGCGAGCGCGGGTATAGGATTAGGGAGACAGATAGCCCTCAGGGACCCCTAATTGACGGGAAAGGTGCAGTGAAGCGCGATGACCTCTGATCAGCAGAAGACGACGCCTGACTGGCACCATAACGACAGCGGCGAAGAGCTCTTCGTTGAGCCTTCACCTGACCACCTTGTTGCATCCGCGGCAGGAAGTGCCCCGATTCATGACCTAGGGAAAGCGACGACGGCCGCAAAGCGATTCATCCTCGGTCGGCCAATCTCAAACGCTGAAGAGGGCGAGGAGCGCCTCAGTAAAACCCTCGCCCTGCCGATCTTCTCCTCTGACGCGATCTCGTCGAGCGCCTATGCGAGCGAAGAGATCTTGATCGTGCTCGCCTCTGCGGGCGCCTCCTACCTGGCATTCGGCCCGGTCATCGCGCTGGCCGTCGGCCTCCTTCTTGCGATCGTCGCGCTGAGCTACCGCCAGGTCTGCTTCGGATTCCCAAAGGGGGGTGGCGCATACGCAGTCGCTAAGAGCACGCTTGGTACAGGACCAGCACTCGTTGCCGCCTCAAGCCTTGTCATTGACTACGTCCTCACGGCGGCGGTCAGTACGGCCGCTGGCGTTGCGGCCATCACCTCAGCGCTTCCTGAGCTTTCACCGTTCCGCGTCGAGCTGGCGATTGGCGCGCTCATTCTTCTCGTCCTTGCCAATCTGCGAGGGCTACGTGAATCAGGAAAGCTGTTTGCCATTCCGACGTACCTCTTTGTCTTTGGCGCGCTTGCGGTCATCGCTGTTGGGCTGATCCGCATTGCACTAGGCGACCCTGCCGTTAATTGGAGTGAGGGAGTCACCGTCATTCCCCACAGCGAAATGCAGTTGATTCTGCCGTTCCTACTGCTTAAGGCATTCGCCTACGGTTCCGTTGCCCTAACGGGGACGGAGGCGATCTCCGACGGTGTCTCCGCGTTCAAAAAGCCGGAGGCAAAGAACGCTGCCAACACCATGAGCATTATGTCTGTTCTGCTCGCGACAATCTTCTTCGGTATCTCTCTGCTTGCGTTTGCGTTCGGCAAGGTTCCACAAGAGGTTGGTGGTGAAACGCTGATGTCACAGATTGCTCGGGCATCATTTGGTGATGGCATTTTTTATGTGGTCTATCAAATTGCGACCACCGGCATTCTGCTCCTTGCAGCCAACACCGGATTTAACGGCGGGCCGCAGCTTGCACGAATCTTGGCTCGAGACGGATTCTTGCCGCGCCAGGTTGGACAGCGAAGCGACCGGCTTGCCTACGCAGGTGGAATTCTTACGATTGCTGCGGGTGCTGTGATATTCCTTCTTGCAACCGGCGCACTTGTGACCCTTTTGATTCCTGCGTATGCGATTGGTGTCTTCCTTGGATTCACGATCAGCCAAACGGGCATGGTGGTGCACTGGCGCAATGTGCGCGGTGCAGATTGGCAGAAGAAGGCGCTGCTGAACGGCGTCGGTGCGGTGGTTACCGGCGTTGTGCTTGTCATTATCTCGCTCGCAAAGTTTGCGGTCGGTGGCTGGATCATCTTTGTGCTCGTACCGCTCGTTGCGATCTTTATGGCACTTGTGCGACGCCGCTACAACCTGCACGAGCGTGAGCTAGCCATCAAGCCAGATCTCGTGTTTGACGCACCACATCGCCCACGCAGGATCCTCGCGCCATTCGGCGAGATTAATCGTTCGACGGTTCGTGCAATCACGCTCGGTCGAATCCTTGAAGGCACCACAGGCGAGCTGACCGCCGTGCGCGTTGTGTTTGATGCCGCGGAGGAGGCGGAGATTCGCGAGCGGTTCGAGACCCTCTTCCCTGGCGTACGACTCGTTACGGTCGAGTCTCCATTCCGCGCCATCGTGGAGCCGATCTGTCACTACCTCGACGAGATCGAGGATGAGGATGCGCATCTGCCAGCAGAGCAGCGCCGCATCAATGTGGTGTTGATCCCCGAGTACGCCGGTCGACACTGGTGGGATCGCATCCTGCACAACGGCAACGGGAAGCGCCTTCGCGAGACGCTGCTCGGCCGACGCAACACGGTGATCCTCGACGTTCCGTACCGCCGCGACCTCGAGTAGCGCACCTCTCGCCGCTGCTGCTTCCCTGCCATCTGCCCTAGGAGGGCCTGCTCTCCACCTCGTGCCTGCCACTTTGTGGATAACTCTCTTGACAATGGTATTGATAGGGTTGTAGCCTGTTTAGGTGTTGAAGAGTAGGGGTGCAGGCGTCGATCCAGCACGACCGGTCTACGTGATCAGCGTGGCCGCCAACATCGTCTCGGTTCACCCCCGCACCCTGCGTATCTACGAAGAGGAGGGTCTGATCTGCCCCTCCCGAACCGAATCGAACATCCGCCTCTTCTCGGAGAACGACCTGCGGCGGATCCTCTGGATACGCCACCTGACGCAAGACTTTGGGGTCAATCTCGCCGGCATCAAGCTCCTCTTCGAACTTGAGGAGCGGCTCGGCGAACGAATCTTGGAACGACTGTACGAAGAGGGCCAGGCGGAAGAGGCGAAGCGAGCGCCGCAGGAAGCGGCAGGAAGGGGACGAGCATGAGCGAGCGAACCGAGCGAGAGATTCAGGCAGACCTTGATGAGGAGCTCAACGAAGAGGAGCAGCTCGCCATTGACGAGGCTGTTGCCGCAAGCGACGACGACACGGTCGTGCCACGCGGACGCGGCTCCTTCCCCCTTGTTCCCCTCCGCGAGATCGTCATCTTCCCCGAGATGGTTGCGCCGTTGAAGGTTGGCCGCGATAAGAGCGTTGCGGCGATTCGCGCCGCGGCTGCCGCGGGTGGCTGGATCGCCCTGGTGACCCAGCGTGAGCCAGAGCAGGAAGAGATCACCTCGGTTGATCAGCTGCATGCCATGGGCACGCTCGCGAAGATCGCACAGGTCGTCAACCTTCCTGACGGCACACTGCGCGCCGTGGTGCAGGGTCAGCGTCGCTTCAAGGTGAAGTCGCTCGACACCACTGGTGCCGCGCTCATGTTGAAGGGCACCGTTGTCGAGACACCAGAGGTCACCGGCGTTGAGGTTGAGGCGTTGATGCGCAGCGTCCAGGCGCAAGTCGAGACGTACGTCACCTCTGGCGCACCGGTGCCACCTGAGGCCGCTGTCGCAGCGAAAAACATCAGCGATCCAGGACTGCTCGCCGACATGACGGCCTACACCCCAGACATGACGACCGAGCAGCGCCAGGAGCTGCTCGAGACGATCGATGTTGTGGCGCGACTGAAGTACGTCGCGTCGTTCTTGTCACGACAGATTGAGATCCTCGAGATCAAGGGGAAGATTCAATCGGACGTGCGCTCTGAGATGGATAAGAGCCAGCGCGAATACTTCCTGCGCGAACAGCTCAAGGCAATTCAACGCGAGCTCGGCGAAGAGGATCCGCAGCAGGCGGAGACGAATGAGCTGCGCGAGAAGGTCGAAGCCTCTGGCATGCCGGAGGAGATCAAGTCGCGCGCACTCAAGGAGCTCGACCGTATGAGCCGCATTCCTTCGGCATCGCCTGAGGTTGGCGTGATTCGCACGTACGTTGATTGGCTGATCTCGATGCCATGGAACGTTGCGACGGAAGACCGCATCGAAATCAAGGAGGCGGCCAAGGTGCTCGCCGACGATCACTATGGTCTGGAGAAGGTGAAGGAGCGCATCATTGAGTACCTCGCGGTGCGCAAGCTCGCCCCGCAGGTGAAGAGCCCGATCCTCTGCTTCGCCGGCCCTCCAGGGGTTGGCAAGACATCACTTGGTAAGTCGATCGCTCGCGCGATGGGCCGTAAGTTTGTGCGCATGAGCCTTGGTGGCTTGCACGATGAGGCGGAGATTCGTGGGCACCGTCGAACCTATATTGGCGCGCTCCCCGGCCGCATCGTGCAGGGGATCAAGCAGGCGGGCACGAAGAATCCAGTCTTCATGCTCGATGAGATCGACAAGCTCGGCGCGGACTTCCGCGGCGATCCGTCGTCGGCACTTCTTGAGGTGCTCGATCCAGAGCAGAACGCAACGTTCCAGGACAACTACCTCGAGGTGGAGTTTGATCTTTCGCAGGTGCTCTTCGTTGCCACCGCGAATCAGCTCGACACGATTCCTGCGCCGCTGCGCGACCGCATGGAGATCATCCAGATTCCTGGATACACCGAGGCGGAGAAGGTGCAGATCGCGAAGCGCTACATCTTGCCGAAGCAGCGCGAGAATCATGGCCTGACCGAGGCACAGGCGGTCGTTCCCGACGAGACGCTCGTGCACCTGATTCGTCACTACACGCGCGAGGCGGGCGTGCGCAATGCGGAGCGAGAGATCGCCACTGTGATGCGCAAGTTGGCACGTGCCGTGGCCGAGAAGAAGGGTCGTAAGCCAGAGGTCGACGTCAAGCGTTTGGCCACCTGGCTCGGGCCGGAGCGACACGAGTACGGCGAGATGGACAACGACGATCAGGTCGGTTCAGCCACAGGCCTCGTGGTGACGCCTGTCGGTGGCGATGTGGTTACCGTCGAAGTTGGTGTGATGGAGGGGCGTGAGGAGTTGATCCTCACCGGCCAGCTCGGCGATGTGATGAAGGAGTCGGCGCGGGCCGCACTGACGTGGATCAAGGAGCACGGGGCGGAGCTCGGCATTGCGCCAGAACGCTTCGAGAAGTCTGGTCTGCACATTCACGTTCCAGCAGGCGCGATCCCGAAGGATGGTCCTTCGGCGGGCGTGACGATGGCGACGGCGATCGTGTCGGCGCTCACCGGCATCCCAGTTCGCAAAGAGGTGGCGATGACCGGCGAGATCACCCTTCGCGGCCGCGTGCTGCCGATCGGCGGACTCAAGAGCAAGGCGCTGGCGGCACACGCCTCTGGTGCACGCGTGGTGCTGATCCCGAAGAAGAACGAGAAGGACTTGCCGGAGATCCCTGAGGAGATCCGCAAGTCGCTGAAGATCATTCCGGTGGAGACGATCGGCCAGGTGCTCGAGCATGCGCTGCGCCGCAAGCCGAAGCCGCTCCCAGCGAATCAGGGCACGCAACGGCCGCCACGGATCCCCGTGCGCGCGCATGGGGCCACGGGCCGGCCGAGCTGACCCGTCGCGTTGATCAAACGACTCGCAGACCGTATTGAGGAGGCGCTCCGTCGCGATGCGGCGGGGCGTCTCCCCACACTCCCCCTTCCGCTTCCAAAGGCGCTCACCCCGCTTCGCCTGCCAGGCCTTGAGCCTGTTGACCTCAATCCGCCTGCCAGTAGTAATCCGCGCATTGCGGTGGTGACCGCCCTTCTTGTGCCACCTGTGGCCCTAGGGAGCTGCAGCCCTACGGGTGGCGGTGAGAGCGTTGACCCGCATCCGTTTGACTGCCAGGTACTGCTGATTAAGCGGGCAGAGCACGGCCGACACGGCGGACAGATCGCCCTTCCGGGTGGCGAACTCGAGAGGAACGAGACGCCGCAAGAGACAGCGATCCGCGAACTGCATGAAGAGCTCGGCTTTCACGCCGCTGACCCAGAGCACGACATTCGCTTTGTGGGCTCGCTCGATGCCGCCTACGTGCCAGCGAGCAACTTCTTGGTGCAGGTGCTCGTTGCCGTTGCGCCACAAACTCCACAGATCACACCAGATCCGCGCGAGGTTGCCGAAACCCTCGGTGCCGAGCTCGGGCTCTTTGATCCCCGACATGAGGTGCACGTTGTTGACGCCGAAGAGCAGGGCCAACTTTTGCGATACGGCGTGATTCCAGTACCAGGAGAGCGACGGGTCTGGGGCCTCACCGCCCGTCTCCTCTGCGAACTCGCCTCGCGACTCGCGCAGGCGTAGCGAACGAAGGGCTAGGCGCTGCGGCGACGCGGCCCTGGTGGCGCCGGAATCGGTGCGTTGAATCCACTCGGTAGCGCACCCTGCTCGGCAAGGCGGCGAATCACGAAGCCGTAGTACTCATCAACCGACGCGCCAACACGATCCCAGGTGAAGAGCTCTGAGCGATCAATGCCTGCAGCGCTCAGACGCGCCTTCAGCTCGGGATCATGAATGACGCGCCCGAGCGCATCGGCCAGCGCGTCGGAATCTGCTGGGGGAACCAAGATGCCATCGCGCTCGCGACGTACGACTGCCCGGTAGCCATGAATGTCGGAGCAGATCACCGGGGCACCAGCAGACATCGCTTCAAGCAGCACAATGCCAAACGACTCTCGTCCAGTTGCTGGGGAGACGAACACATCTGCGGTCTTGAAGAGCTGCGCCTTCTCCGCATCACTCACGCGTCCAAGGAATTCGACGTCGTTGAGTTGTCGGGTCAGCACATAGCGTCGCGCTTCGCGTTCGCCTGGGCCGGTACCAACGATCAAGAGTCGAACCCGTTCACCGTTGACTTGCATCTTGCGAATCGCGCGCAGGAGATGGATCAGACCTTTGCGTGGCTCCATGCGACCAACGAAGAGCACATTCGGAACGCCGTCGCGATAGCGCGAGATTGGCACGGCGTTGCGATAGCGACTCGGCTCAACACCATTTGGAACGATCTTGTACTCGCTTGGGAAGTAGCGGCTGATGAAGTGTCGCGCCGCTGGGCTCACGGCGATGCGCCCGTGCAGTCGATTCGCATAGTCACCCATCACGCGCCGGCCAAACTCGTAGCTGAGTGAAAGCCCGCCAAATGCGTGGAAGGTGCCGATGTTCACCGATTTAGAAAGCGTAAGCACGACGAGGCTAAGGAACGGCACGAACGGCTCGTGGAAGTGCAGCACGTCAAATTGTTCGCGCTCAAGGAGCTCGCGTACCTGTCGCAGATAGGTTGGGCTCAATGTGATCGTGCCCATCGAGCCGTTGAACGGAACACTGAAGCCCTTCCCGATGCGAATCACATCTCCTTCAGAAGCTTTCTGAAGTCCGTGGCTGCTGGTGATGATGCGCACGTCGTGCCCGCGTGACCGAAGAACGCGGTAGAGGCTGCCAACGTGATCGTTCACGCCACCAGGCATTGGATACACATACGGCGTGACGAGGCCGATCTTCACTTGTGTTTCACCGGTCGCTTGTGGCTGTGTGGGTAACCGAGGTCGCGCCCGTGTCGCTCGCCGCCAAGTGTCCAGATCGGTCGAGTGACGCCGCGCAGGTCTTGCCCGAGGCCGATGAGATTGCGCAGCATCTGCCGGGCGAAGATCGCGGGGCTCTCCAGCATGGTGTGGTCCTCACCAGCGCCTGGCTTCACGGTGCCGGCAAGGATCGCGCGACGGAGCGCGGCAGTCGAACGCCCAGGGAAGGTGGTGTAGACGCGACCGATCGCCTCGAGCACATGGGCGTCAGAGGAGCCGACCCCAGGGAGGCCGAGCTCCTTCGCCAGCCGCTGCACTCGCGCACGCGGGAAGGTGCCGAAGATCGTGGGGTTGAAGGTCTCCAGGGCATCGGGGCGGCAGGCAGGGTCACGATCGTTCGCTACGGCCCGCAGGGCCCCCGCCTGGGCGCAGAGCGGGTGCGGGAAGAGCGGGTGGGCTGGGATGGCAATCCCGCCCTGCTCGTGGATCTCCGCAATGGTGCGGCGCAGCGACCTAAGGGGTCGGACGCGCTCCTCAAGGAAGAGGCCGAGCACATGGCCCTGCAGTGTGGAGATCTCCTCGCCAACGATGACCTGCACGCGTAACTTATTTTTGATCGCCATTGCTTGTGCTGCCTTCGCAGCATCGATGCGGTCGTGATCGGTGATGGCAATCACATCGAGTCGCAGCTCCTCGGCCCGCGCAAGCACCTGCGCAACGCCGGCGGTACCGTCGGAGGCCATCGTGTGGATGTGCAGATCGGCTCTCCCCTGCAGGCCAGTCATCCGTCGCTTTGTTGGGCTCATGACGGTAGATCGTCCCAGATTGGGTAGAAGAGCGTCCACCACTGCTCAGGGGCTTTGCTGATCAACTCTTCAAATGCTGCGGCAACGCCAACAAGCGCCACGCGCGTCCGCTCCATCCGGTCTCCAGCGCTCGGCACCTCTACTTGTCGAATGTATCCCGTGTAGAGTCCGCGATCTTCACGAATGACCGCCGCGACGAAGAGGCGCGCGCCACTCTCTACGGCGAGCAACCCTGCGCCAATCGGCAGTCGCGCTGGCGCGCCAAACAGCGAGACGGGCACGCCGCGCCCAGTGATATTGCGATCGCCAACAAGGCCAACGATGCCACCAGCTGCGAGCTCCGCAGACATCACCGCTGCAGCACCCTGCGCGCGAATGATGCGCAGCCCAAGACCTTCGCCTCGCACGCGCAACATCCAGCGTTGCAGTACCGGATTGCCGAGCTCCTCCATTGGCGCAACAGGCTTCATGCCACTGCGATCGGCGAGGATGCTGCCAGGGAGTTCAATAGCACCGAAGTGCGCGGCGAGAAAGATTGCGCCGCCACTATCGCGCGTAAACGCAGCGTGCACGGACTCTTCGCTCTCTAGGCGGACACGTGTAGCGATAATCTTCCGCGCATGTCGTGGCGCGCGTGCTGTTTCAATGTAGAAGCGCACATGGTGCTCAAAAAGCAGCGCGACACCGCGATCAAGTGCACTGCTCGTTGGCGCGACACCGTCGCGATGGGTGTAGACGCGTGCCAAATTCTTTCGCGCCATCGCTGCGCGCGATCCCATGACGCGTGGGCCAACTCTCCCCCATGCTCGTGCAATTGCGACAAGAAGCGATTCAGGAAGGCGCGAGATGAACGAGAGTGCCCCGATGATGAGGTAGCCGATCAGTGCGCTCATGATGCGCTCTCGGCTCCGCGGCGTGTTGTCTCTTTTGACATGAGCGCCGCACTCTCTGCAAGCTCTTGCTGCTTCGTGGCGTTTGGCCACATTGGCTTGAAGCAGTTCCACTGCAGGGGTTCAGTGCGAATCAACTTCTCCATCGCAGTCGCCGTCTCTTGTGTCGCTGCAAGGAGTGCGGCTGGAGATCCGTTTCCTGCGCTAATCGGTGCGCCGTACAAGATTCGGAAATGGCCAGGTCGCTCTCGTCGAACGAAGAACGGGATGATTGGTGCGTTACCACGCGCGCTCAACACCGCCGGGCCACTTGGTAGCGTGGTCCATCGGCCAAAGAGCTGGCATGGGATTCCATCGGGCTTGTATCCCCAGTCGCTCAGTAAAACGATGAACCCGCCGCGCTTCAGCGCGCCGAACACCTCACGAATCGCCTTCCAGTCGATCACTTTGACTCCCCATGCTGCGCGAAGGCGACGAAGGAGCTCGTACATTTCTGGAAACGCACTATCGTCAGCGACAACGTTTACGTCATACGCGCGTTCGCCAAGTGACGCGGCGCCAAGCTCGTTGTTGCCCGCGTGAAACCCTACGAAGACCGCGGCTTGTCCCCGTGCGCGGAAGTCGTCCATGAATGCGGCCTCGCTCAAGTCGACATCGGCGGCGATCTCTTTGAGCGAACGGCTTGGCAGGCGCAGCAGTTCTGCTGCGAAGCGCCCATAGGTGCGGTAGT
The DNA here is from genome assembly GCA_044341795.1 of Candidatus Limnocylindrus sp. Lineage (GTDB taxonomy): Bacteria > Chloroflexota > Limnocylindria > Limnocylindrales > Limnocylindraceae > Limnocylindrus. The sequence goes on from JBIIRA010000005.1 coordinate 22,109, forward strand.
TCGCAAGGGAGCGGGCGCGCACGAGCTTCTCGCTCCCTGGAAGTGGTCGGCCCTCCGCATCGGCCACGCCAAGGACGACCGCGGCATTGCCGTCGGCGATACGGCGCTTGGCCGGCCAGAGGAGGTAGGCGAGTGGCGCGAGCGTGGCGAAGAGTGCCTCAACTGGGCGTGGGGGGAGGATGCCAATGACCCACATCAGGAGGCGGTAGCCGGTGTAGACGCTCCGCTCCCAGGCGCGCCGGGCGAGATAGCCAGGGGTGCGCTTTGGCGCCTGGCGACGGAGCGGCGAGGGGGTGGCTGCCCCCTGGGGCGGCTGTGGTTCGCTCATTTAGGGAGTGTAGGGGAGAGCCGCCGCCCCCTTGTGGGGTGCGACGGCTCTCTCCAGTGTGAAGGCGGGACTGGCCGAAGCCAGCCTCGCAGCGGAACAACTAGGCGCGAACGGAGTTCAGTGACTCGGAGGTGGGGTATCCCTCTTTGGTCACCTGGGTTCCGTCGAGGACGCGATTGTCCTCGCCGCGGATGAAGGCCTCCACTGCGGCGTGGGCGACATCGTCGCGCAGCTGCATTGGTGGGCTCTTCATGAAGTACGACGAAGGCGCGACGAGCGTCCCCGCCAACTTGCGGTCAAGGCCGAGCTTCGCGCAGCGAATAGCGTCCGTGATGACGCCGGCGCTGTTTGGCGAATCCCACACCTCGAGCTTCAGCTCCGCTGTGAGTGGCACACCGCCGAAGGTTGTCCCTTCGAGTCGGATGTTTGCCCACTTGCGGTCAAGAAGCCACGGCACGAAGTCCGAAGGACCAACGTGTACCTGCTCATCGCCGAGCTGCTCGTCGAGGATCGAGGTGACCGCGTTGGTCTTGCTGATCTTCTTGCTCTCCAGTCGATCGCGCTCCAACATGTTCTGGAAGTCGGTGTTGCCACCGAAGTTCAGCTGATAGGTGCGGTCGAGCTGCACGCCACGATCGGCGAAGAGTCGAGCAAGAACGCGGTGCGC
>JBIIRA010000006.1:0-22880 GCA_044341795.1 Candidatus Limnocylindrus sp.
CCGGCGCGCGCTGGCAGCGTGGCCGGATCAGAGAGCGCAGCGAACTGTTCTGATCGGTTCAGCGCTTCCCCCAGAGTGAACCCGCGTCTTTGCCGAGATGGGCGCGGGCAGCTTCAGTGACAACGCGACCCTGTGGGGTGCGATCAATGAAGCCGATACGCAGCAGGTACGGCTCAAAGACATCTTCCAGCGCATCGGCGGACTCTCCGAGCAGCGCCGCCATGGCGGCCACGCCGACTGGTCCGCCATTGAACTTGTCGATCATGACGGTCAGCAGCTTTCGATCCGTCGCATCAAGACCCGCCTCATCGATCTGCAGGCCCTGCAGCGCCTGCGCCGCCGCCTCAACGGTGATGTTCGTGGAACCGGCTACCTGCACCTCATCGCGAACACGGCGCAAGAGGCGGTTCGCAACGCGCGGTGTGCCGCGGCTGCGCGCTGCGATAAGCGCGGCGGCGTCAGCGGCGATCTCAATCCCAAGAATGCCAGCGGAGCGTCGAACGATTGCAGCGAGATCAGGGTCGTCGTAAAAGTCGAGGCGCTGCACAGCACCGAAGCGATCGCGGAGCGGCGAAGAGAGCATGCCAACGCGCGTAGTGGCGCCAATAAGGGTGAATGGTGCGATGTCGAGTCGCAGCGACTGCGCTGAACCACGGTTTCCAATGACGATATCGATGGAGCGGTCTTCCATCGCCGGATAGAGCACCTCTTCAACGGCTCGGCCGAGGCGGTGGATCTCGTCAATGAAGAGCACCTGTCGTGGCGTGAGGTCGGTGAGGATCGCCGCCATCTGCCCGCCGTGCTCGATGGCGGGACCTGAGGTAAAGCGAATCTCGACGCCGAGCTCCTTTGCGACGATCGCTGCCAGGGTGGTCTTGCCGAGCCCTGGGGGCCCATGGAGCAGCAGATGGTCGGCAGCCTCGCCGCGTTCGCGCGCCGCCTGTAGCAGCGTGGTGAGTGAGCGCTTCGCCTCTACCTGGCCGATGTACTCCCCGAGTGATGCGGGGCGCAGCGTGGTTTCGGCGTTGAGCTCCGCGGCGTCGGTACGTGATTCGCCGCTCATGCTCGCTCCTTGAGGGCGGCGCGCAGACGATCTGCGAGCGGCGCAGTGGCAAGTGCCGTGTTGGCAGAGACGGCAGCGGCCATCTCCTTCGCCTCTCTGGCTGGGAAACCGAGACTGCGGAGGGCGCCTTGCAGGTCACGATCTGCATCACCCTTAGCGCCCATCTCGGCCTCAGCAGATGCCTCTCGGCTCATACGGTCACCGAGTTCAACGATGATGCGTGCTGCGAGCCGCTTCCCTACCCCGGGTGCCTTAGCGATGAGCGCCTCATCGCCGTCGACCAGCGCACGGCGCAAGAGATCTGGACCGTGCGTTGCAAGGAGGGCGATGGCTACCTTTGGCCCCACACCGCTCACATCGAGCAGGGTGGCGAACAGGCGCGCCTGATCCCGTGTGGGAAAGCCAACGAGCGCTTCACTGTCTTCCCGGACGATGTGGTGCAGATAGAGCTCAAGCACGGCCCCTTCGGTTGCCGTGCCCGACACTGCTGGAAGCGTGCGAATACGCAGGCCGAGACCGTTTGTGCTGATCACCACGGCATCATCTTCCACCCAGAGAACTGAGCCGCGGATGTGGGCGTACATGACTACGACCTCCCAGCGCGCAGGGCGGCACGTACGGCACGATCAAATCCACTCTCCGCTGCAACCGCCGCGGATGCAGAGCGATCAAGGCGCGACGAGCCGGACCGATGCTCATGTTTTCGTGCACCAGCACCCCAGAGCGCCAGAGCGAGCGCATCCGCCGCATCGTCTGGGGTGGGCGCTGCCTGAAGCGCGAGCAGCTTCGTAATCGCCTTGGTTACCGCCGCCTTGGTTGCACGGCCCTCTCCAGCGATCGCGCGCTTCATCTCGGAAGGTGTCGCTTCGACCACTTCAATCTTGTGGTCTGCGGCAATGAGGAGGGCCACACCGCGCACAGCACCGATCGCCACAGCGGATTGCACGTTCGATTGCGAAAAGATGCGCTCAATGGCAATTCGTTCTGGCTTGTACTGATCAATGAGGCCAGTGATCCCATCCCGCAACATGGTGAGTCTCTCGCCGAGGGTCAGCGTTGCGGCAGTACGGAGTGCCCCATGCGCAACATGTACCGGGCGTGCACCGCCAGCATCTACAACACCCCAGCCGAACGTTGCCGTTCCCGGGTCTAGTCCCAGGACCCGCATCTTCATCCAGCGATCTCGGCAAAGACCTCGGGCGGGACCTCGAAGTTCGCCGTTACGCGCTGCACATCGTCGAGCTCTTCGAGTGCATCAATCAGCTTGAAGTTCTTACGTGCATCATCCGCTGACACCTCGACGGTGGATTTCGCCACGATGCCTGACTCAGCGCTCTTTACCTTGATGCCGGCGGCTTCAAGGGCACCCTGAACGGCGTGGATCTCTTGTGGGTCGGAATAGACGAAGACGGTGCCTTCATCAGCCTCAACATCAGCGGCACCGGCCTCGATCGCCGCCTCCCCTACCGCCTCAAAGGTGCCGATGCATTCGATCACACCGCGCGCCTCGAACTGCCAGGCAACCGCGCCGCTGCTCGCCAGAGCGCCACCAGACTTCGTGAAGAGGCTGCGAACCTCAGACGCTGTGCGGTTGCGATTGTCAGTGGCCGCCTCGACGAGTACAGCGACTCCTCCTGGGCCGTACCCCTCGTACACGATCTCTTCGTAGGCGTCGCTCTGTCCGAGACCGGCTGCACGCTCAATAGCACGCTTGATGTTGTCATTTGGCATGTTGAGCCCGCGACCCTTGTCGATCGCGAGGCGCAGGCGTGGGTTAGCGGCAGGATCAGGACCGCTAATGCGGGCGGCAATGGTGATCTCGCGGGACACCTTCGTGAATTGGGCGGCACGCTTCGCGTCGGTCGCCCCCTTGGCGCGCTTGATCGTTGACCATTTTGAATGTCCTGACATGCGGGGAGTATAGGCGAGGCGAGCGCACTCCCCCTTGGGATTAGGCGCTAGGCGCGGCGGAGGAGACGGTAATCGCGGCGCCCCTTGCGCAGCAGGAGCGAGCCGTCGGCCAGCGGCGCAAATGAGGAGGCTGCCGCGGCACCATCAGGCGCAGGGGCGCCGTTGACACTCACGCCCCCCTGCTCAATCAGTCGACGCGCCTCACTCTTTGAGGTCGCAAGTCCGGCGGCGATCACCAAGTCAACCAGGTTCGCTTCCGCAGTGTCGGGTAGGCCACCCGTTGGGAGCTCATCCGCCAACATTGCCAGCGCATCACTGGTCAGCGCTCGCAGGTCGGGGGTGCCCCCTTCGCCGTCGCCAAACAGCGCATCGGCGACGGTCGCGGCGCGAGCCTCCACATCGGCCCCGTGCACCATGGCGGTCACAGAGCGTGCGAGGTGGCGCTGCGCTCGACGAGCAGCAGGGTTCTCCGCGTGTCGCGCCATCAGGGCAGCGGTCTCAGGAACAGCATCAAGGGTGAAGCGATGCAGGAGCGATGCGATTGACTCGTCATCCTGCTCCATCCAGAACTGTCGGAAGGCGAAGGGGCTTGTCCGAGCGGGATCCAGCCAAACGGCACCCTCGGCGGTCTTGCCGAACTTCGCGCCGCTCTTAGCGAGCAGCAGTGGGTAGCAGAGCCCAAACGCGTGCGGCGCACCATCGGCGTTCTCGCCCTCCGTTCGCCGAATGAGTTCTGTTCCGGCCGTGATGTTCCCCCACTGGTCAGAGCCACCCATCTGCAGCTCCACACCGTGCAGTTTCCGCAACATCATGAAGTCGTAGCTCTGGAGCAGCATGTAGCTGAACTCGGTAAACGAGAGACCACCTTCGAGCCGTGTCTTTACGCTCTCCTTGGCGAGCATGTAGCCGACTGTGAGGTGCTTCCCCGTGTCGCGAAGGAAATCGATCAACCCGAGATCACCAAGCCAACTCAGGTTATCCAGTAACAGCGCGCCACTCTTTCCCGAGAAGTCGACGAGATTGGCGAGCTGAGCACCAATCGCAGCGCGATTTTGGTCAAGCGTCGCCCGAGCAAGAAGGTTGCGTTCGGCCGATCGCCCCGAGGGGTCGCCGATCATGCCGGTCCCGCCCCCAACGAGGGCAACGGGGCGGCCACCGTGCAGTTGGAGTCGGCGTAGCGCAAGGACACCCATGAGGTGACCAACATGGAGGGAATCGGCGCTCGGATCGAAGCCGATATAGGCGCTAATCGCGGGGTCAGCGACGAGGCGTTGATCGAGCCCCGCGGTGACGTCGTGGACCAGACCTCGCTCGGTGAAGTCGCGGAGGAGCTCAGAGGCCAGAGGGTTCACCATGCGCCCTATGCTACCTTCACAGCGATGAACATGGCCTCGGGAAACTCAACCCAGCGCAACGGTCGGCCCCGAAAACGCCTACTTGGGGGGCTCTTCGCCCTCCTGCCAGTCGCCCTCCTCGGCGCCTGCCTCCTTATCGCCGCAATCGCCTATGGCGGCACCATCGCCATCTATAGCGCCGTTGTTGCGGATCTCCCCGACCCGAAAGACCTTGACACCATCGTCCTGAACCAGAACACAACGGTCTACGACCGGACGGGCGCCGTGCAGCTGGCCGCATTCGGCTCGGATCGGCGCACCGAGGTCGAATTCACCAGCATCCCCGGCATTGTTCTCGATACCACCACCGCCATCGAAGACAAGACGTATTGGGAGAACTCTGGGTTTGACCCGCTCGGGTTCGTCGCCGCCGCACTCGACACGTTGGGAGGCTCTGGCCGTGGCGGCTCAACCATCACCCAGCAGCTCGTCCGCAGCGTGCTCCTCCCCGACTCAGCCTTCAAGGGGAGCGTCTACGAGCGTAAGGTGAAGGAGATCGTTCAGGCCATCCGACTCACCAAAGAGTTCCCCGGGCGAGTTGGCAAGGAGAAGGTTATCGCCAAGTACCTCAATAACAACTACTACGGCTCGCGCTCGTACGGCATTCTCACCGCATCGCAGCAGTATTTCGGTAAGACGCTCGATCAGCTCACCCTGGGCGAAGCGGCCACGCTTGCCGCCATTCCCCAGGCGCCAAGTACGTACGACCTTCGTCAGAACGCGGTCATCGGCGAGGACGGCGTAATCCGCGTCCCACTTGATTCACCTGTGGCGAAGCGCCGCGGCGTCGTGCTGGATCTCCTCAAGTCCGCCCGAGCGAGCGGCATTCCGCAGGAGACCGCCACCATCACCGATGCAGAAATTGAAGCTGCGCGGACTGAGGAGATCATCCTGATCCCTTCCCCGCTAGTCGAGATGAACGCGCCGCACTTCGTCAACCGTGTACGTGACTTCCTCGTAGGGATTCTCTGCACCGACACCGAGGGATGCCAGCAGCAGCTCGATACGGGCGGCTACAAGGTCATCTCCTCGCTCGATTGGGAGATGCAGCAGGCTGCGGAGAAGTGGGCCCTCTCCGTTCGGTCCACACAGATCAAAGACTACAAGGCGTATCTCAATTCAATCGGCATCAAGCCGACAAATTGGCTACAAGCCATTCATGGCCTGTCAATCAACAATGCTGCCGTGGCCACCCTTGATGCGCGTACCGGCGAGATCTTGGCCTATGCAGGCTCCGCGGATTATTACGGTGCAGCGAACGGCACCCTCTTCCAGCCAGAATACGACGTCCTCAGCGGCTACCGTCAGCCCGGAAGTGCGATTAAGCCAATAACCTACGGCTACGCGCTAGAGGACCGTGCGATCACTGCCGCGACGATCTTGATGGATGTTCCGGTTGATTTCGGTCAGGGTTGGACCCCCGCTGGCTCCGATGGTCTTGAACGTGGCCCAGTACGAATGCGACAAGCGTTGCAGGGCTCTCTAAATGTGCCCGCAATCAAGGCGCTGATTCGCGCAGGCGCAGACCGCATTTGGCGTCAGATGCGTGATGGAGCGTTCACCTTCCAGAACAACAGCGAGAATGTTGCTGGCGCCTCACTCGCCATCGGCACCCTTGAGGTTCGATATGTTGACCTTCTCTCAGCCTATGGCGCGCTTGCCAATCAAGGGAAGATGGCAGAGCGGCGCTACATTCTGCGCATTGAAGACCGCGATGGAGCCGTGATTTGGGAGGCCCCTTCGGTCATTGACAGCACACGTCAAATCTTTGCAAAAGGCACTGCGGCGCTGATGACCGATATCATTGCGGGCAACACTGACCCAGCAGTCAACCCTGTTTGGGCGAGCCGAAAGATTGTCGCCAGCGGCGGCAAACGCCGCCCGGCAGCGTTCAAAACAGGTACGACAGACCAAACCAAGGACTTAACGGCGTTCGGCTACCTTGCCGCCCCTAGTGATCCCACCGCACAACATCTCGTAACTGGGGCCTGGATGGGTAATTCCGATGCAACCTCGGCCAACGCCTATGCGCGCGACTCTGCGGGAGGCCTCTGGCAGTCCTACTTCACGCAGATCTCCTCCAAGCTGCCCATCGCCAACTTCGCGAAACCGGAAGGGTTAGAGCGCGTGACCATTGATGCTCATACGGGCGAGCTTCCGGGTGCCTGCACGACCCGAACGACTGTCGAGTACTTCTTCCCTGGTACCGCGCCCACTACCTCATGCAGCACGACGAAACTTCTGTCCATTGATAGCGCCACTGGCCTGCTTTGGGCTGATGGTTGCGCAGGTACCCCCGTTGAAGCGAGCTACTTGGACCTGAGCATCCTCGAATCGCAGTGGCCCAAGTGGCAAGCTGCAAACCTGGAGTGGATCGAACGCGCTCGGTTGGGAGTTGGAATCAAGGGTGGAGCCCGCGGTGGAAAGACGCAGTACTTCTACGCATCGTATTGGCGGCCGAATGGCGCAACGTGGGGTGGAACCATCGCCCCTACCCTCTCCTGTCTCTCGGCCACACCAAGCCCCACGCCCTCACCGATCCCTAGTGAAAGCCCGAGCGTCGCTCCGTAACGCTCGCCTAGAGGAGGGCGAAGGTCACCCCTTCGCGGCCAGGTTCATCGGCCGACCGAACTTCGCGAACTTCTGGCAGCTCTCGCAATTTGCGGCGCACCGCGTCACGCAGTGCGCCGGTACCAACCCCGTGAATGATCTCCAGCTGGTCGCCGCCAGCCAGTAGCACGGCACTAATCCGCGCCTCAAGCGCTACCAGCGCATCTTCAACGCGGGCGCCACGCAGGTCGAGTTTCGCCGCTGCCAGCGATCCAGCTGAGCGAACTGGAGAGGGAGGCGCCTGCGTCGACCCCTTAAGAATCTTGCTGATCTCGGTGACTGGAAGTGAGCTGCGCATCCGACCCAGGGCAACGGTCGCGATCGCGCCATCCACCGCAAGCAGCGTGCCGCGCGCCCCCGACCGCAACACCACATCGCCCCCGATGGCAGCTGCCAACGCTACTGGAGAAAGCTGCCCTGTCGCCTCTCCCTCTTCACTCAACTCTGGCGCCGCCTCTTCCGACGAACGCTCCAACTCTTTTGCTATTGCCATGACCTCTGGCGTGAGGCTCCCGGACTCGAGTGCTGCACGGAGCTGATCAACGCGAAGCAAGATTGCCGTTGCCGCCTCTCGCGCCTCTGCTGTTGCCACTTGGCGCGCTTGAAGGGCCGATCGCTCGGTGGCGCGGCGTAACTCCACCGCTTGTGCCAGTGAGTCTGCTGCGCGCTCTTGCAGCCCTTCCGCCACCTGGCGCGCTTCGCGCGCGGAACGCTCCGCATCCGCCGCCGCCGTGAGTGCAGCATCGAGCGTGGCGCCCTGATCACTGCGACGCGCCTGCGCAGCATCGAGGAGCGCTTGTGGCAGGCCGAGGCGTGCCGCGATTGCGAACGCCTGCGAACCCCCAGGAACACCTACCTCTAGCCGATACGTTGGCGCAAGGGTTGCGAGATCAAATGCGACCGAACCGTTGACCACACCAGGGGTGACCTGTGCGTACTGCTTAAGCTCCGCGTAGTGACTTGTTGCCAGCACACGGCAACCGCGGAGTCGCAGTTCATCGATGATTGCTGCGGCGAGAGCGGCCCCTTCAGCTGGGTCAGTCCCCGCCCCCGCCTCGTCAAGGAGCACCACGTCTCCCGCAATGGCCCCGAGCAGGATGCGCTGAATTGAGGTCAAGTGCCCAGAGAAGGTGCTAAGGCTCTGCGCGATGGACTGATCGTCACCAATATCGGCCCACACGTTACCCGTTGCGGGTACCGCCGAGCCAGGGCCGCTCGGGATAGGTAGCCCGGCGTGATGCATCGCCGTCAGGAGCCCCACCGCCTTCAGTGCAACCGTCTTACCGCCCGTGTTGGGTCCCGTGATCACAAGTACTCGCTGCTCATCGTCGAGATGCAGATTCATCGGCACGACTGGCGGCGTGAGGAGCGGATGACTCGCCTCAGATAAAAGCAGCCCCCCATTCACGGAGCCATCGGCGTAGATCCAGTTACGGTCACGCGCAACATCCGCTACAGCGCGCGCCAGATCAAAAATGGCGAGACGTTCACCATTGGAGCGGAGGGCCACCGCATCTGTGCCAACAAGTGCTGAGAGCGCGCCGAGGATCCGAGCCTCTTCCGTGGCGACAGCCGCCTCAGATTCTCGCACGGCATTCCCGAGCTCAACCACCTCGAGGGGCTCGATCCAAACCGTTTGGCCGGTGGCGCTCGCGTCGTGGACGATCCCTGGAACGCGTGACTTCCACTCCGACCGGACTGGCAGCACATAGCGACCGTTACGTACCGTCACGATCGGTTCCTGCAGGTAGGGGCTGTAGTTCTTCGCATGGGCCAGTGTTTCGAGCCGGGTGCGGAGCCGCTCAAGACTGGTTCGGTGGAGTGCGCGCAATCCCCCAAGGAGTGGTGAAGCTGCATCAAGAATTGATCCATCGGGAGCGATCGCACGCTCAATGGAACTACGCAGCGGTCGGAGCGGGGCGAGCGCCGCACCAAGGGCGCTGAGCGTTGGGCCTGACCCAGTTAGATCGCTTGAAAGGCGCTCGACGACACGGAGCGTCTCGCTGATTGCAAAGAGTGCGGAACCGTCGAGAGTGCCCCCTTTGGAACCACGCTCAGCGGCTGGCTCCAGGTTGCTGGCCCCACCGATGTGCGGGTCTCCCCCGTCGCGTCGGAGCTCTGCAATCTCACGCCCGAGGGCACGCAGCGTTGGCAGGCTGCCACCACCATCAGTCGGGCGAAGTTCTGCAGCGAGGGTGCGCGATGGGGTAAAGGCACAGGCTTCGACGAAGATTTCAAGAAGCGCCGCCCACTCAAGACGCGCAAGGGAACGCTCGTCGTACGGCAGCCCCGCTGCTGGGCTCACGGAACGAGAAGCGCGCGCAGGCCTTCTGGAAGGAGTCCGCCAAACAGCTGGCTAGCGATCGGATAGATCAAGCCACGAATCACCTCAGAAGATTGTGCCGACGCGATCGCCGATGCCACATCGCTCAATGGTGAAGGCAGCGGGAAGTTCACCGATGCCGCGGCATCGACGACGAAGATGAGGGCGGCAATTGTCACGCTCCACTGCAGGAGGCCGAAGACTGCCCCAAGCGCCGTGTCAACCGGCCCGAGGTGAATCGCGCGCAACGACGCTTGCAGCAATCGACCGACCACATAGGAGACGACCGCCAACAACACCCAAATCCCACCGATAAAGATGCCGAGCCCAATAAGGCGCGTATCGACATCAGGGAGGATCTGGGCGATGAGCGCAGTGATGGCACCCTGCCCTTGTGCGCTAATGACAAGCCCGAGGGCGAGTGCGATCAGAGAGACTGCGCTGCGAGCCGCGCCAGTTCGCCCCCCACTCCACGCCGCAAGGACCAGAAGCGCCACAACAGCGAGATCAACGAGAACGGTCGGGTTCATTGCCCCTCCACGCCGCGAACGCGTGCCCCACAGGCGCGAAGCACGGCACCCTCAAAGGCGGCAAGCTCCGAAGCAAACGCCTCATCATCAGCGCCGGTGGCAGTTGGCTGGAAGGTGAAGCGTAGGCCTGCTGATCGTTCGCCTGGAGCGAGCGGTGCGCCAGCGAAGAGGTCAAACAGTTCAATCGCTGTGGCCCGGGTCATGGTCTCTCGTGCCACTGCAACGACCTGTCCCACCGTTGTTGCAGCTGGGATGATGAGTGCAACGTCGCGTGTGACTGGCGGTGTTGCCGGCGGTAGCGAAATCTGAGCAGTTTCCACGCGCCCTGCGCGAAGTCCAGCAATGGCAACTTCGGCAAGCAGAATGCGTGGCTGATCGCGCCAGATCGGCGACGCAGGGTGGAGTTCTCCCAGAAGTCCCGCTACTCGTTCACCCGTGATGACCGCGTTGATACCAGGGTGAAGCACGCCTGACTCGATCGCTGCTCCATATCCTGGTCTCTCTCCGACAAGGTGGGCAACCTGGGCGAGAAGGCGTTTGAGTTCGTCGAGGTTCCACGCCGTTGTGACCGCGCTCGGCGCGCCTTGCTCACGATCTCCCCATACCGCGATGGCAAGGCGGGTCCACTCTGTGGGGCCGCCTTTCGTGCTGCCGTAGCCACGACCAACTTCGAAGATCGCACCTGCGTTTGCTCCGTAGCGGAGATTGACATCAACCCGATCGAGCAGGCTCGGCAGGAGGGATTGTCGGAGACGGTCATGATCCGCCGAGAGTGGATTCTGCAACACGATTGACGCACCACCTGCGGCTCCCTCGGATGCGGCGAGTGATCCAGTAACGAGCGTCGCCGGTTCACTCCAAAGGTCTGCCTGTGCGGCTGATAGAAGTGCGTGGGTTACAACCTCGTGCAGCCCGGCATCGGCAAGGAGTTGACGCACGCGGTCACGAAGCAAGGTTGGGCTTGGGCGATGTGGTGGAAGATCGGCGCTCGGAATTGTTGTTGGAATTCGCTCGTAGCCGTACAGGCGTGCGACCTCTTCGGCAAGGTCGGCCTCAATCTCAAGATCACTGCGCCAACTTGGTACTTGAACAGCGCGTGCACTCCCCTTCTCGGCCGAGGCGGAACGCTTCGAGGTGACGGCGATCTTCGTTGCATTCGCCGCGGTGTCTGCGCTGATTCCGATGGAGCCAAGAAGCGCTACCTGCTCGTCATCGGTGAGCGCAACGCCAAGCAGGGCACGAACACGCGACGGGCGGAAGTTCAACGTGGTCACGGGGACCTCTTCAGCACCGCTGACGAGGCGCCCCGACCGGGCGACGCCACCGGCCCACTCTGTGAGGAGTGCCGCCACCTGGTCGGCACCGAGCGCAGCGAGGCGGCGCTCTTGGCCGCGTTCAAAGCGATGCGATGCCTCGGAGCGTAAGCTGTGTCGCTGCGCGGAGCGACGCACTGAGGTTGGGGCAAAGATCGCGCTCTCAATTATCACGCTCGTGGTGGATGGCGATACCTCGCTGCTCGCACCCCCCATCACGCCGGCAAGAGCGAGCGCTGCACGCTCGTCCGCAACGACGAGGTCCGTCCCGTCAAGGCTACGCACCTCATGATCGAGCGTCTCAAGGCTCTCCCCCTTCTTGGCAAGGCGAATCTGTACAGTCGCGCCAACCTTCGCGCGATCAAACGCGTGCGTTGGCTTACCGAGTTCCAACATGATGTAGTTGGTAGCGTCGACGACGTTTGAAATGGAGCGCAGACCCGCCGCCTTCAGGCGCATCTGTACGCGATCTGGCGATGCAGCAACGTTGAGACCGTCGACCACCCGCAGCACCACGTGTGGCGCCAGGGTCTCATCGGCAACGCGTAGGGCCAAGCCTGCACCAACGGCATCAGCCCCCTCGTTGAGCGGTCGCGCTGCGTAGGCCACCGGTGCGCCCGTAATTGCCCCCACCTCACGGGCGATCCCAAGAATCGAGAGGAGATCGCCGCGGTTCGGCTTGACGTCAACATCGATGACTTCTTCGCCCAGGTAATCAACAAGAGGGGTTCCAAGGGGTGCCGATGGGTCAAGGATGAGGATGCCGTCGCCATCGTCGGTTGCGTCGAGCTCTTGGCCAGAGCAGAGCATCCCCTCTGAGGCGATCCCCATCTTCTCGGCGCGCTCAATTCGGCGGCCGTCAGGCATCTCCGCGCCAACAAGTGCGACTGGGATGCGTTGACCAGCGGCGATGTTTCGCGCGCCGCAGACGATATTCAGAATCGGGCCATCACCAATGCGGACCTTCGTCAGCTGAAGGCGATCAGCCTTCGGATGCGGTGCGACTTCAAGTAACTCGCCAATGACCATCTTGTTCCAGTTCGCACCCCAGCGCTCGACCCCACGAACCTCAAGTCCGCGCAGAGTTAGCGCGTCGGCCAACTGCTCAGCGGTGAGCTGGACGTCGGTGAACTCGCGAAGCCAGGAGAGTGGAATCTTCATCGGAATCCCGCCAAGAAGCGCAGGTCGTTCTCAAGGAAGGCGCGAAGGTCAGGGATGCCGTGTCGCAACATCGCGATGCGCTCCACGCCGAGGCCGAAGGCGAATCCTTGGTGGGTCTCTGGATCAATGCCACCATTCTCAAGCACCACGGGATGCACCATTCCCGCACCAAGAATCGTCATCCAACCGTCTTTGCTCCCCGGCCATGAGACGTCGACGGCGACCGATGGCTCGGTGAACGGGTAATACCCTGGTCGGAACCTCGTTCGCGCAGCTGAGCCGAAGAGGCCCTTCGCCAACTCGTCGAGAATCCCCTTGAGGTCAGCGAGTGTCGCGCCACGGTCAACAAGCAGCCCTTCAACTTGGTGGAACTCAAATCCGTGGCTCGCATCGACCGCCTCGTAGCGGAAGCAGCGCCCAGGAAGGATGACGCGAATTGGCGGGCCACCGGCCTGCATCGTACGGATCTGTCCTGGCGACGTGTGCGTGCGCAGTAGTCGTCCTGGCTCCCGCAGGTAGAGCGTGTCCCAAAGGTCGCGCGACGGATGATCTTCTGGAATGTTCAGCAACTGGAAGTTCGTGACGTCGTCTTCAATCTCTTGCCCTTCAGAAACAACAAAGCCGAACGAGGCCATAATCTCGGCGATCGCCGCGATCGTTTCAGGAATTGGATGCAGTGATCCGATGCGCGGGGCTGGACCAGGTGTCGTCGCGTCCACGCGCTCCCGTTCAATGCGCTCCAGAAGCTCACCAGCCGAGAGCGCGACGCGTCGGGCGTTTACGGATGCATCAATCGCAGCGCGCACCTCATTGGCAACGACGCCAATCTTTGGGCGATCGTCGGCCGGAAGGGCGCCAATTCCACGAAGGATTTCGGTGATTGCACCCCGCTTCCCGAGGAGCGACGAGCCAAGCTCATCGAGCTCTGCGGTCGATGCGGCGGCAGAGATGCGCGTTGCGGCGTCAGCCTGCAGTGTGCGAAGTTGCTGCTCGAGCGCTGCGAGGTCCACTACCGCGGACCGAAGGGGCTAGGCGCGCTTCGCTGCGACCGCGACCGCCGTGAATGCCGCGGCATCGCGAACAGCGAGGTCGGCCAACATCTTGCGGTCAATCGCGATGTTATTGCGCTTGAGGCCGGCGATGAACTGCGAATACGAGATGCCATTGAGTCGAGCTGCAGCATTCACTCGGTGGATCCAGAGCTCACGCATCTGGCGCTTGCGCTGCTGTCGGTCTCGCGTTGCGTAGGCAAGGGCGTGAAGTAGGGCCTCGCGCGCTGGACGAATGAGCTTGTGTCGTGAGCCACGTCGACCTTCAGCAGCCTGAAGCAGGCGCTTATGCCGCTTGTGACCGGCAACTCCGCGCTTAACTCGTGCCATCTTCTACTCCTCTCGCTGTCGCTCAGCCGCCGTACGGCAGCAGGCGGGAAATCTGATTCTTGTGGGTGACGCCGAGAACGGCCTTCCCCGCGTAGCGGCGGATGCGTCGGGACGACTTGATTTCAAGGTGGTGGCCACGCCACGACTTCACGCGGATCGGCTTCCCTGAGCCGGTGAACCCGATGCGCTTCTGCGCGCCCTTGTGTGTCTTCATCTTTGGCATGGTTACTCCCCTTCGAGGGCTGGTACGGCCGGCTCATCGGTGCCGGGTGCCGGGGCCGCTTGGCCCTTCTGTCGGGGTAATGCTACCAGTTGGATCGAGAGGAAGCGTCCTTCGAGGAGCGAGGGGCGCTCGAGCTGGGCCACATCGGCCAATCCCAGCACAACTCGGTCCAAAATGGCCCGCCCAATCTCAGGGTGGGTCATCTCGCGGCCGCGGAATTTGACCGAGAATTTCACCCGGTCGCCCCCGGAGAGGAATTTATGAGCCTGGCGGATCTTGGTCTGCAGGTCGGCATCCCCGATCTTGGGGGTGCAGCGCAGCTCCTTCAGGTCGGCCGTCTTCTGGCGCTTCCGGGCGTCCTGCTCCTTCTTCTGCGCCTCGTACTTGAACTTGCCGTAGTCGAGGTATTTGCAGACAGGGGGTGCCGAGGTTGGGGCGATCTCTACGAGGTCTAGGCCGCGCTCCTGTGCCTGGCGCAGGGCTTCGGGGGTAGCGAGGACACCGAGCTGGTTCCCCTCTTCATCCAGAACGCGCACCTGCGGGACGCGGATCTGGGTATTGATGCGTAGATCCTTAATCGGTCAGACCCTCACGATCATCAGCCTTGGACCCGAGGACTGCGTCCTTGCGGGGATAGCGAGCGTAGCACCCTCAGGCGGTACGAGCGGCGGCACGTGCCGCGAGGGCGGCGGCGAGGGCCTCCCAGCTGGTTGCGGGCTCCTGGGTGCCATCGCGCCAACGGGGCGCGGCACCGCCAGCCTCGATCTCCTTGTCGCCCACGACCAGCATGAGCGGAACCTTCTGCTCCTGGGCCAAGCGAATCTTGTTCTGCATGCGGTTTGAGGAGTCATCAACGCTGACGCGAATACCGGCGGCGCGCAGTACGGCGGCTCCCGCCGTGACGAATTCAAGGTGCCGGTCGGCAATTGGGATGATCACCACCTGTTCGGGAGCCAGCCAGAACGGGAAGGCGCCGGCGTAGTGCTCCACCAGGATGCCGATGAAGCGCTCCAGCGAGCCGTAGATTGCGCGGTGAATGGCAATTGGGCGGACGCGCTCCCCTGCCTCGTCGGTATAGGTGAGGTCGAATCGCTCTGGAAGCATCACCAGGTCAACCTGCACGGTTGCCGTCTGCCATTCGCGTCCCAGTGCATCGCGCACGATGATGTCGATCTTCGGCGCATAGAACGCACCGTCGCCAGCATTCAGGCGCCACTTTGCACCAGAGTCGCGCAGCGCCTTCTCAATCATTGATTCGGCCTTCTCCCAGAGCGCAGGGTCGCCAAGCGCCTTCGCTGGCTTCGTTGAGAAGACAAACTCCACAGGGAGGTCGAACCAGGCATACACCTCGCGCACCTCTTCTAGGAGTGCGGCAACCTCGGACTCAATCTGATCTGGACGCACGTAGATATGCCCATCGTCTTGAATGAAGTGGCGCACGCGCGTGAGGCCGCTCAACGTTCCCGAAAGTTCGTTGCGATGGAGGCGACCGTACTCAGAGAGTCGCAGTGGCAGATCACGATAGCTGCGAGTACGCGTGCGATAGATCACGGTGCTCTCTGGGCAGTTCATCGGCTTCAGGCTGAACTCTTCACCCTCAGACTCGATGATGAACATATTGTCGCGATAGAGATCCCAGTGACCCGACTGCTCCCAGAGGTGCTTGCTCACGACGATCGGGGTGGAGATCTCCTGATAGCCGCGTCGCTCTTGCATCTCGCGCATCGCGCCTTCGAGCGTACGCCATAGGCGTTGCCCCTTCGGATGCCAGAAGGCACTCCCGGGCGAGACGTCGTGGAACGAGAAGAGGTCCAGTGCGACGCCAAGCTTGCGATGGTCGCGCTTGCGCGCCTCATCGCGGCGCCAGAGGTACTGGTCAATCTGCTCTTGGGTCTCCCACGCGGTGCCATAGATGCGCTGCAGCATCGGCCGATCGTTCTTGCCGCGCCAGTAGGCCCCCGCAATGGAGAGCAACTTGAACGGGCCGATCCTGCCCGTGCTCTCCACGTGCGGCCCGCGACAGAGGTCTTGGAATTCGCCGTGTTGGTAGGTCGTCACGTTAGGTGCTGGCTTCCCCTCCGCGGCCGCAGCCTTGGCGAGATCGTCCATGATCTCGATCTTGAAGAGTTGGTCTGCGCGCACCAGTGCAGCACGCTGATCGTCGAACGTGTGCTCGGCGAGCGCGAACGTGTGGTTCGCGGCGATGCTCTTGGCCATCTCGGCCTCAATAGCGCTCAGATCGTCTGGGGTGAGGGGGCGCTCTAGCAAGAAGTCGTAGTAGAAGCCGTCGGTGATCGCAGGACCAATGCCGAGCTTGGCGCCAGGGAAGAGGCGCATGACCGCTTCGGCCATGACGTGCGCCGCGGAGTGCCGCATACGGCTGAGGTTGTCGCTCGCACCGGCATCAAGGAGCTCTTCGGCGGAGCCGCGCGCGGGCGCTTCGAGGATCTCGTCGATCTCGACGACCTCTGCTGCCGCTGCCTCGTCTGCCATCCCTTGGACCCCTCTCCGCGCCATTACGTTCTGGTGGGCGGTACAGGACTCGAACCTGTGACCTCAGCCATGTCAAGGCTGCGCTCTAACCAACTGAGCTAACCGCCCAAGGAGCCAGAGAATAGCCGATACACTCCCCCGCATGATTGACCGAGCGAACCCAGCCGCCTTGACCCCACTGATCGTCTGTGTGGGCGACCTGATCGACGAGATTGCCGTGCGGCTGGACGCACCGTGGCGGCGAGGCTCCGACGCCGCCGCCCAGATCACGCGACGGCGCGGCGGGAGCGCCGCCAACGTCGCGGTGGCAGCCGTAGCCGCTGGGGGCTCCGCGCGCTTCATCGGCGCTGTTGGTGAAGACGCCACCGCCGAAGCCCTTGAGGCCGCCCTTCTGCGTGCTGGGGTGGAACCGCTCCTGCAGCGCGGCGGCCGCAGCGCCAGCATCGTGGTGGTGGTCGAGCCCGATGGCGAGCGCACCATGCTCCCTGACCGCGCAGCCGCCCTCTCGCTGCGTGACCCGGGCCCAGCTGCCCTGGCTGGCGGATCGTGGCTCCATGCACCCGCCTACTCGCTCCTCGGCGAGCCACTTGGAGAAACCACACGTCGCCTCTTCGCCCACGCCCGCGACGCGGGGATCCCGACGTCGCTTGATGCCTCGTCGGTTGGTGCGCTGAGTTCCTGGGGACCTGAAGAGAGTCGCCGCCAGTTTGCTGCACTCACCCCATCGCTCGTGTTCGCCAACGAAGAGGAGTGTGAGTATCTCAACCTCATCGATGACCCACTCCCTGGCTCCATCCTCATCGCGAAACACGGGGCAGGGATCGCTGAGGTGCGCTCGGCGAGTGGTGAGCAGATTGCGTCGCTCCCCGCACATCCACTCCCAACGGGCATTGACAGCACGGGCGCTGGCGACGCGTTTGCCGGCGGTCTCTTGGTTGCGCGAGCGCGCGGCAAATCGTGGGAGGATGCACTAGCCGCAGGCCACGATGCTGCTGCGGGGCATCTGCAGCGACAGGCGGCGCAGAGCGAAGAGCGGGAGGCGAAATGAAGGTACGTCAGTCAGCCGAGGTTGTGGCCGCGCTCGCCTCTGGTAAACCCGTCGTCGCTTTGGAATCAACAATCACCTCAAAGATGGGCCTCCCCGCCCCCTACAACCGTGAGTGCTTTGATCGCGTGAACGCGGCAATTCGCGCTGCTGGTGCTGTACCTGCTGTGACCGCCGTCATCGATGGCGAACTCTGGGCGGGCATTGAACCGCACCATGAGGCGCTGGTTCTCGCCGCTGATGAGAAGCTCGCCGAGCGCGATCTCCCTGTTGCAATGGCAGCGAAGCGAACGGGAGTAACCACGGTGTCTGCCACCGTCACCATTGCTGGACTCGCCGGAATCGGCGTCTTTGCGACAGGCGGAATCGGCGGCGTCCACCGCGGCGCTGAACTGAACTTCGATGTGTCATCCGATCTTGGTGCGATGTCGCGCCACCCGGTCATCGTGGTGAGTGCGGGCGCCAAGGCATTCCTCGATCTGCCAAAAACCCTCGAGGTACTTGAGACGCTGAGTGTTCCCGTGATCGGCTACCAAACCAGCCACTTCCCCGCCTTCTGGAGCCGCAGCAGCGGCCTCGCACTGAGCCATCGCGTTGAGAGCGCAGCAGAGATTGCGGCGATTGCCAAGGCGAACAGCGCACTCGGTTGGCGCGGTGGGATGCTCGTCGCCAACCCGATCCCGGCTGCTGCCGAAATTCCTGCAGCAGAGATCGCCGATGCCATTGCGACGGGGCTTGCTGAGGCCGAGCGGGCTGGCGCCATTGGTCCGAAGGCCACCCCGAAGATTTTGGCGGCAATCGCCGCCGCTACAGATTCGCGCTCAATTCCCGCCAACCTAGCGCTTGCGGAGTCGAACGCTCGCCTCGCTGGGGAGATCGCCGTCGCTCTACTGCGCGGCTAGCCCGCGCGAACCGTTATGCGCGCGCTGGTCGCCGCGGCCCGCGCACGATGGAAGCCAGCGCCACGAGCACAATGACAACTCCGACGCCGAGAAGCGTATTGGTTGCCCCAACCGCATCAGCAATTGGGCCAACAGCAATGATCGGCACGAAGCTGCCGAGGCTGACGAGCATGTTCAAAACGCCAAAGACACGCCCGCGCACCTCTTCTGGGAGCTCCTCCTGTAGCGCGGTTTGCGCAGGGATCGCCACAAGCCCATATGCCACACCCGCGAAATAGGCGACAAAGATCACCGTCGCGAGCGTCGAGGCGCCCGCATCGAGTGGAAGCTCGCCCAACAGTTGTGCGCCATCGGAGATAGCGCGGCTGATCGGTACGGCGAGGGCGAGCAGCGCGAGGCCTGCGCCGACGCCAAAGAGCCCCCCTTCGATAAGGCGGCGGCGCGGCAGGCTCGCACCCCAGCTATTGAGCGCCAGGATGCCGGTCACGACACCGAGGCCGATCGGCAACACCACCAACCAGAAATCGCGCGCATCAAGGCCGAGGGAATCACGCACGTAGTCGGGTCCAAGGACCCCCATAACGCCCACAACGCTGGCAGCGATCGCGAGGTACGCCAGCGACCAGAGGACGGAGCTGTGACGCCACATGAATCGCAGACCTTCGACTAGCTCACTCGTGGTAGTTCGAGTGGCTTGCGTTGTATTGGATCGCATGTTGCCGGCCAGCTTTGGTGGTGGCGCTGCTGGTAGTCCGAAGCAGAGCAGCCCGGCGAGCAGGAAGAGGACGGCGACGAGAATGATGGAGGCTTCTGGGCCGGCGATGCGCACCACCGCTGGTCCAAGCAGGGCGAACCCCAACGCGAACGCGGCATTCAGCGTGAAGGTGAAGAGCCCGTTTGCAGAGGTCAGCTGTTCGCGACGAACCAGCAGCGGGATCATCGCGAGTTCGGCGGGTGCGAAGAGGGTCGTCATGATGCTGGCCAAGATGTTAAGCAAGAGCACGATGCCCAGGGCATCAACGCTCCCCAGCATCAGGAAGAAGGCACCAGCTCGGGTCAGGTTGGCCACGATGAGGACCAGTCGCTTGTCGAGTCGATCCACCCATACGCCCGCAATTGGCGAAAGGAGAACGGCTGGGACCAGGAAGCTCAAGAAGAGGGCGCTAAGCGTTGAGGTTGAGCCACTTCGCTCGGCGACGAGCACCGTGAGGCCATAGAGCACGACGTTGCCACCGATCTGGGTAAAGAGCTGGGCAATCCAGAGACGCAGGAACGCCCCGTTCCGCAGCACCCCAACATCGGGTGGCTGCTGGAAGTCCGGGATCTCTTTCTGCATCCGTGATGCTTCGCTCATCGTGACCTCCTCGCCTGTTCCCCTGCTCGCCTCGTGGTGCCCCCGGCCGGAATCGAACCGACGACGCCCGCCTTAGGACGGCGGCGCTCTATCCACTGAGCTACAGGGGCCCCCCGTAGGGTATCTGAACGCGGCGTGGGAGAATACCCGCATGGAGCAGACCCTCATCACGCTCTACGGTCGCCCAGGGTGCGAACTCTGTGAGAGCACAGAGGCGATCGTGCGCACACTCATTGCCGAAGGGGGCTCTCGCCTCACCCTCAGCGTGGTGAACATTGAGGAGGACCCAACGATGCATGCGCGGCTTCTTGAGCAGATCCCCGCACTCGAAGTAGCGGGTCAACTCTTGCCACTCGCTCTCAGCCGGATGCAGATTGCCGCACATGTGCGCAGCGCCGTAGGAGTGGTTGATGGAAAGCGTTAACGCCCTTACGGCACTTCTCGCGGGTGCGCTGAGCTTCCTCTCGCCCTGCGTGCTCCCGATCGTCCCCGCCTATCTCGGCCGGCTCGCCGCCCTCAGTGCCGGAACTTCGCGCATGCGCCACGCGCTTCTCTTCACCACTGGCTTTAGCGTGATCTTTATCGCCCTCGGCGTTAGCGCCGGCTACGTCGGTGGCGCCGCCGGGCGACTCCTGCCGATCTTGCAGATTCCAGTAGGTGTTGCCGTGACGGTTGGCGGCCTGCACCTTGCTGGTCTTCTGCACATCCCGCAGCTCGACCGCATGCGCGCACCGACACCGATCCTGCGCGGCGGCTACCTCGGCAGCCTCCTGCTCGGCGCCGCCTTCGCTATCGCCTGGACACCCTGCATCGGTGTCGTCCTTGGGGCGATCCTCGGAATCGCGGCCGCTGGAAGCAACCCTGCAGGCGCTGCGCTGCTGCTGGCGCTCTACAGCGTCGGTCTCGCACTCCCCTTCTTGGCCTTGGCAGCCGTAGCTGATCGCAGTCCCGCTGCGCTGCAGCGAATCCTGAGTCGGCTCCGCGGTGGAACGCGCATCGCTGGCATTGTCGGCGGTCTTCTCGTTGCAGCGATTGGAATCCTCATTGCCACTGGCGGCCTCACGTTGCTGTCGCGCATCATGCCTGGGCTCCCCGGCCTGTGATCGGACCATTTTCGCGCCGCAGCATCGGAGCAATCGGAGCGGCGGCGGCCATGCTCGCACTTCTCCTTGTGCTCTCTCGAACGAACATCCCAACGGGCGCTGCAACGCCGAGCGGCCTCTACGTCGTTGATCCAAACGCAACCGGAATCGAGGTTGGCGCAACCTTTACGATCCCTGCCGCCCAACCTGTGGCTGGTGGAGGTGTCTTTGCAGATGCGCAGGCGGCACTCCCAGCCCCACGCCTTGTGATCATCGACCTCTTTGCCACCTGGTGTCCGCCCTGCCAGCAGGAGACTCCGGTGCTGCGCTCGCTCGCAGCAACGTACGGCGATCGCGGCCTTCAGGTGATTGGCATCTCGGTTGGTGAACTCCCATCGACCGTTGCGGCATATGCGGAGCGCTATCAGCTCGGCTATCTACTCTTGGTCGACGTCAACAGCGAGCTCTTTCGCGCTGCTGGCGCCGGTGGGATTCCAACAAAGCTCATCCTTGATGCCGACGGGCGTGTCCTTCGTGTGGTGACGGGGCCGCTGACGCGCGAAGCGGCAACCGCGCTGGTGGAGGAGCTACTCCCTACTCGCTAACGAATCGGAAGCGATCGCGGTCAGCCACGATGTGGCCGACGGGAGTCTGTACCTCATGGCTCATGACCACCAGCCACTCACCCGCCGCCGCCTCAGCAAAGATGGAAGCCTTCGCATCGACAGAAACCCACGCCTCGTCGTCGTACGCCGTCACCCAGCGTGGGTTCGCCTGCCAGGGGCGCATGAAGAGATCACCAAGAAAGAGGAGCGTGCGTTCGCGTCCACGCACGATGGTGGCCTGAGAGCCGGGTGTGTGCCCACCGAGCCGACGCAGCGTGATCGTTGGGGTCAGCTCCAGCGTGCCGTCAAATGAGCGTGGCGCAGTAGCGCTAAAGAGGCGCGTGAGACCGGGAACGTCGTAGGCGGCGCGCGCGCGAAGAGATCCGCTCGCCACCGCCGCGATCTCACGCTGGGGGGCAACGATCTGGGCGTTTGCAAAGGCAGCAGCACCCTGCTGGTCTACCAGCCCACCGGCGTGGTCACGATGCAGGTGGCTCGGCACAATGCTGGCAATTCGCTCGACATCGAAGCCAGCGGAGACGAGTGCCTCACGTGCCGAGCGTGAGTCGGTATCTGCATCGCTCACCTGCGCGCCGGCTGGTACTGCGCCGGTCTCCAGCAACACCGCGCCACTCGCGTCACTCACATGCAAGATGTTGAGCGCCTGCAAGAGGCGGGATCGTGCGTCAAGTTCGTTGGCGACTATCGGCGCCCACGTCTCCTGGGGAACTGGACCGAAGATTGCCCCTGCATCGCTCCAGAAGGTGCCGATTCGAAGCAGGTCGACCGTGATCCCCCCGAGATCAATGCTGCGACGTTCAGTCACGAGGCTTGGTGACCCTCGCTCCGTCATGCGCCTGCTGTTCGTCATCGAATCCAACGTGCGCTGCGGACGCCGTTGGTTCTGTTTGACCCTGATAGCGGCTGCGCAGCTCGCTGCTCCCATACGGCCGCTCAACTTCTGAGGACATGCGGTGGAACGAGATCTGCCCAATGCGCATTCCCGGATAGAGCGCAATTGGTAGTCGGGCAACGTTGCCGAGCTCCAGCGTCAAGTTCCCTACCCAGCCTGGATCAACATATCCAGCGGTGGAGTGAATGAGTAGACCCAGTCGCCCGAGTGATGACTTCCCATCCAAACGTCCGAGCAGCGAGTTTCCTAGCGAAATCTTCTCGCGCGTTTGGCCGAGCACAAACTCACCTGGGTGCAGCATGAACTGCTCGCCATCGGCAACGCGCTCAATCTCGGTGAGGTCCGGCTGCTCTACGCGTGGATCAATGAAGCCGTAGCGATTATTGCGAAAGACACGGAAGGTTCCGTCGAGGTGTAGGTCAACCGAGGCCGGCTGCACATCCACCGCATCAAATGGCGCAATCGCGATCTCGCCTGCTGCGATCGCGGTCAGGATGTCGCGATCAGAGAGAACGCTCATGCCTCTGCCTCCACGGCACGAATGCGACGCTTCCCCTTCCCTGCACTCTTCTCGGTGAG
>JBIIRA010000044.1:0-6683 GCA_044341795.1 Candidatus Limnocylindrus sp.
CTCTTGCATGCCATGCAAGCGCTCTACCAACTGAGCTATAGCCCCAAGGGGAGCGAGTGTATCAGCCGCTCCCGCCTCAGCCCCTCGTGGCGCCTCGTGCTGCGCCGCGTGCGGCGAGGGGGAGAAGGGCGAGGGAGAGGGCGACGAGGGCGAGCCCGCCAGCGAACGGGGTCACCCCGATGACCGCGGTGGCGCCAAGGCCGCCGAGGATCGGCCCAGTTGAGATCCCAAGGTCAAACGAGAAGTTGAATGCGCCATTCGCGCGACCGCGCTCCTCGGGAGCACTGGCGATGGCGATCGCCCCCGCGGCCGCCGGAAAGATCAGCCCATACCCGATGCCGTAGAGCACCATCGCCACCAGGTCGATGGTGAACGTTGGGCTGATGGCGAGCAGCGTCAGTGCGCCAACGAGTGCGGCGAGCCCAATCAGTGAGATACCAAACGGACCACGCTTGTCGACACGCGTTGAGATGCGACTGAGCATCAGCGCAATCGCGATGATGCCGAAGATCGTAAAGAGGCCACCGCTCGCCCCCGCGGCGTATCGCAGCGCCTCCTCTTGTGAGCGACCCTCTTCAAGCGCGCGCTGAATGAGGCCATCTTTGATGAAGCCGGTTACCGTGCCGACCGCCGCCTCAAGGCCAAAGATTGCCAACAGAGCAACGCGCACACGCGGCTCGCTAAGGATTCGTCGCCATGCGCCAACGGTTGGGCGCGTTGCTGGAGTGACCACGAGCGTTTCAGGGATGAGCGGGAGAACGGCGGCGAGGCCGACGGCAATCAGGCCGGCAACACCAAGGAAGACGGCATTCACGTCAAAGAGGCTGGAGACGAGCGCCGCACTCGCCGGGCCAAAGACGGCGGCAATTCCAATGAGTGCACCGGCGCGGCCGAGTGTTCGCCCACGTTCGCCAACCGGTGCGGCATCACCGAGAAGAGCGAAGAGCGCGGCGGCGAGGACGCCGCCAGAGGCACCGTGAACGACGCGCGCGAGCAAGAAGAGCGGCAGTGAATCGGCGAGGGCGTACACCGCAATGGCGACGGGGCTGACGATGAGCGCTGCTACAACGACGCGACGACGACCGATACGGTCGGCCAGGATGCCGCCAATTGGATTGAAGGCGAGGTTGGCAAGTGAGTATGCGGCGATGGCGATGCCGACCAAGAGTGGGGTGCCACCGAGCTCCTGGGCGCGCGGACCAATAACTGGGAGGAGGGCGAAGTTGTCGATAAAGGCGAGGAAGATTGCCGCGTAGATCGCGGCACGGCTCCGTCGTGAGAGGTTTGGGGTGGCAGTCGTCATGGGTAAAGCATCCCACGCGCCGAGAGATGCCGCCCTCGTGCGAAACTCTGCACCGTGAGTGCCCGACCGTATCGCCTGATTCGTAGTTCACGCGCACGACGCCTCACGTTGCGCATTGACCCAGAGCATGGCCTTGAGGCGGTAGTACCAGAGCGCTACAGCGAGGCACGTGCGCGACGCGATGTTGAGGCCTTTATTGCCACGCGCCTGAGGTGGATCGACCGCTCCCTCGCCGAGGTGACCGCTCGTCGTACGGCGCTCGGCACCGATGGTCGGCTGGCGGTCGGTGGGCTCATTCCGTATGCGGGGCGACCACATGCCATTGTGGTTGGCACAGGCGCAAGCATCACCGCGTTGAACGGTGAAATCCAGATTCCAGCGAGCATCGCCGCTGACCCTGAAGTGGTTCGTCGTCGACTCCTCAGTTGGCTACGCCGGCGCGCACGCTCCATTGCCGAGCAGATGATCAGCGTCTACGCCGCAGAGATGCGAGTGAGCCCAACCCGACTTCGCATCGGCGACCAGTCAACACGCTGGGGGAGTGCCTCGGGTGACGGCACAATCTCGCTCTCATGGCGACTTGTGTTGGCACCCCCATCGTGCTTTGAGGCGGTCGTGGTTCATGAGCTCGCCCATCTGCGCGCCAACGGTCATGGCGCACGATTCCGAGCGGTGGTGGAGCGGCACCTCCCCGATGAGGCGGCGCGCATGCGCCAACTGCAGCGCCTCGCCCCCGCCCTCAGTGCGGTGCGCTAGCGGGCCTTCTTCTTGGTGCGGGCAACCGCTCGTTCATCGTGCCGTGCAATCGTCGCGCGGGTGATCTTCTTAATGAGGGCGATCGGCAGCTGATGGTCGGCGGTGAAGTGGATTGTCGTCCCTGCGATGGTGAAGTTGGCGAGTTCTGCGGTGAAGAGTCGATAGGTGTAGCCGGCATAGAGGCTGAGCCCGCCACGGCGCGTGCCGAAGTGAATGCGTGAGCTGTTCGGAAAGCGAATGCCAGGGACCCCGTACGAGATCTCCTGTCTACCGCCCGGCGCAGCGGCCAGGATGGCATCGCGCAGGCGGCGGAGACTCTTCGCATCGGCGGCGGGAAGTGCCCCGATATAGGTGGCGACGGTTGGTGCGGTTGGTCGGGGTTTCGTTTCGGCCATCACACACTCCTGCGTTGTGAGGGGGCTGGTGGAGCTGAGGGGATTCGAACCCCTTACCTCGACAATGCGAATGTCGCGCTCTACCAATTGAGCTACAGCCCCAGCGGAGCGGCAGAATACCACGGCGACGGCTAGCATCTAGGGGTGAACCCACTCCTGCTTGCCCTGCTCTCCGCCGCCATGTGGGGCGTTACCGACCTCGTCACCAGTTTTGTCGGACGCCGCATCGGCTCACTTCGCGTCGTGGTGATTGCCGTTTCGACCTCGCTTGTTCTCGCCGGCGCGGTGGCGATCGCGCGCGGAGCACTCACCACAAACTACGACCCTGCGATCGTCGGCGGCACGCTGGCCTTGGGGGTCGCCGCAGGCATTGCATATATCGGCGTCTTCACCGCCTTCCGCCTCGGACCACTCAGCGTCGTCTCCCCAACGATCTCAGCGTACGGCGCACTTGCCGCATTCCTCGCCGTCATCTTTCTGAATGAGCGTCTGACCCCGCCCCACATTGCTGGCGTCATTGCGGTGGGGATTGGCATCAGCTTGCTTGGCTTGCAGACCACGGGTACCGGACGCGATCGACGCGCCTCGCTGGCGAGCCCAGGGGTGGCCTTCGCGCTGGTCGGGCTCCTCTTCTTCGCCATCATCACCGTGCTGCTGACGATTCCAATCAAGGCGTACGGCTGGAGCACCGCGATCGCCCTCTCACGTATTGGCAACCTGGTCACGGTCTGGCTGATCTTCGTTCTCCTCTACAAGTTCCGCGCACGCCTTCCGAAGTGGGGGCGCCACGACTTGCTCGGGGAAGGGCAGCGCCTCGATCGAGTCGGATTTGCGCTTGCCACCGTAGTAGGGGTGGGAGACACCCTCGCCTTCTTCATCTTTGCAGCGGCACTCGAGCAGGGGCCGACCTGGGCGGTCTCGCTCCTCAGCTCACTCGGCCCAATCATCGTGGTGCTCGGCGGCCTCTTCGGCTATCGCGAGCGGCTGCGCCGCCCGCAGGTGGTCGGCCTCGGCGCCCTGGCCGTGGGGTTGGTGCTCGCCACCCTCCCGGCCTAGCCCCTTGCGAAAGTAGAACGCCTGTTCTATTATGAGGCGTAGGCGAGGGCAGTATCCTCACGAGGTGTTGCCCCATCTCGGCCCTCGCCTAACTCCACCTCTCCGACAGAGCGCAGCGCTCTTCGTCGCCCTTCCACTCCTTCTGGCCGGTTGCTTCGGATCGAGTGAGGCCACCCCCACGCCCAGCCAGGGCACAACCACCGTTATCTCCACCGAATACGGACGTGTCTGGGGGGCGCTCCCCGCAGACTTCCCGCTGCTGGCGAGCGGGCACTCGCTCGTACGTCTCGACGTGCAGGCGAGCGGCGCGATCTGGAGCCCAATGGGGGTGAGTGAGGCGACCGCAGCTACCGTTGACGAGCTGCGCCGACTTGCGTGGGATGTGCAGGAGCCAACGGGCACCGCAGGCGCACGGCGCATCAACGCGACGCGTGATCTGGGATCGTGCGTCCTCACGATCGTGGTCGAGCCGCTCGGCACGCGTACCTCGCTCGTCGTTTATCTTGGTGAGGGTTGCCCTAAGCCGTAGTCGACTGAAGGAGGAGTGATGGCACCAAAGTTGAAGCGTCGCGAAATCGTGCTCCCAATCTTGCTTGTGGTGGGTCTCTTTGCGCTGACCTTTGCGTTGATCGCCGCGCAGGTTGCGGGGGCGAGCGCTTAGCGCTTCCCCTTCCGTCGCTCCGCTTCCATGCGGCGACGATCGCGCTCTGTTGGCTGGTTCGGACTCATCGCGCGCAAGAAGCGTCCATACCAACCGGCGAATGCGCCTGCCAAGATGCCCGCTGCAGCGACGCCATAAACATCGCCCAACATTGCGCCAGGATTTCCGATGTTTCCGGTAATGCCATCAAGCAGGCCCTTGACCGGGTTTCCTTCAGGGAACGCGGACATTGCTTCAGAGGTCCCAACGATCGCTGATGCCACATAGGTAAGGATTCCGAAGATTCCACCGATCAACCATGCGCCACGTCTCGTCAGCATGCCGCCAAGGAAGGCAACAACAAATGCTGGCGGCAGCAGAATCGACTGCACGGCAAGCTGCGCGATGTTTGAGGTGAGCACCCCCGGCTGCAGTGCGGCGACGGTGGTGCCCACGACCAAGATGAGCGGCAGCACGAAGGCACGCGTGCGAATCAGGCGCGGCAGGTAGGCGAGGTCTTCACGGATTGGTGCGCGGCCCGCGGATGAGCGGAGTGCTGCACGGAAACCGAGCCCGCCCGCTGTTGGTGGCGTCGCGTCACCTGCTGGTGCAGCGGCTGGTGCCTCTGGGGTGATGCCAAGCGCCTCTTGCGCGGCACGCTGCTTGGCGGCCAGGCGATTGCGGCGGCGGGCCTCTGCTCGATCGTTGGCGTTCTCTGAGCTGCTCATGCCCACATCTTAGACGCGCGCGGTACGCAGCGCGTGCAAGGCTGCTCCCCTCGCCCCCGTCCAGCCCCGCGATGGAGAACCGAATGGCGAGAGCAGCCCACATTCGCGCTGGAGTGCTTGGGATCACGATCCTGGCCCTCACCATCCTTCCGCCGTCGCTCACTCGTGCCGCCAGCACCGATGCACTCCTGGTCAGCAGCATTGCCACCGGCGGCAGCTCCGCCTCCGACGAGTACGTGGTGATCGAGGCGGTGGGCGCGGGTGGCGCGAACATTGCCGACTACGAGTTGGTCTACACCACGGCGAGCGGCACCACGACGCGTCGGCTCATCAGCCTTGAAGGTGCCGCACCACTTGCTGCTGGGGCACGACTGCTGGCCGCCAATAGTCTCGGCAGTTTCTCTGCTGGCGCGTTCGCGACGTGGAGTGAGGGGATCGCGGCAACCGGCGGCGCTGTGCGCCTTCGGGTGCGCGCCATACCCGCACTGATCGCTGACGCCGTTGCGTGGGGGAACGCCACGTCGAGCGCTGGCGGCTTCGGCACACCGGCGCCAGCGGCGTCAGCAACGACGATGATCGAACGACGGCGCAGTGCGGAAGTGGGGCTGGTCAACACGCAGAGCAACAGCGTCGACTTCGCACTCGTGCCACTTACGCCACCGATCCTCACGCCTGAGATGCCAGGAACGCCGCCGGTAAGTCCAACGGCGAGCCCATCGCCAACTGAGACGCCCGGGGCACTCACGTCAGCAGAGATTCGCGCCACGCCACTCAACAGCCTGGTCACCCTGCGCGGCACCGTTTCAGCGGCGCCCGGCGAGCTGGCCGAGGAGCGGCTCTACTGCGTTGAAGATGCAGCGACCGGCGTTGGAGTGTTCGTGCTTGCCCAGAGTGGAGATACCGACCTTGCCCGCGGTGATGTCGTGCGGATCACGGGTGCGCTGACCCTGCGGCGGCAGGCACTCACCCTTGTCGCCACAACATCAGCGCAGGTTGAAGGGTGGGTCGAGCCTAGAGCTGCTCTCGCCGTTGAGCCGCCCACCCCTGGGCCATGGGCCTGGGAGCCTCGGGAGGCACGTGCCATTCAGGTGCAGGGGGTGCTGAGTGGCGCGCCCAAGGATCTCGTTGGGGGGTCACGCAGTCTGACCCTGCGCCTCCCCGGGGGAGGGGAGCTCCTGGTGGGGGTGCGCCCCGAGGTTCTCGATGAGATCCCCCAGGGTCTCCTGGCCGCCAAGCGTGCCGTCACGGTGCGCGGGGTGCTGCACCAGCGGGCGGGTGCGGCGGGAGGCGGCTACCGCCTCTGGGCACTCTCGGTGGCCGCGAGCCTCCTCGCCACCCCTATTGGGGGGCCAGCGAGCGTGGCAGGGGGTCAGCCACCCCTTCAGTTGCCTCCAATCGTGCCCCAACTACAGGTCGGAACCCCCTCGATTGCCACCCCAGGCGGGACGCAGGCGCAGTGGGTCCAGCAGGTCTCCCAGACCCTCAACGTACGCGACGGCAGCCTTGCGTTGACAGGCATTCAGGGGGTCGGGCTGGTCGTGCTCCCGTCGTGCGAGGGGGCACAGGCTGTGCCAGAGGGGATTCGTGCGGGGGGCAGGGTTGACCGTGCGGGGCGTGCTCCCTATCCTCAGTCATGGTGATCGTGCGAGGGGGCCTCTTGGCCCACCCGTAGATCAGCGCTTGGTAACGCTACCAAGGAGGCACGTGCCCCGATTGGGGTCTAGGTAGACCGGAGCGCACGCTCCGGTTTGTGGAGGTACACACGATGGCCGAAGTTTATTGCGTGAAGTGCAAGGCAAAGCGCG
>JBIIRA010000008.1:0-22331 GCA_044341795.1 Candidatus Limnocylindrus sp.
TAGTACCGCATCGTGGGCGATTGTCGCAGAAGAGCGCGGCCCGAGCGCGATACGCCCGCAGTATCCGCACCGTGGGAGGGTCTCGGCGCAGGTGTACGGCTCCTGCGGGTCACGTGGCCCGGGCCGCCGCCGCATCAGGAGGCGCAATGAATAAGGTCATGCTCGCCGGCAGGATCACCAAGCCCGTCGAGTTGAAATCGCTCCCCTCAGGCTCAAAGGTCGCCGTGGGGAGTGTCGCAACCCACGACTTCCGCGGCGGCGAGGAGCGCACGGAGTTTCATCGGCTCGTCTTCTGGGAGAAGCTCGCCGAGATTGCCGCCGCCCATCTACAGGCCGGTTCGCTCGTGAGCATCGATGGCCGCCTCAAGACCCACGAGTGGGAGAGCGAAGGGTCGCGTCGCTGGATGACCGAGGTGATCGTCAATCGCCTGGAGTTCCTCGGACCAAAGCCGCAGTCCGGTGACCCCGTGGCACAAGGGTCGGAGCCAACGGATCTTGGTGAGGCTGAGTACGGCGAAGAGATCGCGCCCGTTCGCGCCTAGCTCTCGGGGTCGACGTCCTCTGGTGCCGCGTCGTCATGGGCGAGGTTCCAGAGGCGTCGGCGCTCAAGCCCCCACAGCGTTGCGACGCGCCGAATCGCCGCGCTCCTCGACTCACCCGCCGTCACCGCGCGCTCAACGAGTTCGAGTGCTGCGGCATAGGGGCCTTCCGGGTCATCGGTGCTCGGTAGGCTGGCTACCTCCTGCGCGCCCACGACGATGACGAACTCACCACGTGCGTCGATCTCCCCCGCGTTCGCCGCTGCTGCAAGTTCGCCGAGGGTGCCGCGGCGAATCTCTTCATGCAACTTGGTCAGCTCGCGACAGATGGCCCCAACTCGGTCCTCACCGCACGCGCGCGCCAAATCACCGAGTGTTGCGGCGACGCGCGGCCCCGCCTCATAGATCACGGTGCCCCGCTCATCCGCCGCAATCGCACCAAGCACCTTCGCGCGGTCAGCACCACTGCGGGGAAGGAATCCTTCGAACGACCAGCGTGGGCCAGTGACGCCCGCTGCGACAACCGCCGCGAGAAGTGCGGATGCACCTGGAATTGGAATGACGCGGATGCCCGCAGCGACTGCAGCGGCAACGAGGACTCCCCCTGGGTCACTGATCAGTGGCGTGCCAGCGTCGCTGATCAGCGCGACGGCGGTGCCTGCGTGTAGTCGAGTGATGATAGGCGCCACTCGGTCGGCCTCATCGAAGCCTGGTAGTGCCGTCACCTCTGTCTGGACGCCAATGCTGGCAAGCATCGGGCGAGAGACACGCGTGTCTTCGGCAACGATTAGCCCAACCTCGCGCAGGACTGCCGTTGCACGTGGCGTGAGATCGGCGAGATTGCCGATTGGCGTAGAGACGATATGCAGCGCCCCAGGCGTTGCACCACCGCCGCGCAGTTCGTCAGTCAAGTTTCGGGCGCCGTCGAGGGTAGAGGTAGTCGCTTCCGCTGCTCC
This sequence comes from Candidatus Limnocylindrus sp., assembly GCA_044341795.1. GTDB lineage: Bacteria > Chloroflexota > Limnocylindria > Limnocylindrales > Limnocylindraceae > Limnocylindrus. The sequence goes on from JBIIRA010000008.1 coordinate 1,496, forward strand.
GGCCTCCCACCTTCGCAATTGGTGGCATCTGTCGCTTGAACTCCGATCGGCGAATCATCTCACTTACGCGCACGACGAAGTCGCGGTCGAAGCCCTCGGCAATCACATCCTCAGCTGGCAGGCGACGATCAACGATGCGGTAGAGCACGCGATCCAACGTTGGATAATCAAATCCGCCCTCCCCCTCGTCGGTCTGGCCGGGCCAGAGGTCTGCGCTCGGCGCCTTCTCAATGATCTGTGTCGGCACCCCGAGGTGGCGCGAGAGCTCGCGCACCTGCGTCTTGTATAGGTCGCCGATCGGATTGAATGCAGAGGCGGCATCGCCATAGATCGTGGAGTAGCCGATGAGGATCTCGCTCTTATTCCCCGTGCCAATCACAACTCCACGATGAAGGGCTGAGCGGTCATAGAGCGTGGTCATGCGGAGACGTGCCGCCATGTTCCCTCGACGCAGTGGGGTGACGCTCTCACCTGCGGGGAGATTCTCGATAAGCGCAGCAAGCGGGGCCTCAATCGAGATGAGTTCGCTCTGGCAGCCGAGATCGCTCACGATCGCCTCCGCGTCATCCTTTGAACGGCCTGAAGAGGCAGCGGTTGGCATCAGCACCGCCACGAGGCGATCTGCACCGATCGCCGCGGCGGTCAGGTAGGCAACGAGTGCGGAGTCGATGCCGCCGGAGAGGCCGAGCACCACGCGCTCGGCGCCGGTGCTCGCCACATGCGAGGTGATGAAGGAGCGGCACATGGCCGCGACCATCTCGGGGTCAATGGCAAGTTCGTCGTGTTGCGCGCGGCTGGTGTGATCACTCATTGGGCCACCTAGGCCTCTTCGAGGCCAGCGCGCGTGGCGATGATTCGGTCGTATTCGCGGCGCGTTAGCTCTAGGCGCTCGTCACGCAAGAGAGGGAGTGCGCTGCGGGCGCGTGCCACCTCGTCAAGATCGATCTCGGCCAAGAGGAGCGCCTCTTCGAAGAGCGGCGCCTCTGCAATCACAACACCGTCGGGCCCAATTACGCGGGAACCGCCCCAGAAGATCAACGACTCGTCGACACCAACCCGATTAGTGAAGGCAACGTAGGAGGTGGTAAGCGCCGCGGTCGCACGCAGCAGGGTGCCCCAGGACGCCGCAGAGCCAAGCCCCTGGTCGGCATCCACGCTTGCACCGCGTGCCGGTCCCGCCGCCACGTTGACGAGAAGTTCCGCGCCGTCTTGCGCAAGAATCGCTGGGAGTGTCGGGTGCCAGAAGTCCTCACACACGCCGATGCCAACTCCGACATCGCCCGCCACCACTGGACCCCCAAGGGCCGCTCGGGTTGCGCGAATCGCGTCGCCCGCTGCAAGGAAGCGCCGCTCATCAAAGAGCCCATACGTCGGCAGATAACACTTGCGCGCAACATGGCGCACCTCACCAGCCTCGAGCAGGGCGGCCGCGGCAAAGAGTCGATGGTCATCAGTTGATTCAACAAATGAGACGACAGCAGAGGGACCGCCACTCGTGAGCTTCGCCAACGCCGCAAGGCGTGGATCGGTTCGTCGCATCGCAACCTCTGGCGCAAGGTCTTGCAGCTGATATCCGGTCAGGCCGAGCTCGGGAAAGATCACAAGGTCGGCCCCCGCCGTGCGACTTTCAGCAATCTTCTCTTCGTGGAGGGCGAGGTTCTGCGCGAGGTCACCAAGTACTGGCGCGATTTGCGCGAGGGCGAGCACTCTGCGTCGCATCAGCCCCTACTTTTGCAAATCCCACGTGTGGATTGACCACGCGTAGAGCGGGCTCTGCACATCCGCCTCTCTTGTCGCCCAAGTGAAGCGGTTCCGCAGCAGCACGTATGCAGGGTCGCCCCATAGCAGGAGGTACGGCCGCTCGCTGCGTCGCAGTGCCTGAATGGTGGCGTAGATGCCAATTCGAGAGCTAATGCTTCCGGCTGCAACCCCTTGCGCGAGAAGCTGATCAACACGTGCGCTCGACCAGCAGACGAAGTTCTTCCCGGCTGGAGCCTCTTCGGTTGGACAGGCACTCGAGGCGAAGATGTCCGAGTCGTCGGGGTCAAGGCTCCACTGCCACGCACCGAGATATAGATCAAAGTCGTTTGGATACCGCAGTCGCGGAGCGATGTCCGTGGCAAAGGGGAGCTCAGCGACGGTGAGTGAGATGCCGCACTCTGCAACCTGGTCGACGATCAGCTGTGCGGCACGAGTGCGTGCGGCTTGACCTTCACGAACGATGATGTCGGCCTCTAGGCGCGTACCGGTGCGAGTAAAGACCCCATCTTCTCCGGCCTCCCATCCATCTTCGATGAGTGCGGCACGTGCGCCAGCCACATCGCGTGTGGTCTCTGCGCCAGCAGGTTTCTCTGCTGCCCACGAAGTTGGAGCCACAGTGCTAGAAATTTTGATGCCGGTCCCATCAGTTGCACCAGCAATGATTGCCGGCAGGTCAACACAGGAGGCAAGTGCACGTCGGGTGACGCTGTCGGCGAAGAGGCGCCCCTCGCGTGTGTTAAATGCAAGGTAGTTGTACCCGCGCAGTGATGCCATACGAAGGAGCGTGGCGTCGCCGCTTACACTCAGGCCAGCAACGTCAGTGGCTCGAAGATCAGGAGCCCAATCAATTGCACCCCCCTGGAACGCCTTCGCCACACCAGTTGGCGATGTGAATACCGTCAGGGTCATCGCCGACATCGGTGGCGCACCAAGGGCGAACCCCTTAAACGCGGCAAGTTGCACGTAGCTCCCGGGCACGCGCTCCACGAATTTGTAGGGGCCAGCGCCGACCGGAGCGCCCTGTACGTCAAGAAGTGGGAAGGCGGCGCCGAGTTGGCCCTCCGTTGGTGCGAGGAGGAGCCCCTCCAGCGCGGCCAGCCGGACGTAGAGCGCACGCGCGTACTGTTCATCGTCGCGGCTCCCTGTCGGTTCGCCAGCGCTGCTGAGCTGCGGATAGCCGCGTGGGTCTGGCAGATCGAGGCCGGCATCGGCAAGGGTGCGCTCTAGTTCAGTGACGCGTGATGCGTACGTGCAGTTCGTGCCACCGGAGGCGGCACACCCACCGCCGTCAATGTCGGCGGCGATATTCTCTCGGGTGAGAGACACGGCATTGCGATCCGCCGCTTGCACCTTGGCCTGGAGTCGGACAAGAGATGCGGTGAGAGTCGCCTTTGGCAGGATTGGGATCGTTAGTCCGCGCGTCTGCCATGGCGCCCATGGTGACTTCAGGGTGAACGTGAGCGCACCATCGGCCCCCGCCTCAACAGAGACCAGGTGATTCGCCACCACGGCGCAGATGTCGCTGACGAGCGGGCAGCGCGTGGAAGCTGCGAGTTCATAGGTGAACTTCACATCGTCGGTGGTGAGTGGTGATCCATCGTGGAAGGTGAGACCTGAGCGCAGGGTGACGCGCCACTTGGTGCCGCCGGCCGCACTTAATGCTTCACCATCGGCGAGCACGGGGGTTGGCGCAAAGGTGGCATCTGCGCGGTAGAGCGCGGCGTGGACCATGGAGCCCACAAGGGCGGAGGCATCGTCGGTATAGGCGAGCTCTAGGCCTGCGGGCTCACCGACGATTCCCGCGCGAATGGTGCGCGCAGAGAAGACGCTACAGCCAGAGAGCAGGGTTGCCGTTAAGAGAGCTGCGGCAAGGACCTTTAGGCTCCGATGCATCGGCATCTCCCCTCTCGCTCTCTCGTGGACCGGCGGGTGCCGATCTCCCCACAGGATAGGGGGTCGCCCTGCACTTTTGTGGCGGAGCGACCCGCACGCACGAATCGCCTATGCAGCGAGGGCGGCGTAGGCGCGCTCCACAAGGCCGCACTCTGTTTGGAAGTCGAGGAGGGCGATCGCCTCGTCCATTGGCACCCAGCGCACCTCGTCGAACTCTTTATCCCACTGATCGAACGACCCGCCGATCGCCTCCATCAGGTAGTAGTGCACCGTTTTGTCGATGCGCTCCCCGCCGCGCGTGAACGAGTAGTGGATCGCATCAAAGTACGAGAGGATCTGCACCTCAAGGCCGGTCTCTTCGCGCACCTCGCGAAGCGCCGTCTCCTCCTGGGTCTCGCCCTCTTCAGGGGTCCCCTTTGGCAGCGACCAGACAAAGCCATCACGCTCTCGACGGCGGCGCCCAATCACAATCTCGGGGCGTCCGCCGACACCTCGAATGACGAGGCCTCCAGCCGACATTGCGCTGCGGCGTGTTGCTCCCATGTGCTGCTCCCTCACCTAACCGATGGGCGGGCGGCCGGGGCCGCACCCGCAATTGAACCGATGGTAGCCTCCGCAGCGGCGGCGTGCTGCTCAGGAGCGGAGCGCTACCCTAGCCGCACGCGTGGAGCCGCAGATGCGGCCACGCACAACAGAGGGGAGGGCCCGTGGGAGACCACTTTTCGGCGCGACGCTCGCTCGGTGCAGGTCTCCCTGATCGCATTGCCCTGGAACTCCTCCCACAGCCTGCAACTCCCTGGGATCAACTCCCACTGGTGCTGAAGATCCTTATTGAGGGCGCGGCCCGACGCTCCGGCGATGGCTTCGTGCAGCCAGAAGACCTGCACGCCTATCTCGCATGGAAGCCTGGCGCTGCAGCATCGGCAACCGGCGATGAGCGCGAGGTCCCCTTCTCCCCTGCGCGCGTCGTGCTGCAGGACTTCACCGGTGTGCCCGCCGTCGTTGACCTTGCCGCTCTCCGCAACGCGGCGACCGAACTCGGCATTGATCCGCATCGCATCAATCCGCAGGTTCCCGCCGACCTGGTGATCGACCACTCCGTGCAAGTTGATCGCTGGGCAACACGCGAAGCGCTCGAGCAGAATGTTGCAAAGGAGTACGAGCGCAACACCGAACGCTACCAACTGCTGCGCTGGGCGCAAGGTGCCTTCGACAAGTTCCGCGTCGTTCCCCCTGGAGCTGGCATCGTGCATCAGGTGAATCTGGAGAACCTCGCCACCGTTGTCCGCGTCGAAGAGGTTGACGGTGCGCCACTCGCCTTCCCTGACAGCTGCGTCGGCACCGACTCGCACACCACCATGATCTCGGGACTTGGTGTGCTCGGATTCGGCGTCGGCGGCATTGAGGCCGAGGCGGTGCTGCTCGGCGAACCACTCTTCTCGCCCATCCCCTCCATCGTGGGGCTCCGACTCACCGGGCGACTCCCGGCGGGAACTACCGCAACCGATCTCGTTCTCACCGTCACAGAGCGCCTCCGCGCACATGGCGTGGTTGGCGCCTATGTTGAGGCGTTCGGCGACGGGCTCGCCACGATCTCTCTTGCCGACCGCGCAACGATCGCGAACATGTCGCCAGAGTTCGGCGCAACGACCACGCTCTTCCCGATCGACGAGATCACCCTCGACTATCTAAAAACAACTGGTCGCAGCAGCGAGAGCATCGCTCTCGTTGAAACCTACGCGAAGGCGCAGGGCCTCTGGCGCACCGCTGGCGCCGAGCCGCTCTACGACACCGTCGTGCATATCGATCTTGGCGAGGTGGTCCCATCGCTTGCTGGTCCGCGACGTCCGCAAGACCGCGTTCCCCTGCCGAACCTTGGCGCAAGCTTCGCCGCCGCCTACCCCGATCGTGCCGGCGCTGGTGCACATCACGCCACTGCAACATCAGCGAACGACACCTACGAGCTGCACGATGGCGCAGTGGCCATCGCTGCGATCACCTCGTGCACCAATACCTCAAACCCATCGGTAATGATCGCCGCAGGCCTCCTCGCCCAGCGTGCAGTTGCGCGCGGCATGCAGGTGCCAGCGTGGGTGAAGACAAGCCTTGCTCCAGGCTCCAAGGTGGTCACCGCCTATCTCGAACGCGCAGGGCTCCTCGCACCGCTGGAGACACTCGGCTTCAACGTGGCTGGCTACGGCTGCACTACCTGCATCGGCAACTCCGGCCCGCTCGACGCTGGCGTCTCAAGCGCTATAGAGTCAGGCGACCTCACCGTGGCCGCCGTCCTCTCAGGGAACCGAAACTTTGAAGGACGCATTCACCCATCGGTACGTGCCGCCTACCTCGCCTCGCCACCACTCGTGGTCGCACTCGCCCTCGCGGGCCGCGTCACGCTCGACCTCACGCAGGAGCCGATCGGCAGCGACAAGAGCGGCACCCCAGTCTTCCTGCGCGACCTCTGGCCAAGCGACGACGAGATCGCCACCGCCGTTGCCACCGCCGCCGACGCCTCGCTCTATCGAAGCAGTTACAAGGATCTCTTCGGCGGAGACGCACGCTGGCAGAACCTGGCGAGCCCAACGGGTGACACCTACGCCTGGGATGCCAACTCAACCTACGTTTCGCGACCAGCCTTCACGGAGGGGATCACCCCCGAGCCGCAGCCGATCGCCGACATCAGCAACGCACGCGCCCTCTTACTGCTGAGCGACTCCGTGACCACCGACCACATCTCCCCCGCCGGCTCGATTCGCATCGATTCCCCAGCCGGTCGCTGGCTCATTGAGCACGGCGTCGCCGCCGGCGACTTCAACTCCTACGGCGCACGACGCGGTCACGACCAGGTGATGATGCGTGGCACCTTCGCCAACATTCGACTCCGTAACGCTCTCGCTGGCGGCAAGGAGGGGCCAATCACCCGCCATCACCCATCGGGTGAGATCCTCGCCGTCGCCGATGCCGCTGCCCGCTATCAGCGTGAAGGGAGCGACCTGATCATCCTCGCCGGCAAGGAGTACGGCTCAGGCTCATCCCGTGACTGGGCCGCCAAGGGGACGCGCATGCTCGGCGTGCGCGCCGTCATCGCGCAGTCTTACGAGCGCATCCACCGCTCCAACCTCATCGGCATGGGCGTTCTGCCGCTGCAGTTCCTACCAGGAGAAAGTGCTGAATCCCTGGGGCTTACCGGCACCGAACGCTTCTCGATCGCAAACATCGGCAGCTGCACCGCACGCTCAGAGATTCGCATTAGCGCACAGCGCGTCGATGATACCGATGCGCCAACCGGCCCTGTAAAAGAGTTCTCCGCCCTCGTACGCCTCGACGGCCCGAACGAGGTGAACACCTACCGCAACGGCGGAATCATGCCGGCGGTACTGCGAAGGATGGCGAAGAGCAGCTAACTGTGCTGCAAAAATGGTGGGCGATACTGGACTCGAACCAGTGACCTCACGGATGTGAACCGTGCGCTCTAACCAACTGAGCTAATCGCCCTCGGGCGGAGATTCTACTAGGTTCAGCCCTACAGGCTGGAGACGATCAGGTTTTGGAGCAGGTTGAGGGCAATCATCGTGACGAGCGGTGACCAGTCCACGCCGCCAAACGTTGGCAGGATTCTGCGGGCTGGGGCGAGGATTGGCTCGCTCATGTCGTAGAGGATGCGGGAGATTCGATAGTTGCCGGAGGGGTCGAACCAGGACATCAACACGCGGCCCAGGATCACCCACCAGAGCGTCTCAAAGATCAGATTCACGATTGCTTGGGTTGTCATTTCTATAGCCTACCCGCGCGGCCCAAAGAGCGCGCTCCCCACCCGCACCTCGGTGGAACCCTCACTGATCGCCACCTCAAAGTCGCCGCTCATCCCCGCAGAGCGCAGTCGTCCAAGGTCGAGGCCGAGCGTCTGTGCATCGGCGTCTACTTGCGCTGCGAGTGTTCGGAACTGCGCAAAGGTTGGGCGTGCCGCCTCCCCGCCCGCGGTGAGCTTCCCCACCGTGAAGAGACCAGCCAGGGTGATCGGAGCGTCATTGACGATTGCAGCGATGGCGGGGAGTGCCGAGCGGAGACCCTCTGGCGTGAAGCCCGATTTGGCCGGGTCTTCGTCCACGTTCACCTGGAGGGCAATCTCTACTGGCTTGGCTCTCTCGGTGGCGAGTGCGGCGATGCGCTCCAGAAGCTCAACGCTCCCAACCGTCGCGATGCGGTCGGCAACCTCCAGTGCGCGTCGCGCCTTGTTGGACTGCAGTGGCCCAATGAGGACCCAGGTGAGATTCGCCGCAGGTCGCAGTGCTGCAACGGCGGCGCGCTTCGCCTCGAGCTCTTGGACGCGGTTCTCGCCGAAGAGGGTGCAGCCTGCGTCAACAACGACGGTGATCTGCTCGGCCGCGACACCCTTGGTGACCACCATCAGCTGGGCGGGGCCAGCGGCGCGCACGCGCGTCAGTAGATCTTGATAGCGAGTGGTGAGGTCAACGGCGCTTAGCATCGTCTGGGGTTACCCCCAGCAACTAGAAGATGCGCTTGCGCGGGCGCAGGAACGCTGGGATGTCGAGATCGTTCGGCTCAACCTCTTCAGGCTGGGGGTTTGTCGGCGGGAGTGACTCATCGTCACCTGCAAAGGTCGCTGGCGTCGACTCAGGCGCTGGTGCTGGCGTATAGGTGATGCTCTCCGTCGGTGCGTCCTGCACGGCAACACCGTCGCTACGGAGGCTCCAGGCGCCGTTATCGGTCGCTCGGTATGGGGCGCGTGGGCTTGAGGCTGAGCCCTGTCGATCGGCCGAGAAGCCGGTGGCGATCACGGTGATCTGGATCTCATCGCCGAGCGACTCGTCGAGTGAGGTACCGAAGATGATGTTCGCCTCATCGTCAGCGCGTGCGGTGATGTGGTTAATCGCCTCGTTCACCTCGTGCAGGGTGACGGTCGCCGATGCGGCGACGTTGATCAGCACGCCGGTTGCGCCCTGAATGTCGACCTCAAGGAGTGGCGAGGCGATGGCGATCTCGGCAGCCGAGGTGGCGCGGTTTTCACCGCTGGCACGACCGATGCCCATGAGGGCGGAGCCAGCGTCGCGCATGATCGAGCGCACGTCGGCGAAGTCGAGATTGATGATGCCTGGCACCGTGATGACATCGCTGACGCCCTTCACGGCCTGGCGTAGAACGTCGTCGGCGATGCGGAACGAATCTTCCATCGAGGTCTGTCGGCTAACAACGCTGAGGAGTCGCTCGTTCGGAATCACGATGAGGGTATCGACATGCTTGCGCAGCTCATTAGCGGCAGCTTCGGCAACGGCGGAGCGTCGCTTCCCTTCGAAGACGAATGGCTTCGTGACGATGCCGATGGTGAGGGCGCCGATCTCCTTGGCAATCTTCGCAACGACAGGCGCTGCACCTGAACCGGTGCCACCGCCCATGCCGGCGGTCACAAAGACGAGGTCAGAGCCTTCAAGTGCGGCGCGAAGATTCTCGATGTCTTCCTGGGCGGCGCGCTCGCCGACGGCTGAGTCGCCACCAGCGCCAAGGCCACGGGAGATTCCATCACCAATGCGGATGCGTGTTGGGGCGTGGGACTTCACCAACGCCTGAGCATCGGTGTTTACGGCAATGAATTCCACGCCGAGGAGCTCGGCACGAATCATGCGGTTGACGGCATTAGATCCTGCGCCGCCGACACCGACGACGCGAATGAGCGCGAAATTCTCGGTTTGCGCTGCCATCGACTCCATGCCCTCCGGACCTGTTGCCCCGACTCTGCGCCGCCCGGGGCTAGCCCCGTTTAGACGACGCCCTCCCGTCGATCTCGCGAAGTGTAGCAGCGCCCCGCCCGCTGTTCGCGGTCGGTTGGGTTACCCCCGAATGCGACCGAGGAGGTTGCGTGCCCCACCGAGGATGCGCCCGCCAAAGCCAGCGGCTGGCTCCTCGGCAATCCCCGCCTCATCAAGCCCGCGAGCGACCCACGAGAAGAGACCAAGCACGGCCGCCTGTTCAGGTCCGCGGAACTCGTCGAGGATGCCCAAGAGTGGGCCGGTTGGGGATGCGACGCGCACTGGCGACTTCAGGATCTCGCGCCCAAGGGCTTCGACACCCTCGAGCTGCGAGCCGCCACCAGTGAGGACGACTCCTGCGCTGGTCACCTCGGGTCCTGCGCTGGCGATCACGCCAGCGATCAGCTCAAAGATCTCGCTCATGCGCGGCTCAATGATGCGGGCAAGTTCGAGGCGACTAATGCGCCGGCCCGCTGGCTCGTCTGGAACGTTGTACTGCTCCGCCTCACTGGCGGTACGCGGGTCGCACGTGCCGTAGGACGTCTTCAGCTCCTCAGCGGCGAGGAGGCTCGTCTTGAGGCCAATCGCCACGTCACGCGTGATGAAGGCGCCACCGATTGGCAGAACCGCCGTGTAGACGACCGCGTTCTGATGGAAGATCGCGATGTCGCAGGTCTCTGCGCCAATGTCTACTAGGACAGTGCCCAGTTCGCGCTCGGTCTCCGTGAGCGTGAGCTCTGCGGCGGCGAGTGAGGCTGGCACGTAGTCGTCGACGGCAATGCCGGCCGCCTGGACACACTTCTCAAGATTCTGTACGGCGGTGCTGCCGGCAGTGATGAGGTGTGCACGAGCCTCGAGTCGGTAGGCGATCATGCCGCGTGGCTGCTGGATCCCCTCTTGGCCGTCCACGATGTACGACGATGGCAAGACATTGAGCAGCATGCGCGAGTTCGGCACCTCAATCGCACGGCAGACCTCAAGGACGCGGTCGACATCATCATCGCGAATCTCGCGGTCAGGGTTTGCGACGGCAACCTGGCCGCTCGTGTTCTGTCCGAGCACGTGGCTCCCGGAGATGGTGATAGTGGCGTGCTCAATGTGATAGCCAGAGAGTCGCTCTGCGGCATCGACCGCGGCGCGAATGGCGGCGCCTGTCTTCTCAATGTCAGTGACAACACCTTTGCGCATCCCCTGGTTCGGGTAGGCCCCCTTCCCAATTACGCTGATGGAGCCGTTCTCGCCACCGATGTGCGCGATGGCGCACGAAACCTTCGAGGTGCCGACGTCAATTGCGGCGATCGTTGTGTAGCGCTCTTCTGCCATTTAGTAGTTCCCTCCACACTGTGCGCTCATCTTGCGCATCATACCCCTGCTCACCCGAACGCCACGCCCCATCTGCACCATCACGGACTCACCGTGGGGGCTGAGGGGCTTGGCGATGGATCAGAGGGGGCCGGGCTAGTGCCCGGGCTTGGGTCGGGGCTCGCGGATGGTGGTGGCGGTCGTACCCCCTTGGCGGTGTAGGTGCCAGCCTGCTCGTCGGCAAGGATCACCCAGCCAATGCGACTCTCTCGACCGGCGAGCAAGCTGCGCAAGAGGCGCACCTGGCCCGGGATCATGCTCGTTGGGCGAATCGTGGCGGAGTAGATGCCGAAGACGGCGCTCCACTCAATCAATGGTCCGGCCGCCTCCACGACGAAGCCGAAGTCGCTGAGGAGTCGGAGGGTCATTGTGGTTGCAGCGGTGCCGAGGTCCTCTGGCATGAGGGAGGCGAGGCGCGTAGCCACATCAAGCTCCGTCGTTGTCAGTTGGCCAACCGTGGGGAGTGGGCTTGGCGTGCGATCGTCAAAGAGCAGAGGGGCTGCCGCAAGTGCGGCTGCCGCGGTTGGCGCAAGATTCAGCGTCGCGGTTTCACCAAGAAGTTCGCCGCTCTCGCTGACGGCGTAGACCCGATCGCCAATCTGCCAGCGCAGGAGGAGTGATTTCTCGCGCACACGAATCTGAATGCCGTCAGGGAGCCCAGCGCTGACCCGTACCGAGGCGACAAGTGGGAGTGCCCCCACCGCCTCTTCGGCCTCGCGAAGATTGACCCCAAGGAGGCTGCTCCCGATTGGAATGTTGGCCGCGGTAATCACGGCTTCGGAGTCAAGGAGCGAGGTGCCGACGACGGAGACCTGGCCAACCGTCGTGAGACTGGCACGTGCAGCGACCGGCGGCAGAAGCAACGACGCCAACAAGAGTGCGCCAAGAGCCAGACGGCGCAGTTGGGCTGCGGCGCCAGGGGTGAGCCGCACGCCTCGCCCTGAGGTTGCGCGAGGCTCTGCGCCCACGCGGCGGTTCGTTGCCCCCCCGATAGGGCTTACCCCAGCGCGGCGTCGACCCCCTGCAAGTCCAGGCCGTACGCCGAGTGGCGCTTCGCCCGGAGCGAATGGTCGGGCGCCTGCGCCGCGATGTTGACCGCGACCCCCTGCCGAAGGCTTGCGGCCGCTCATCGTGCGTTCCGCGGTGCGGGTCGTGCCGCCGCCGCAGCAACAAGTTCAACGCACAGCTCCATGAAACTTGAGCCGCCCGACATCACGAGCGCAGGGAAGAGTGAGATTGGCGTAAAGCCTGGGAAGGTGTTCACCTCTGAGAGGTACCAACGACCGGCTCGCTCACCACTCCGTGCCATCAAGAAGTCCATACGCGAGAGGCCGCGACTCTGCGCAGCGGTGAAGAGGGCAACGGCGGCGGCGCGCATCTCTTCCGCTAGTGCAGGTGGAAGGTCGCTTGACGTCGTTGTGCGCGAGACGCCCGGCGCATACTTGGCGTCGTAGTCGTAAAACTCGCGCCCCGGAAAGACTTCACCAGGACCGAACGCCTGCACCGTTCCGTCTGTGCGCTCGAGCACCGCAACCTCTAGCTCACGTGCTCGTTCGAGGTACGGCTCGAGCATTGCGCGGTTGCCGAATCGAAGCGCCTCGTCGATCGCGTCTGCCCAATCGGCCGACGTGTGCGCGATCTTCATGCCGATCGATGATCCGTGTGCGGCGGGCTTACCGATCAGTGCTCCCGTTAACGTGTGCTCGTTGGCGAATGCAGCGATGGCGCGGAGGAGGGCCTCGCGGTCTGATCTCCATTCGTGCTGCGTGATAACGAGCTCGGGGAGTGTTGCCACGCCGTGTTCGCGCGCGAGCGCTTTGAAAGCCGGCTTATCCATCCCCAGTGCGGCAACGGCTGGGGCATCACCGACATAGTTCAGCCCAGCGGCTGCGGCCGCTGCGGCGATCGTGCCATCTTCATCACCAGGGCCATGCAGCGCAGGAATGACGATCGTTGTTGGGGCCGATGCCGCAACGCTTTCAAGATATACGTTAAGCGCCATTGGTTGTGCGTCAAGGAGCGCTGGCGCGGTGAGATTCGTGTAGGCAGCACCAGCAACGTCGCCGCGATGATGTCCCTGTGGAAGTGGTCGGACTGCGCCATCTCGTGCGATGTGCGCCTGGGTAACGGTGAGGCCGGCATCAAGTAGCGCGGCAGCGATGGCGGTGCCTGAGATCACAGAGACATCCGACTCCGCGCTTCGACCGCCGAAGAGGACGAGGACTGGTGGGAGCGTGTCGTTTCCACTCATGCGGTGAACGCACCAATGAATGCGATCTCGGTGGCGAGCGTGATGCCGCTCTGCGCATGGACGGCATCACGGCAGGCGTCATGTAGTGCGCGAATGTCGGCAGCGATCGCTCCCCCACGGTTAAGGATCCAGTTGGCGTGCATCTCAGAGACCTCTGCGCCGCCAATGCGCACTCCCTTCATCCCCGCCGCCTCGATCAGTGCGCCCGCGCTCAGTTCGCCCGGTGGATTGCGGAAGACGCTGCCAGCGCTCGGAATCCCGAGCGGCTGGTGCTCGCGACGCCAGCGGCGAATCTCCTCGAGGTGCGTCTTGATCAAGTCCGGCTCGCCTGGTGTGAGGGCGACCGTCGCCCCCAGGATTACCTCGCTGCCCCCCTCAGGTCGCTTAAAGCGCGATTCGCGATAGCTGAACGCGGCGTCGGCGACAGGGATCTCGACCTCGGAGCCATCCGCGCGGAGGAACGTGACCGACGTGGTGATCGCGGCCATCTCACCGCCGTGCGCTCCAGCGTTAGCCCAGATCGCACCGCCGATGTTCCCCGGAATAGCGAGGGCGAACTCCAGCCCGGTGAGTCCGGCCTCCGCGGCGATCGTCGATGCCTTCGCCATGGGGACACCGGAATCAAAGGAGATCGTTCCCGCCGCCAGATCAACGTCGTACCCCGCGCTGCGATTGAGTGCCACGATGCCGCGGATGCCGGCGTCGCCGACGACCACATTGCTTCCGCGCCCAAGGATGCGCAGCGGCCAGCCGCGAGAGGCAGCGAGGCGAACCAGCCCGCGCAGGGCGAAGCGATCACGAATGGTGACCATGAGATCGGCGGGGCCACCGACACGCATCGTGGTGTGCTCAGAGAGGGGTTCGTTACGAAGTACCTTCAAGCTGAGTCGGCGCTCCAGCTCGCGTGCGGCAATCTCCGCGTCGGTCCATGGCTGCTGCGTGTGCACGTCGCTCATCCTCGGCCGCTCAACTGCAACAACTTCTCGGCGATGACCGCTGCCGCGTCAGGGCGTGCCAGCGTTGCGGCGGCGCTCGCTGCTGTAGCGCGCTGTGCTGGTGTCGCATAGGTCGCAACTGCCGCGAGAAGGCGCTCAGGGGTCAAATCTTCATCGTTGATGAGGGTGGCAGCTCCCGCCGTGGCCGCGGCCTCTGCGTTCGCGCGCTGATGGCCGCCTGCAAATGGGTACGGCACGATGATTGCGGGGAGGCCAGCGGCAGCCGCTTCGGCAATGGTCGAAGCACCGGCACGTCCAAGCATCAGATCGGCGGAGACGAGCGCCTCCTCCATTGCTCCCCCGCCGAGGAAGTCGACAGGAAGGTAGCGTTCACGTAGCTCCGCTGGAAGGCTCGCTCGTCGACGCTCCGCCTCTGGCAGGCCGTCCATCACAACATGCAGAACGCTCCACTCGCGGAGCAGCGTGGCGAGCGCACCGTCGAGTGCCGTCTCAAATCGACGAACGCGTTGCGAGCCGCCGAAGGCCAGGAGAAGTTGATCACTCGGAGTGAGTCCACGCGCCGCGCGTGCGGTGGTGCGATCGATCGGTAGTTCGCGCACAGGGGTGCCGGTCACGGTTGTGTTCGCACCACTCCAAGGTGCGCGCTCCGCCGTCTGCCGCCATGCAACTGCACGGTGCGAAGCGAGTGGCGCGACGAGCGTGTTTGAGCGACCCGCCTGCACGTTCCCCTCCCAGAGGAGACTTGGTGTGCGCGTGAGCCACGCGGCGATCAGTGTGGGAATGGCGATGTACCCACCGGTAGAGAAGACCACGTCGGGTCGAACGCGGCGAATTACGCGAATCGCTTGCGGAATGGACCAGAGGAGGTTGGCTGCATCGCGCGCCGTTGCAAGCAGGCCGGCGCCGCTCGGTCGCAGGCTCGGGGCGGCCAAGAGCGTCAACGGGTATCCCGCCTCTCGCACCAGGCGCGACTCAACGCCACGTGCGCCGCCGAGCCAGCTGATCTCAGCGTCGGTATGGAGTTGGCGAACCGTACGAGCTACGGCGAACGCTGGGAAGAGATGACCCCCCGTTCCGCCACCCGCGATGAGCACGCGCATCACTACCTCCTGCCTGACTTGGATCCATCGTCTCACGCGAAACCGAGAGGAGCAGCCCAATCGCTGCCATCAACACAATGAGTGACGAGCCGCCCTGCGAGACCAACGGGAGCGGTACCCCTGTAACCGGCATCAGGGCGAGGACGACGGCGATATTCACGAAAGCCTGACCAGAGATCCACACCACGATCCCCGTCGCAATCAGGGCGCCGTAAGTATCGGGGGCGCGACGAGCCGTTCGCAGGCCACGGAGTGCTATCGCCATGAAGCAAGTGATCACGATCAGCATGCCGAGCAGTCCGGCCTCCTCACCAATGACGGCGAAGATGTAGTCGTTCCACGCATACGGAATATTGATCCCACCCAGCTGCTGGGAGGAGCCGAGGCCGGATCCAAGCGGCCCGCCGACCGCCATCGCGATCAAGCCTTGCAGTGTCTGATAGGTGGAACCGGTTGGATCAGAGAATGGGTCGCTGAATCCACCGAGGCGTGCCGCCTGATAGCCGTTTGTAAACATCAGGGCGATAGCAACCGCTGCCGCACCAATTCCCGGAGCAAGCACCCAGCGCAGTGGGACCCCTGCGACGAAGAGGAGTGAGAACCCGATCAGGCCGAGAATCGACGCTGTGCCAAGGTCAGGTTCGACGAGGACGAGGAGAACAGAGAGCCCGATCGCTAAGAGGGGCGCAAGCATGGTCTCGAACGTCTTGCCGATCTCGTGTCCACGGCGTGCGAGGAGGTCGGCGAGGAAGAGGATCAGCGCGAATTTCGCCGCCTCAGCCGCGTGGATACTGATCGGCCCTACGGAGAGTGAACGGCGTAGCCCAGCCTCAGTAGGAACGCCAGGGATCAACACTGCGATCAACAGTGCGATAGCGGTCAGCATCGCAAATGGCGCGAGGGAACGCCAGCGTCGGTAATCGGTCGCAGAGAAGATGTACATGAAGCACGCCCCGATGATTGCGTAGACGAGCTGTTTGCCACCAGAACCGTAGGCATCGTTGTCTTTGATTAGGTTGTTCATCGCCGAGGCGGAGAAAACCATCAGTACCCCGATCCCCACGAGGACGACGGCTGGGAAGAGAATGGCCTTATCCTCGCCAGGGCGTTCAATTCGTAGCGCACTCGCAATTCGCTGCCGTGCAGAGCCGCCTCGCTGCCCTGCCCCGCCGTTGACTGGTCGGGCCCCGGGGGTGCGCGTCAAACCCGGCTGCCGCACAAGCCGGCTCATCGTGTCGCCTCAACCTGCGCGAGAACGACGGTACGGAATGCCTCTCCGCGTGCACCGAAAGGGTTGTTGTACATATCAAAGCTGGAGCCGATCGGGCTCAGCAGCAGCGTGGCACGAATCCCATCTGCGCTCGGTGCACCGATCTCATGCGCCAAGCTAGTTCCCACCTCAACCGCGCTCTCCACACTGGTCGCACGCTCAATACGCGTGAGCCCTGCACCGCGAAAGAGTGCCTCAAGCTCGTCGGCAAGCTCCCCCATCACCACGGCGGCAGAGCAGCGATCGGCAACGATCGGCGCCAGGTCGGTCAGGTCGAGCCCCTTGCTGCGTCCACCCGCAATGAGAATGAGTGGCTTCGGGAAGGAACGAACGGCGGCGGCGACAGCATCTGGCTGTGTCGCCTGCGAGTCGTTCACGTAGCGAACACCGTTGACTACGGCCACCGTCTCAAGTCGGTGTGGGATGCCAGTGAATGAGCTCACGGCGCTGCGGATTGCGTCTGGCGCAACCCCGGCGATGAGCGCCACGCTGACGGCGGCGAGCACATTGCTCACGCTATGTTCTCCAGGAAGCGCGATCTCTCCCACCGGCATGATGCGCCCGCTCGGACCAGTGGCGGCGACACCGCCGCCAAATCGCGGCGCGCGAAGGACGCCAGCGGCAACAATCCAGCCATCAACAATGCCGACCCCACCGGGGATTGGGCTACTCAAGCGATAGCCGACCATCTCAACTCGTCCAATTCCTCCATATGCCGCCACTACGGGATCATCAAGGTTGACGACCATCACGCCATCGTCGGCAATGCGATCTGCGAGGAGTCGCTTCACGCTGCGATACGCGCTGACAGTGCCGTGTCGATCGAGGTGGTCAGCGGTCACGTTCGTAAACACGCCAACATCAACGGTTGAGTGAAGCGAAGGGAGCTGCAGCTCCGACAGCTCAATCACGACGCGCGTCTCTGGTGGAAGTGCCGTTGCGCGCCCGATGAGCGGCTTCCCATTGTTGCCGCCAAGCTCTACTGGGTGCGATGGGTCTCGTGCCAGGATCGTCGCGATCAGATTGCTCGTGGTGCTCTTCCCCTTCGTGCCCGTCACCCCAACGCGCCAACGGTTGCCGAGGAGCCGAAGCGCCCACTCTGGCTCACTAATGAGTACAGGGCCACGGGCTCCACTCTCCCCGACCAGCGGGATGGCGCGAGCGGCAAAGTTGCGGAGGTCGCGCTCGATGGTGGGGCGCACCGTGGGGAAACCGAGCGTTACCGCAGGGCTATGCACGACGAGGTCCGCCTCAGCGAGCAGCGGTGCGAGGTTCTCGGCATCGCCGAACGAGGTGCGAATTCCGCTGCTAGCGAACGCCTCGGTGGCACCGACCACGCGATCGATCGTATCCGTGTCGTGCACCGTTACGTTCGCACCTGCTGCGGCGGCGAATGCAGCAGTCGATTGACCGGTGCGGCCGCCACCGAGGATGAGAACGTTACGCCCACGCAGACTCCCTGCCGCAATGGCTGGCGCCTCTAGGTCCCCCAGAGTGAGGCCGTTGCCGCTCATCCTTGCGCTCGTGTTGCCAAGAAGACGACGATCCCGAGGATGCCGCCAATCGCACCGATGATCCAGAAGCGGAAGGTGATCTGCGTCTCTGCCCAGCCAAGCCGCTCAAAGTGGTGATGGATCGGCGTGAACAAGAAGATGCGCTTCCCGGTCAGCTTGACGCTCGCCACCTGCAGGATGACTGAGCCAGTCTCCACCACAAAGATGATGCCGATCAGCGGCAGGAGCAGCACGTGGCCAGTCACCAGGCCCGTCACCGCGAGTGCGGCACCGAATCCGAGCGCGCCAGCATCGCCAATGATCACGCTCGCCGGGTGCACGTTGAACCAGAGGAAGCCAACGAGAGCACCAGCGATGAGCGCGCAGACGATTGCGAGATTTACCTGCCCTGGTGCATTCAAGAGCGCGATGACCATGTAGCTAATCCAAGCGAAGGTCATCGTTCCGCCCGAGAGGCCGTCAAGGCCGTCGGTAAGGTTGACTCCGTTACTCGTCGCAACGATGGCGACCACGGCGACAAAGATCCAGAGAATCGGTGCGATCGGCACCTCGCCAACAAAGGGCACAACCAGAGAGTTGAAGGCGAAGTGTTGCTGCAGATAGATCGCCGAAATGATCGCTACGCCGGTCTGCCAGAGCAGCTTCTGTCGCGCCGAGATGCCGTCACCAGTGCGCGCATTCAGCCAGTCATCAAACGCGCCGAGGAGGGTGACTCCGAGGAGCGCGAGCAGGACGGCATAGGTGGAGGCGTCAACTGCATCGAGCAGGAGGGCGAGGAGGATCACGATACCCGTGAGCAGAAGGCCGCCCATCGTTGGTGTCCCCTCTTTGACGATGTGCCACTCAGGTCCAAACTCTCGGCGGACGCGCTTGCCAAATCCTGCGTATTTCAAGAGGCGCAGATAGGCCGGCATCAACACGAACACACAGACGAATGAGAGAACGAGCGCTTGAACAATGGCAATCACTTCGCCTCCTCACTCCAGCGGGCAGCAAGCCCGTTAACTAGTCGCTCCAGCTCTACGGAACGTGATGCCTTGACCAGGATGGTGTCGCCTGACGTGGCCATGTCGCCCAAGAGCCCAACGGCCGATGTAATGCCCGCAGCATCACTGCTAAGACGCATGATCTTCTCGATCGGCATGCCGCCAGCGCGGGCGCCTTCGGCAATTCCATCAGCCTCTGCGCCAACGACGATCAGGAGTTCAAGGCCACTCGTTGCAGCGGCGTGTCCAACGGCATGGTGCGCGTCGGCGGCATACGTCCCGAGCTCCCCCATGGCCCCGAGAGCTGCAAAGCGGTGTGGGCGGCAGGCGGCGAGCGTTGCGAGTGCCGCCGCCATGCTGGTTGGCGCAGCGTTGTAGGCATCATCAATCACACGAATCCCCGACATCATGCGCACCGTGGCACGTCCCGATGGCAGCTGCACGGCGGCCAGGCGGGCCGCAGCCTCACTCGGCGCAATGCCGCACCGATCGGCAACAGCCACTGCGAGTGCCGCCGCCTTTGCGAAGTGCAGCCCGAAGAGCGGCAGGTCGACATGCACGGTTTCTGCGCGGATCTGCAGCGTGACAGCGGTGTGACCCGAGGCCTCATCTAGTACTGCGCCAACGATGCGCACATCGGCGGTGGCGGCGTGACCGGCCGTCACGCTGCGCGCCGGTGTTCGGGTGGTGAGACGCGCGACACGAAGATCGTCGGCGGCGAGGATTGCCCAGCCATCGGGAGGGAGGGCCTCCACGAGCTCACCCTTGCCGCGCTCAATGGCATCAAGGTCCCCGGCTCGCTCAGCATGCACGGCATCAATGGCGGTCACCACGCCGATACGGGGGCGCGCGAGAGTGCAGAGCGCCCGAATGTCACCTTCGACATACATCCCCATCTCAGCGACATAGCGCACGGTGCCGTCGGGCAGATTGAGTAGTGACATCGGTAGCCCGATCTCATTGTTGGCATTCCCTGGGGTGGCAGCGCAGCCAGCGGACTCACCCCCAAGGGCGGCAGCGATGAGCTGCTTTGTGGTGGTCTTCCCTACTGATCCGGTGACTCCAATCACCTCAATCGTGAAGCGGTTGCGCCACTCCGCTGCCGCACGGCCGAGCGCAATACGCCCACTCTCAACGCGAATCAGCGAAGCGCCTGACGCCCGCACCGCGAGTTCCACTTCGGCGAGTGTCTGCCGGATCTCTGCGGTGGGCTCCCCGACCTCAACAACGATCGCGGTCGCACCGGCGCGCAGCGCCTCGTTGGCATGGCGAAGCCCGTGAGTCTGCTCGCCTGGGAGAGCGAGGAACATTTGACCTGCGGTAGCACGGCGCGAATCAACGGCACATCCACGAATCGGCTGGCTGCCATCAACGAGCACCGTGCCGCCAAGGATGCTAGCCAGCTCGTGGCCAGATGCTGCGAGGGCTCCACTCACCGTTCGAGGTGCTGCCGAGAGGGACATCAGCTGCGCCTCAGGCTGCGGAACGTTGGTAGATCCCCACCCACCGCCGGCATAACCGGAGCGGAGGGTTCCGGCACGCCGGGGTGGGTGGGGGAAGTTAAGCCGCCGGCTGCAGCCGCAACGGCGGGGGGAATGTTGTACACGGAGATGAGGTCTTGTGCGACGCGGCGGAAGAGCTCGAACGACTCAATGCGGTTCACGATTACGCCTTGGCGCTGCGTGACTGGTGTTCCGCGACGAATGGAAATTGCGATCACGTACTCAGGTGCCGTCTTGCCGACCCAGCCAACGAAGGTGAAGTTGTAGTGCTCAGAGTCCCAGGCACCCTTACCGCCGTCAGCCTCCTTCAGCCAGATCTGTGCGGTGCCACTCTTGCCGCCGTGCGCGTAGCCATCGATCCTTGTCAATCGCGCATAGAGTGGGACACTCTTCGTAACCTGTCCCGTCATCTTGATCATCTGCGCCGACACCTCTGGCGTCGTCGCTGTGCCGCGAACGGTGATTGGAATCGGAAC
>JBIIRA010000007.1:0-22331 GCA_044341795.1 Candidatus Limnocylindrus sp.
GCGCTGCGCTTGCTGCGTGGTGACGCCGCCGACGCCACCATGAACTACCGCTTCCGCGATGCCGTGCTCGCCTATCTCGGCGGAAAGCCTGAGGCAGGGGCAACCGACAGCACGAATCGCAGTGCGGTGTTGTTCGTTCGCAAGTTGATGGGAATTGCGGAGGATTACCCGACCGCGGTGACGCTCGCAAATCTCACGCTGCTCGACTCGCATGACACTTCGCGATCGCTCTGGGAGTTCACCCCTGGCGACGGCCGCGACGGCAAAGAGATTCCAGAAAATCTCTCCGTCGGAAAGGCGCGACAACTACTCGCCGCAACGATGCAGTACCTGCTCCCTGGATCACCAACGGTCTACTACGGCGATGAGATTGGCGTGAGTGGCGCAACGGATCCAGATGACCGGCGCACCTTCCCAGTCTTGCCGACCGATCCGCGCACCGCTCGCCTCGACGGGAGTGGCTCTGGTGGGCGACGTCCAGCACCGCTCCCAGCGGCGCGTGCGGCCGACCTTTCGATGCTCGCCTGGTACCAGCAGCTTGCTGCGATCCGCGCCGCCCATCCGCACGTGCGTGGCGCGTGCGTCGACTGGCTCGCTGTTGGAGCAAATGGTGCAACCAGCCGCACCGTGCTCTTCTCACGCCGCGCCAGCGGGGTCGTTGGCGAGATCGCCCAGCTCAGCGCACCCGGCTCCTGGGCCGTTGGCGACCTCTTAGTGGCGGTGAACGCTGGTGGTGGGAGCGAGCGCCTCACCTTCAACCTTGGGGCTGGCGTGAACCTCCGCGAGGTCGCTCGGTCGAGCGGCGCAGCAGGGGGCGGCGACCCCACGACCG
This sequence comes from Candidatus Limnocylindrus sp., assembly GCA_044341795.1. Lineage (GTDB taxonomy): Bacteria > Chloroflexota > Limnocylindria > Limnocylindrales > Limnocylindraceae > Limnocylindrus. The sequence goes on from JBIIRA010000007.1 coordinate 833, forward strand.
GGGTCGACGTGCCAGCGCGCACCGCGATCATCTGGGAGGTCGTACCCTAGGCCTATGAGGAGCCTGCCGCGATGAGTGCACCAGCCCGCCTGCGTAGCCGCCTACGTGGCGTTGTCTCGCTCGGCACCTTCGTTGCCGTTGTGGTCGCCGTTGGCGTCTCGGTGCTCTATCTCGCCTGGGTCGCCACGATCCGCAACTCCGACCAGATCGGTGAACTTTCGGTGGGCACCTTCGTTGTTGGCCTCTCCTGCGCCTTCGCCTCGCTGATGCTCACGATCAGCATGATCCGCGCGATTCGTAGCGCCCGCGACGGGCGAGCGATGCTCGCCGCCCTCCTGGCTGGTGGGTTCGCCATCGCTGCAGGAATCGCCCTCGGCGCCTCAGACATCCTCGGCAAGCTCGCCTCCTAGGGGCGGCGCCCCAAGAGCGGTGCTACGCTGCGATCCGCGCGCCCCTGTCGTCTAGAGGCCTAGGACGCCACCCTTTCAAGGTGGAGATCACGGGTTCGAATCCCGTCGGGGGTACCACCCCACCGCGCGACCCCCTGCATCAGCGGAGCTGAAAGATCGCCCCGCTGACTGGTGGCAGATCGATCTCCAGGGCACCGTCACCGAGCAGCGTTGCCGCGCCAGTGACTCCTTTCCACTCGATGCGCGTCACGCCGCTCACCCCGTCGAGCCGCACCTGTACACGCGCAGGGCTCTCGCTGGTGTTGGTCGCCACCAGGAGTCGGCGGGCCGCTCCGGGCGCAAGTTCTAGGGGCGCTCCTTCAAAGCCGACCGGGTCCGCGCTGCGCTCAAGGACCAGCACTGGCCCTTCGGCATGCGCCACGCGCAGGGCGCCAGAGCGGAGCACGGCATGCTCATGGCGCGCCGCCACAGCGCCGCGAACAAAGGTACGAAACTCCGCCGCCTCAGCGCCGACGGAACCGAGGTCCACAGGGAACGGGCCACGGTTTGCTGGGTCATTTGCACCGATCGCACCCAACTCATCGCCGTAGTAGATGCACGGCGCACCTGGGAGGGCGAGCTGCAGGAGCGTTGCAAGTTGTGCCGCAGCGGCGCTGCCACCCACGATGCTGCGCAGACGCGGCGTGTCGTGTGAGCCGAGAAGGTTCAACTGCACCACGGTGGTTGCCGGGTGATACCAGCCCATAATCTCTGTGAGCTTCTCCGCAAACTGCGCCGCATCTAACTCTGGGCGCTTGTAGGTGTCGTTATGGTCGCCCAGGTCCCGCGCCAGTCGCCCACTCCCCGCATACCCAAGGATCGCCTCGGTAAGCGGGTAGTTCATCACTGCATCAAACCGGTCACCGGTGAGCCACGCATCGGCACGCTTCCAAATCTCGCCAACGGTGTATGCCTCGGGGTTGATCGCACGAACGCGCGTGCGGAACTCCTGCCAGAAACTCTCATCGTCAATCTCTTCTGGAACATCGAGTCGCCAGCCGTCGGCGCCAAATTGAATCCAGAACTCGGCCGCCTGCAGCAGATGCTCGCGCGCCTCTGCATTGCCAACATTAATCTTCGGAAGCGCAGGGAGCTGCCACCACGCTTTATAGCCAATGCCTGTTTCAAGGCCGCTCGCGATCCCACCGCCCGCCCCACCACTCTGCTTTGCGTGCCAGTCCGCCGCTTCGGGGTAGGCAATCAGCGGGCGATCACCGCGCAGGAATGCCTCGTCGGTATAGAACCAATCTACGTACGGCGACTGCGCACCGTTCTCGAGTACGTGGTGAAAAGGCCAGAAGCCCCGGCTCGCGTGATTGAACACTCCGTCAAGGATCACGCGCATGCTGCGCGCGTGCGCCGCATCGAGCAGTTCGCGTAATGCCTCGTTACCACCGAGCATCGGGTCTACGTTGAAATAGTCGTACGTGTGATAGCGATGGTTTGAGGCGCTCGAGAAGATGGGGCAGAGATAGAGCGCCGTGATGCCAAGCTCTTGCAGCTCACCAAGTCGCTCGGTGATACCGCGGAGGTCACCCCCTTTAAAGCCGTGGCGCGTTGGTGCGCTCTCCCATGTTTCGAGCGGGCCGGGTGGTTGCGTGCGCGCAGATCTTGCAAATCGGTCGGGGAAGATTTGATAGAAGACGGCGTCGCGTACCCAGGCTGGTGTGTGTGGCCCCGCGGGCCGTTGTGAACTCACCCCTTAACCGAGCCGACCGCGAGTCCGCCCGTAATAAAGCGCTGGCTCAGCAGATACACAATGGCTGGCGGGAGCGTGAGCATGATCGAGAAGGCGGAGACGAGCGGCCACGGAATGGCCGACGCATACGTGCCAGTCATCGATGAGAGTGCCATTGCCAGTGTGAAGTCGCGCGGCTGCGTGAGGAACATCCAGGAGTAGTAGAACTCGGTCCAGCCGCTAATGAATCCAAGGAAGCCGGTCACGGCAATAGCGGGGAGGGCGAGCGGCAGCACGATGCTACGGAAGATGCGTATTTGCGATGCGCCGTCGACGGCGGCCGCCTCTTCAAGTTCGCGCGGGATTGTGTCGAGGTAGCCCTTCAGGTTCCAAATGGCAAAGGGGAGAGCGCCCGAGACGATCGCGATACCGACGCCGAGTTGCGAGTTGCGCAAGTTGAACGCACCGAGGATCGGAAGGTCGAGCTTGATGCCGTTCAGGGTGACAAAGAGCGGGGCCAGTGTGGCAACCGCTGGGAGCATCAGCACACCGAGGATCACCAGCATGATGAAGGTGCGCCCCCTGAATGCGAGGCGGCTCAGCGGGTAGGCGGCAAGCACGCCGAGCGCAACACTCGCCAGCGCCGTGCCGCCAGCGATCTTCAGAGAGTTGAATGCCAGCTCAAGGAAACTGACTGGGTTGCTCGTGGGTCGGACAATGACCTTGAGGTACGCCTCAAAGGTTGCATCCTTCGGGATCAGGTTGAGCCCGTCTGGGCGAATCAGATTCAGTGGTGAGAGTGAAACACTAAAGACCCAAATGATTGGGAAGAGCACGGTGATCAGAATGCCGATCGCAGCAACTTGCAGCAGGATTTTGGTGAGCAACGACGGCTCCCGGAACGAACGGCGCTTAGAAGTCGTCATATCGTGCCGTTGCCTTCGAGATGCGGTTGGTGATGAGGCTGATCGTCAGCAAGATGACAAAGAGTACGACCGCGAAGGCGGCACCCACCGCATAGAGCTGTCGCTCATTTACCAGTCGATACGCCTGGGTGACAAGGAGCTCCGTGCGGCCAAATGGCCCACCAGCGCTCATGAAATAGGCGAGGCTAAAGAGGTTGAAGGTCACCACAAAGCCGTAGATGGCAAACGGAACCATCGCCGGACGCAGGTAGGTAAGGGTGATCGTCTTGAACGAGGCCCACTTGCCGGCCCCGTCAATCTCGGCCGCCTCATACAAATCTTTTGGAATCGCCTGCAGTGCCCCCGTGGCCACCACCGCGTTCAGCGGCCAGCCGAGCCAGATGTTGGCAATCAACATGGCGTAGTAGCTGAGCGGCAGCGGAATGAAGCTGATCGGATCTTCAACCTGGCGAAGCCAATCAAGCTGGAACGTTTCGGGCGGAATTCGAAACACCTGGCCAACAAGTCCGAGCAACATGTTGATTGCGCCTGCGTCTTGGTTGAACATGTTGCGCCACGTTGTCGCAACAACAATGGGGGGAATTAGCACGGGGAGCACATAGAGCGCGCGATAGAGGCGCCTCAGCTTCAACCCTGGATGATTCAGTAGCAGCGCAATCGCAACGCCGAGAATGATGTGGATAGTGACGTTGCTTAGCGCCCAGAAGATGTTGTAGAGGAAGAGCCGCAAGAACGAGTAGTTCGGAATTGATAGTTCGCTGGTCAAAATCTTGACATAGTTCTCCAGCCCAACCCAATCTGGGGCCGGTGCCCCTTGGCGCAGGTTGGCGAGCCCGTAGTCGGTGAACGACATCCAGAACTGGAACATGAGCGGATAGATGGTGACAATCGCCATGACGACCATGGCGGGCGCAAGGAACATGTAGGGGGTGAGTGAGCGACGGTTGACGCGTGTAAAGATGCTCACCCTGCCTCCCTCTCTTCTCTCCCCTTGGATAGCAATCGGGGCGGGAGCCGAAGCCCCCGCCCCAACTGCGGTTCTACTAGAGCGGCTAGCTCGTAGCTAGCGGTCGATTATGGCCAGAGGCCAGCTTCGACGTTTGCGTCTTCCATTGCATAGCAGGCCGTCTCGGCTGCGTCAGCACCTGCGGCGCCGGTCTGTAGGACGCTCTCCCACGCCGAGCCGAAGTTGCTCCAGTAATTGTTCATCCAGGCCTCGACCGGTCGTCGGGTACCCGTGGCGGTCGCGGCTGCGAAGGCCTTGGTTACCGCGTTCTCAACCGTGATGGCGGTCGATGCAGGCACGTGGCCAGCTTCCGTCACCATGATCTTGGCGTAGTCAGGCGAGGCAAGGATCGAGGCAACCTTAATTGCCAGCGGCTTGTTCGCGCCTGCTGCGTTGATGTGCCAACCGTCAACACCAACCATGCCCACCGAAGGGACACCATTGGCGCCAGCTGGGAACGAAGCGACCTGCGTGCCCGGGCGGGCCTTCAGGTAGTCCGCAAGGACCCAGTTGCCGTTGAACATCACATCAACTGCACCGCTCATGTACTTCTGGCCAAGGTCGCCGTCGTTGCCATCAACAACTGCACCAGCAGCCTTGAGGCTCTTGACGTAGTCCATGGCATCAGCAACACCTGAGGTGTTCAGACATGCTGCGTGACCGGTGCTGTCAAAGATCGATCCGCCGAAGGCCTTGTACCAGCCCCAGACGTGATACACGCCGGCAGGAACGGCAACCTTGCCGCCGTTGTCGACGTACTCCTTGAACTCCGCAGCGGTGGCTGGTGGAGTCTTGATCTTTGCGGAGTCGTAATACATTACGACTGCCTTGAGGCTCTCTGGAACGAGGTAGAGCTTGCCGCCGATGGTTGACCCATCGAGAGCCTGCTGCGAAACCGTTCCGAGGTCCTTCGTGTCCGTGATTGGCTCAAGCAGACCGGCCGAAACCAGGTTGCCAAGCTCATCGTTCGGAGCAATGAAGAGGTCTGGTCCGCCGCCGGCGGCAGCCTCTGTCTTGAACTTCGAGAAGATCTCGTTAAACGGCACCTCAACGGCGCTGATCTTGATCTTCGGGAATTCCTTCTCGAACTTGGCGAGCTGTGCAGCGAAGGCGGTGCCTTCAGCCGAGCCGCCGGACGATCCGTAAGCGTGGTAGAGCGTTACTTCGCCCTCGAGGCCGGATGCCGATGGGGTATTGCTCCCACAGGCAGTGGCCACGACGGCAAGCATCGCTGCAACCGCAACGAGCTTCCAACTCTTTCGTGCCATGCGTTAGTCCTCCTTCTTGCGAGACCTCCCCACCAGCGAGGCATCGCGTAGGGCGCCAACATCTGCTGGCGCCGACATCGTTCAGGGTCGCCGGGCGACCCAGTGGTGCGGTAAGGGTAGGGCTCCCTACGCTCCTGCGTCAATGCGGTTCCCCCTTTTCTGGCCGGCCAGGGTGTGGGGGATCCTCACGTCAGGGCCGCGGGTGCAGAAGGGGCGCCCGTGGCATCCTGAGCGCATGCCGATTGCCGTCGCCGCCTTCCTCGCCTACGCCCTCCTGCTGCTGGCGGGACTGGGCCTCACGCTCGGCCCGATCGTGGAGCAGGCGACGGCTGCCCCCGTCACCTTGCAGGGGGTGGTCTGGATGGCCCTGATCGCCGCCTGCATCTTCACCATCACCCTCGTCTGGCAGCGGAAGGAGGCGGGGCGAGGCTTCGCCCTTGGTCTGAGCACGATCCTGATCCCCGCAGCCCCCCTGGTTGCCCTCACCCTGGGGAACTGGCTCCCTGGCCTCCCCTTCGTTGGCCTGGCCCTCCTCCTGATTCGTGGCTTGCGGGGGGCCGCCGCCCGCGCCTGGCTGAACGAGCCGTGAGCCCCGCCCCGATTCGCCGGATCGGCGACCGCGATCGCCGCCCGGAGCTGGCCCTCTCGGGGACCTTCGACTCCCCCCTCGACGTGCACCTGCACACCCTCCTCTCACCCGACTCGAACGTACCGCTCGACGTCTACCCCGCTTTGGCGATTGCCCTGGGAATGCCCCGCATCGCCCTGACGGACCACCTCGACTTTGACCCGCGTGAGGTGGGAGCGACCCTGGCCCCTCACCAACAGCGCGTCGAGACAGTCGAGGCGCTGCGCCAGGAGTTCGGCGATCGCCTCGAGATCTTGCTCGGCGTGGAGATCTCCTACGAGCGACAGTACGAGGCGGAGATTCGCGAGCACCTACGCACCAACCAGTACGACCTCACGATCGGCAGCGTGCATCCAGGAATTGACTCGCCATTTAAGCGATCGCTCGCGGCGAACTGGGCAGGGCACGATGTGCATGAGACGGCCCCGTACTTTGCCGAGGTGCAGGCGGGAATTGAGAGCGGCCTCTTCGACATCGTGGGTCACATGGACTACGTGCGGAAGTATGTGTACCCACACATCGACACGCCGGCATTCGAGGCCGCGCCCGATCTGTATGAGCCAGTGCTGAAGGCGCTCATTGAAACCGGGACTGCCCTGGAGATCAACACCTCAGGCTGGCGACAGCGCACCGGTATTCCCTATCCGCTGCCACAGGCGGTGCACCGCTATCGCGAACTTGGCGGTGAATACATCGTCACCGGCTCCGATGCGCATCAACCTGATTGGTTCGCGATGAACTTTGATCGTGCTCGTGATCTGCTGCTTGATGCGGGGTTTGAAGAGCTGGCAACGAAACGCTGGAAGTCTGCGGGTGAGCAGTGGCCGATTCCAACCCGCTAACGCTGACCGTTCTCGGTTCGGCGGGCGCGTACCGCACACACGACGGCTCGCGTGCGTCGGGATACCTGGTGCAGCATGGCGTCACAACAATCGTGTTGGATCTTGGACACGGCACGTACGGACCACTCGCTGCACATCTCGGCATTAGTGCACTCCCGCAGATCAGTGCGGTAGCCATCTCGCATCTACATCCTGATCACTGGGTTGACCTTGCAGCACTGCGACACGCGCTCGTGCACGGCAACAAGATGGGGGGCGATGCACGTAGCGTCTCTGTGATTAGTCCGAGTGGCCTAGCTACTCGACTTGCAACACTACTTGATGATCGAACACCAGAGGAGCAGGCTGCTGGTGCGCATGACTCGTTGCAACCATTTGCTTTTTCAACGTGGCGGAGCGACGCGGCGCTACCACCACTCGGTGGCGGCCGCGTGCTAACCGTTGGAGAACTAACCGTTCACAGCGCGCGAGTCCGCCACACCGGAGAGTCGTATGCACTGCGCGTTGCCTTACGCGATCAGCCTGGGTTGACCTACTCCGGCGACGTCTCGCACTGGGAAGACCTCGCGGCGATCGTGCAGCCTGGTGACACGCTGCTTTGTGAGGCGGCTGGTGGTGCGGCGCAGTGGCGCGAAAGCGACACACATGTCACCGCGTACGGTGCGGGAAAAGCTGCAGCATCTGCAGGTGCTGCAACGTTGTTGCTTACGCACTTCGGTGCAGAGGTTGATCCAGCGGAAGCCGTGCGCGCGGCAGCGACAGAGTTTTCTGGTGAGATCGTTGCAGTGTGCGAAGGAGATCGCTTCGAGATCTAGTTCGCGCTAATCAGTCTGGCGGCAACGTTGGATCGGTATCGGCAAATCCGCGCTCTACCGCAAGTGCGACGCGACCAGCTTGATCAATGAGCACGTACGCCCGAATCACATCCATCGCATCACCAGCCGGGATCTCCATCGAAGGGCGAACGTCGTCCGTCACGATGAGCCAAAAGGTCCCCTTCAGATTTGGCGCATCGGTGCCGCCATTGGTCAGCGTGATCAGGCGGACGCGCGGCGTCGCACCAACGGGCGCATCGGCCGAACGAGCGGCGCGGACGGCACTCTGCGGCGAGATCCCTGCCAGCACGGTGTCGGCGCTCACCGCCGCCCAGCCAGCTGGAAGTGGAAGGTCAAGTTCGCGAATTCGATCCGCCTGAAGGCGCAGGAGCAGCGCGCCAACGAGGAATGTGATGAGGAGGAGGAGTCCAACCCGCGCGATCTGCCCGCGGGTGACCGGGGCGGCGAGTACCGCCCCCTCAGGTGGGCGTGTTGGTGGGGTGCCTGCTGTATCCGTCTCAAATGTCATGGCGCCATCGTGCCAGAGTTCGCGGCTACGATTCAGCCATGAGCACTCCGTCTGCACCAGCCTCTCGTTCCGCTGCGCTGCTGCGCGACCCCCTGCTCGGGCTCCCGCTCCGCCATACCGTGCGCGACGCAGTGGCACGCGCCCTACGCCGCGCCGTAGCGAGCGGTGCCCTTCCGGCACCAGACGACGCCGCCGCACTCGACACACTCGTTGCCGGAATTGAGGTTGAGATCCCTGGGAATCGCGACCACGGCGACTACGCCTCCAACATCGCCATGAAGGGGAGCAAGATTTTGAAGCGTGCTCCAGCGCAGATTGCCGCTGCGATCGCGGCAGAGCTCACCGCGGAGGCATCGGAGCGCATGCACGGTGGAAGTGGCGCACTTGGGCCGATCGCGCACGCCGAAGTTGCGGGGCCAGGATTCTTGAACTTGCGACTCCGCGCCGGGCTTCTTGCCGATCACCTTGACGCTATTGTTCGCGCGCCACTCGCATGGGGACACCTTGCTGTTGTAAGTGGTGCTCCGGCATACAGCGTCAACGTTGAGTTTGTTTCCGCAAATCCAACCGGTCCGCTTACCGTCGGCAATGCGCGCGGCGCATTTGTTGGCGATCTACTGTCGCGCGTTCTCGAAGCTGCAGGTCAGCAGGTTACCCGCGAGTACTACTTCAATGACTTCGGCGAGCAGGTTCGCCGACTTGGCGAGAGCGTCATCGCTCTGCGTGACGGTGTCGCCGTTGCCGAAAACGGCTACAAGGGTGACTACGTTGCCGAACTTGCAGCGGTCATTCCACCCGATGTTGCGACGCGCGCCGCCGCTGCACCAAAGCGCAGTGGCGAGATTGACGCAGAGGGATATGACGGCACGATCGCCGATGACGAGACCGCAGTGATTGGTCGCTGGGCCTCAGAGCGCATCCGCGCCGGCATTGAATCATCACTGGCGGTGCTCGGTGTTGAGTTTGACGTGTGGCGTTCCGAAGGAAGCCTCTACACCGAAGGATTTGTTGATCGGGCGATTGGCAAGCTGCGTGAAGGAAACTGGCTCGAGGAGCGCGAAGGTGCACTCTGGTTCAAGAGCACCGCATTCGGCGATGACAAAGATCGCGTGATCCGTAAGTCGAGTGGTGCGTACACCTATTTCGGTTCCGACCTCGGTTACATCGTGGAGAAGTTCTCACGCGGCCATGATCGACTGATCTACGTGTGGGGGCAAGATCACCACGGGACCGTTGCGCGTCTGCGCAATGCTGGTGAGGCGCTCGGCTTCGACAAGGAGTCTGTTGAAATGCTGCTTGTCGCTTGGGTGCGATTCGTTCGCGACGGCGTCGAGATGAGCATGTCAAAGCGCGCCGGAACATTCATTACGCTCGATGAGCTGCTTGAAGAGATTGGCGTTGATGCAGCGCGTTGGTACTTCGCATCGCGCAGCGCGACGACGGCGATTGACTTTGACATTGAGGCGGCGAAGGCGAAGAGTAGCGACAACCCTGTCTACTACGCGCAGTACGCGCATGCACGCATGCGTTCGATTCTGCGCAAGGCGGCTGCGGAGTCACTCATGCCCGCGGATGCGATTGGGGGCCTGCTTGATGATCACACCTCTCCAGAGGCGAAACTGGCGCGCGCGATCGTGCGCCTCCCTGAGGTGGTTGAGGATTCCGCCACGCATCACGAGACGCAAGGGGTGACGACCTACGCGACGGAGCTGGCGACCGCCTTCTCTGCCTTCTACCGCGATGCGAAGGTGATCGACACGGCGGCGCCGGAGCGCTCGGCTGGCCGACTGCGCCTCGTCGCGGCGGCGGCGACGAGCCTTTCCGCCTCACTCCGCCTCCTCGGTATCTCCGCCCCCGAGGAGATGTAGCGAAAGCCTGGTGGCCAGGCCCCCTGCGCAGGGATTCATTGCGAACTCTTTACCCAATCCCACCCTGCAGATTCACCTAGCGGGCGGATGATGAGTTTCGGCTCACCGGACCTCCCTCCCGTGAACCGACCTCCAAGCCAGGAGGGCCGACGGGCATCGACCCTCCTGGCATACCTCCCCCCTCTAACCCCACGATGCGACGGCGCGCCGCGGCGCGTGGGAGAATAGGGGCATGGAACTCACCTATTACGGTCGCACCTGTGTCCGCATCCGCAGCCGGGAGGCGACCATCGCCTACGACCCGTACACCTCCATCGTGGGGCCAACCGGGCGCGGCATGAGCGCCGACATCGTGACCCTGAGCCACCCAGACGACGCGCCGCTCTCGCGCGTGAAGGGGCGCCTCGCCCCGCGCGACAACCGCACCCCCATTGCCACGAGCCTCGACAGCGCCGTCATCCTTGAGGGGCCAGGCGAGTACGAGGTGAAGTCGGTGCTGATCACCGGCATCCGCAGCTACCGCGACGAACACCGTGGTCCTGCCGCACGTCACAACACCGTCTTCGCCGCCGAACTCGACGGCATCCATGTGGTGCACCTTGGTGATTATGCAGATGGCCTTACCGCCGAACAGATCGGCGAACTGCCAGGTTGCGACATTGTCCTCGTCCCTGTGGGCGGCGAACTCTCGCCGCAGGCCGCATCGCGCCTCATCAGCCAGATGGAGCCGAAGATTGTGATCCCAATGTCCATGGTCGACGACGCGGGTAAGTCCGCCGCGGCGATAAAGGCATTCTGCAAGGAGCAGGGCCTGGCAACGCCGCCACCTGCACAGCAGAAGCTCGCCATCACCATCTCTGCGCTCCCTGAGGAGACAACGACCGTCATCATCGAGGCGCGCGTCGAAGGACTTGGTGGCGCTGAGCCAGCGGCGAGTGGAACGCTCGGCCTCGGCTGATCGCTGCGACAGACTGTTGGCACAGCCAACTGCTCTACTACTTCCATGAGCAACCTTCGCTGTGTGGCCTGCAAGCGAGAAATCGCCCCCGAAGAGCCGGCCTACAAAATTGACACTTTTCTTGATCCGTTCCCGCCAGACGGCGTGGCGTGCTCTCCTCGCTGTAAAGAGGATCAAGAGAACGAGAGCAGAGTACGAGCGCTCCTTCTCTATAACTCACCCCTAAACCCGTACACAGGGGGCAAAGATGACTGACGGTGATTTTGGTGGCGACGGTGGCGATGCTGACAGCAGCGACGGTGGTGCGTTTGATCTAAACAACAATGGCACCGCAGCGGATGAGTTCCTGCTATTTGCCGCAATCACCGAAAGCAATCGAACAAAGCGATCGTCAAGTGGTGGTCCGGCGAAACGATCTGGCTGCCTACTTCCAGCTGCAGCGATCGCGATCTTCGCTCTTGGGATCCTAGCGATCTAGAACGACGCGATCCCAGCCGCCGCTGATCTGCAGCGACGCTGGGTTGCCGCCGGCAACCAACGCACGTTTAGGGAGCAGCCCGACGATTTCTGTTTCACCAATTTCAACGCCGCGGCTACTCGCTGCCGCGCGGATGCGCTCACGAATCGCATGCAGCGTATCGCCGCGATCGGTGGCCTCAAGAAGGTCATGCAGGTTCATTGACACCTGCGCTGTCTCCTTACTTGCGAGTGGGAAGCCGAGCGCCTGCAGCCCATGCACGCCACCAGGTGTCGCGCCGCGCATTTCGCGCGCGATCTCTTTTGCAATCACGAGAAGCGTGTCAGCCTCGGCGCCTGTTAGCGCAATGTTCCACGCCGCCATCAGCGTACGCGCACCAACCGCTGTTGCACCTGCCGTTGGATGTGGTTCACGTGGACCAAAGTCTGGCGCACCTCCCTCCGCTGCCTGGTGCGCTGCAAGTTGCTCAAATCCACCACGTCGCAGCGTTGGGAGGGATCTCCGCTCTTCGCTGCGCGCTGCAGCGCCATAGAGATGCACGGGGAGACCCAGCGAGGTAGCCAGAGCCGCCCCAGCTACTCGGGCGATCTCGGCAGCCTGATCGAGCGTTGCTGTTGGCGAGATGGGTACCACCGGCACCACATCGAGTGCGCCGATACGTGGGTGTACGCCGCGACCCTCTCCTGATTTTTCAGGCCGTGAGAGGTCAATAGATGCAACGGCGACGCGTGCGATCGCGAGGGTTGCCGCTACAAGTTCAACGCCGCCAGCTGCGACATAGGTGAAGACGCTGCGATCGTGATCGGCGTCGCTGTGAATGTCGCGCAGCGTTACTCCCCGAACAGCCTGAATTGCTGTGGCAGCCTGTTGCAAGATTGCAGGGTCGCGCCCCTCACTAATGTTCGCAACGATTTCAAAGTTCGCCGTTGGCGTTGTCATTAGTCGAGCGTACGGCGCATCACCGGCCAACGCCCGTCGGGGCCTGTTGCTGCGACGGTGAAGCCGAGTCGCTCCCAGAAGCGCTGCGTGGCGGCAGAGGTGTGCTCTGGGTCGGCGACGTCCTCTGGGTACGCCTCAGCGGCGGCGAATCCAGCGGTGCCGAGTCGAGCGAGCACACCGGCGACCAGCGCGCTGCCAAGCGCACTCCCGCGCGCCGCAGGCACCACGGAGATGCAGGTAATGATCGCCGGCGGCGGGCTGTCGGGAAGGTCGGGGTAGCGATCGCGCAAGCGTTGCGCACGCGGGAAGGCGGAGAGTGGTCCAGCTTGGCAGTAGGCAACGGGTTCGCCTTTCGCAAGCAGAACCCAACCCATCGGCCCACTCACGGGAAGTTGTCGCGTCAGTAGGCGCAGCTTCGGTGGTTGCCCTGGTACTGCGGCGGCGTCACGCAGCGCCTCTTCGCGCGTTGGCGGCTCAGGGGCGAATGGATTAAATGCTGGCGCCTGCTCTTCATCGGCGCCGAGGAATGCCGCGAGAGCATTCTTCCCGCCTGCCGGCGTTGTCGCTCGTGCGGAAGGGTTCGGCGCAGCAACGCCGCTTGCCGCCGCCTTGCTGCCACGGTCCGCGTCCTCCCACCAGGTGCAGGTGGCATGGTCGGCGTTCGCGTTGGCGCACGGCGGCACGAGCAGCAACTCATCGGCGCTCTCCACGCCGACCAGTTCGAACCCGTCACCGATGTCAATTCTCATCGTCTGGGATACTACGCCGCATGAGCGATCATGCGACTCCTGGGCACGATTCACACGGCGAGGCTGAAGACGCCCCGCTGGGCGCCATCAACCTTGCTGCATGGGGGGCCGGTGCCCTCGGTGTCGCAATCGGCCTCCTAACGGCAGCCGTCATCGCAATCGCCGCAGGCGCCCTCTAGTCCAACTCCTCGCCTCTGGCCACGCTTAGCGACGGCGCGTTGTTCGCTTCGTTGCTACACCTACGCCCATCAGTCGACGCAGCAGCGCGAAGAGTGGTGCGACGCCTCGTCCTAGCAAGCCGCCGGCAAGCGCGCCGACCAGCGCGATCGGCAGCACCACAATCACAAGATTGATCGCCGCAACGACTACCGTCCATCCGACAGCAATCAAATTCGCAATGGCGCGCGATACCTCTTTGCCTAGGTTGAATCCGTTCGTCGCGTTTCCGATGGACGAGCCGACTGGGCTGATCGTCACAGAGATCGTTGTCATGGCAACCTGATCAGCGATCGCTGCGCGCTGTGCGTCATACGACTCAATGTCGCTGCGCACGGCGGTGAGCTGCGTCTGTACGGCGAGCACATCCGAGACGGTCGTCGCTCGCGTCATGAGTTCAAGGAGCGCCGTCTCTGAGGCGCGCAGGTTGCGCAGTCGAGCCTCAAGGTCAACGAGTTGCATCGTCACCTCATACGTACTGACCTGCTCAGCGAGAACCGTGCCCTCAGCGCGCAGGGCAAGCACCGTTGCATCAAACGACGCAGCAGGGACACGAAACGTCACCGTGAGGTATGGCGTTGACGTATCGGTGTAGCGGTAGCTCCCAGAGACGTAGCCGCCCTGGCTCTTCACCACGCCTATGAGCTTGGTCAAGCTGGCCTCAACATCCGCAACTTCGAGGCTGAAGGTTCCGTTGCGCACAACATCAATGCGGTCGCCTTTGATGGCGGTGTCGCCTGGCGTAGCGGTTGGGACGCCACCAGTGTCGCCTTTTTCAATGGGGGCAGAGGCGCCACCACTGGCGCCAAAGAGGAGCGTGCTGAAACCGCCGCTGGCGGAGAGGGCAAGCACGAGTGCAGCCACAGCGCCAACCTTTGCAGGCGTACTAAACGACGGAAGAGTTAGTGACCCGATCTTCATGGTGTGTACCTCAGCTTGGACGTTCGCAAGGGAACGCCTCACCCCCATAACGCTGGTTGGCGGCGCGGGGTTCCTGGGATGCTAGAAGAGGCCGACGATCTCCCCGCCGTGCTCAAGGTCAAGGTCGATACGCTCGCCGCCAGGGGACTTGTTGAGGCCTGGCATCAGTCGCATATCGCCACAGACGGCAGTGATAAAGCCGGCGCCAGCGGCTAGGGTGACCGCCTTCACGGGAACTCGGAATCCCGTTGGGCGCCCGAGCTTGCTGGCATCGTGCGAAAGCGAATACTGCGTCTTCGCCATGCAGATCGGTAGGTGCCCATATCCGAGCTCCTCCAGGCGCGCGAGGCGCTTCGCCGCGGCAGGGGCAATATCTACGCCATCTGCGCCGTAAATGCGTGTGGCGATCGTCTCGATCTTCTTGGCGAGTGGCACGTCGTCCGCATAGATCGGCGCAAACTTTGCCTCGCCCGAGGTTGCCGCAGCCCACACCGCCTCCGCGAGAGTGGCCGCGCCAGCTCCGCCGTCGGTGAAGTGCGTCGTGACCACAGCGGCGCGAGCCCCTGCGGCCAGTGCGACGGCGCGAATCGCCTCATGTTCCGCAGCGGTGTCTGTTGGGAACGCATTCACCGCGACCACCACCGGAATGCCGAACGCGCGGACGTTTTCGATCTGCTTCACCAGGTTCTGTGCCCCGGCGGTCACTGCCGCGACATTCTCGGTGCTGAGCGCTGGATCGAGCGGCTTGCCAGCAACGATCTTGCCGACGCCACCATGCATCTTCAGCGCGCGCACCGTCGCCACAATCACCGCCGCATCTGGAGCAAGGCCAGAGGCGCGGCACTTGATGTCGAAGAACTTCTCTGCGCCCATGTCGGCACCGAATCCTGCCTCGGTCACAACGATCTCGTTTGTTGCGAGCGCAGCGCGGTCGGCAATGATGGAGTTGTTCCCATGCGCAATGTTTGCGAACGGTCCGGCATGTACGAACGCTGGCCCACCTTCAAGTGTTTGCAACAGGTTCGGCTTAATCGCGTCACGCAAGAGCGCGGCCATGGATCCAGCAACTTTCAAGTCTTCAGTGGTGACCGGTTTGCCGTCAACCGTTTCGGCGACCACAATGCGGCCAAGACGCGCGCGAAGATCTGCAAGATCGGATGCGAGCGCAAGTACAGCCATAACTTCACTGGCAACGGTGATCACTGTTTCGGATTCGCGGACGACGCCGTTCTCACGACCACCGAGACCGATGATCGTTTTGCGGATCGCGCGATCACTGATGTCAACGACGCGCGGCCAGGTGATGCTGCGCAGGTCGATGTTGAGTGCGTTGCCGTGATGCAGGTGATTGTCGAGGAACGCCGCGGCGAGATTGTGGGCGGCGCCGATTGCGTGCACATCACCAGTGAGATGCAAGTTGAACTCTTCCATGGGAATCACTTGGCTGTAGCCGCCACCTGCAGCGCCGCCCTTAATGCCGAAAACCGGTCCGAGGCTCGGCTGTCGAATGGCGACGGCGGCGCGGTGACCAATCTTGTTGAGTCCCTGCGCGAGACCGACGGTGGTGGTGGTCTTCCCTTCGCCGAGTGGCGTTGGGCTGATCGCGGTAACGACAACGTACTTGCCGCGTGTACCGCTCTTCTCTAGTCGTTCAATTCCTTCGATGGAGAGCTTTGCCTTGGTGCGACCGTACGGCTCGACCTCATCGTCGTGAAAACCGAGGGCGGTCGCCACCTCACCAATTGGCTTCGGCCTCACGCCGCGTGCAATCTCAAGATCAGAAGGGAATCCCATGCCGTGAGTCTACGCTCGCCCGCGCACGAGCCGCTCGGCAGCCTCAGCCGCATGCAGCGCCAAGATCGCGCTGGTCATAGGGCCCACACCACCAGGGACGGGGCTCAGGCCGCCCGTCTCACCCAGTTGCGCCTCAACACTGGCGGCGTCCACGTCGCCCACAATCGTGTCGCCGCTCGGGTGAATGCCGACGTCGATCACTACCGTGCCCGGCGATACGTGCTCGCCGCGCACCAAGCCGCGCACACCAGCGGCGACCACGAGCACGGCGGCGGTGCGGGTGACCACCCCAAGATCGGGAGTCTTTGAGTGGGCCACCTCCACGTGTGCCCCCTCAAGTTCCAGCAGGTGCGCCACTGGCCGACCAACGATGGCGCTGCGCCCCACAACAACTGCGGCTCGCCCCTCCAGTGGAATCTCATACGCCCGCAGCAGCTCCATCACCGCCGCCGCAGTGGCAGGAAGAAGTGATGCGTCGTGGGCGCCATCGGCAAGTCGCTCTGCGTTCACCTGAGTGATGCCGTCAATGTCTTTTGCAGGGCTGATCGCCGTCGCAACAACCTCTCGCGAGACACCGCTCGGTAGTGGTGACTGCAGGATGATCCCCGCCACGTTCTGGTCTGCAGAGAGCGACGTCAGTGCGGCAAAGATCTCGGCCTCCGTTGCAGTTTCGCCAAGTTCTACACGGCGCCCAACGAGTCCAGTTGCACTGACCTGCTTGAGGAGTCGATCAACGTAGAGGAGCGAATCTGGTTCGCTCGTTGCAATCACCACAGCGATCTCTGGCGCTACCCCGCCTGCATCGGCGATCGCACGCGCTGCGATCTCGACGGCGCGCGCCGTGATCTGCTTTGCAAATGGCTGCGCTGCGAGTCGTTTCGTCATCGCAAACTACGCCTGTGTTGAACGTTCAAGCGCTGCCACAGAGGCGGCTGTGTGATTTACCAACGTTGCACGGGTTTCGGGGTCATCAATAAACGGAAGGTTCGCCTCAACGTTTTCAGCAGCACTCAAGCCCGCAGCGCGTGCAAATCGCAGCGCCACATCAAGGTCGCTTGCAGCACTCATCAAGCTGCGACCAGTAAGTAGACGCGCAGCCTCCGCAACAGCAGAGATCGCGCGAAGTGTTTGCAGTGGAACAGCTGCAGCGTGTTCAGCTGCGGCAGACATGGCTCGACCACGTGCTTCACGTTCGTAATCTTCGCCCTTTGGTAGGCGCATTGCTTGAATGAACGCGTCGTACGCGATCGCATCGTCGTCAGCAAGGGTGAGCAGCTCGCCACGAATCGTTGCCATCTGCGCAGCGGTGCGTTCCTGTAGCGCAGCGTCGGCACCATCGGGGTTCTTCTTCAGCGAGAGGCCGGCGACCATCTCAACGAGTGCGGCCGCCGTCGCACCACTCACCGCTGCGGCGGCGCCACCGCCAGGTGCGGGTGTTGGCGCGGCGAGTGCCGCAAGGAACTCAGTGAGGGTCTGGTGCGCGAATGACGTCATTTGCGCATCCTATCGCGAGTGCCGCGCGCGAGGGCGCGTCAGATTCGAGTTAGTCGGCCTGTAGATCGCGCGGGCCATCGCCGTGTCGGCGGGCGAGCGAGAGGGCGACAGCAAGGGAGACGACGAGACCGGCGAGTACGCCGAGCTCCCAGAGAATCGGCTCAAGGTTGCCGCCCTCGCTCAAGATGCGCTCAGCCTGTGCGGTCACGACCAGCACGCGCCGCACAACCGCAACGAGGCCGATGATCAGGAACGGCTCAAGGATGAGCTGCGTGCGAGCAAGTGAGAGTCGCAATGTATAGAGCAGCTCCGCGATGATGAAGACGAGGAGCACGCGATCGAGGATCAGAAGAGCCGAGTCGATCCCACCCTCGTGAATCCCCTCTGCAACGAGCCCGACGGTATCGGCGCCAATAAGGGCGATCGCAATGACCAAGACACCAGCAAGGGCGATGTCGAGGGTGATCTCAAGGCCGTGTAGTACGCCACGGGCGTGACCAACAACACTGGTCAGGACCGGACCGAGGACGTGGTCTCCAGATGCTGAGGTTCGGGTCGCAGTCCGTCGCTTCATAGCGCGCAGTATGGCAGGTGGCTATGCGTGAACGAGCACGTGCTCCATCTCGGGGATCCCCGTCGCGAATGGCAGAGTTGCCCATGCATCGTCGAACGCCTGGATCGACCAGGCGCCGGTGCGGCGCGAGAAGCTCAGCACGAGTGCGGCATCTTCGGTCTCAATCTCCCAGAGGGTGCGGGGGCCTTCGCTGGCGCTGAAGACGCCGTATTCACGGCGGAGCGCGAGAACCTGGGTCACCTTGCGGCTGATCCCCTCGAAGGCGACCGCGGTTGGGGCGCCGGTGCGCCAGTGGGCCGTCACGGCTACCGAGACTGGAGTAATCGGTTGCATTGCCATCCTGAACCTCCTCCCCTCGCGGGGACCTGCGTTAGAACATCTGTTCGTAGTCTCATAGAACATCCGTTCTGTGTCAAGGGGGGGACTTGTGCGAGAATCGTGCTCCAACGGGGGGCGCCCAGCCTGCCCAGCCACTTGAGAAGGAGTCCAGCTGATGAAGGTGATCTTGACCGCCAACGTGCCCAAGCTCGGCAAGGCCGGAGACCAGAAAGAGGTCGCCGGGGGATACGCCAAGAACTTCCTCTTCGCCAATGGCCTGGCAATCCCAGCCGTCGGCGGGGCCGCCTCCGCGGTTGCTGCCGGGATCGCCTCTCGCGCCGCCAAGCAGGACCGCCAGCGCGGCGAGGCCGAGGGTTTTGCGCAGCGCATCAGCTCCACCACGCTGACCATGGGCGTCAAGGTGGGCGAGGGCGGCAAGCTCTTCGGCTCCATCACCGCAAAAGAGATTGCTGAGGCACTCGATCGCCGCGGCATCAGCGTTGAGAAGCACCAGGTCATGCTCGACGAGCCGCTCAAGCAGCTCGGCTCGTACAAGGTGCAGATCAAGGTTGCGGCACACCTCGTTGCTGAGGTGACAGTCGTCGTCGAGCCGAAGGGCTGATTACGACCCGTCGCGTTCTGCACGTTGACCTTGACGCGTTCTTCGCGTCGGTCGAGAGTCGCGACAATCCGTCGCTCGCCGGAAAACCTGTTGCTGTTGGATACGGCGAAGGTTCTCGTGGCGTGATCTGCGCCGCCTCCTATGAGGCGCGTGCATTCGGCGTTCGCGCCGCAACGTCGGTGCACGTTGCACGTGCGCGCTGCCCCAATCTAATCCTGATTCCGCCGCGCCACGATCGCTACAGCGATGTCTCACGCGAGGTGATGGAGGTACTCGGCGGATGGAGCCCTGTCGTTGAACAGGTCTCTGTCGACGAAGCGTATCTCGATCTCAATGGCACCGAGCAGCTGCACGGTTCACTCGAAGATGCTGGTCGCGACATTCGCGCCGCAGTGAAATCAGCCACGGGTCTCACGATCAGTGTGGGTGGTGCGTCGAGCAAACTCGTGGCGAAGATTGCCGCAGGTGCAGAGAAGCCGAATGGCCTGACAATTGTTCCTCCCGGGAGTGAAGCCGCGTGGCTTGCACCGCGAAAGGTTGGCGTGATTCCTGGCATCGGGCCGGTCGCACAGAGCGTCTTACGCGAACTCGACATTCTCACCTGTGGCGATCTTGCTAGCGCACCCGACGATCATCTCGTTCGCCGCTTCGGTGATCGTGGACCCGACCTGAAGTTGCTCGCACGCGGCATAGACGACACGCCGGTAGACGATGGCGGCGAGCGAAAGTCACTCGGCCGCGAGATGACTCTCGATGACGACATTGCCGATCCAGAGGCGCTCGAAACGCTGCTCTTGGGACTCGTAGAAGCGGTGTCGTACTCACTACGCAGCGAGGGACTGCTCGCGCGCACCGTCACGCTCAAGTTGAAAGACGCCGAGTTCCAATCCATCACACGTCAGGTAAAGCTTGCGCAGCCGTCAGATCTCGCCGGCCCAATCTTCGAAGCGGCGCGTGCGCTCCTTGAGAAGACTGCGCGCGGCAGCGCTTATCGTCTCATTGGCGTCTCAACCTCGGACCTCGGCGAGGATGAGCAGCTCGCACTCTTTGACGGCGCGGCGCAGGCACGCGAGCGCACCATCACCGCCGCCGCCGACACCATGCGCCGGAAGTACGGTGAAGATGCGATTACGCGCGCACGACTCCTTGAAGAGGAGTAGTTCCGCAGCCGCTACTCAATCACAAACTCAATCAGCGTCACGTCGTACAGAGCAGCACGATTGCCGATCGAGTCTCCAACGGAGAACCAGAGCCGGTAGCGACCGGGCGTCGCGTCGGCTCGCAGCGTGATGGTCTGAACAAAACGTTCCCAACCGTTTGCAGCTGGTGAGCGGACCACGGTGTCGAGTCCCATATCGGCGGCCCACGGCTGAAACAGTTCGTTTGTTATGCGGCCATTTGGCCCCTCAACCCATGCAACGACGTAGGCGATGCCACTCTCATCTTTTGCAAGGGTTGTCACCTCAAACGTGCTGCCTGCGCCAATTACTCCGACGGAGGTGATCTGTGCGCTGCCAATCTCTGGCACCCCACGATCGCCACTGCCCCCCACGAGGCTGAATGGATAGGTCACGCTGAGTGAATCATCTGCGGTATCGGGGAAGGTGCACTCGCACCCGATCCGCACGATGTAGTCGGCGCTCGGTGCGTTTGCTGGAACGAGACAGCTGATCTCATACTCGCCATCGCGCTGATCGCCAGAGACACGGATTGCTGCGACGCCAGATCCGCACCAGTTCGACACCCAGCCACTTGGGCCGCCGACAAAAGCAACGGGGGCCTGGTAGCCCGATGAGTCCGTCATGCGGAAGCGAATCACGAGCGGTGTGCCTGCTTGCACTTCAGCTGGTACTCGAACGTTCGTAATCTGCGCTGGCTCAAAGGTTCCGTCTCCACCTGGCAGCAGTGGAGCCTCAAGCAGTGGAGGCTCAAGGTCCAGCATGTCGCCGCCAGGCATCTCTGATGTTGGATCCGAATCCGTTCCATCACCTGCTCCATCGGCGGGTGGCGCAGTCTGTCGCGCTCCGGAGTCTTTGTAGTAATCAGCAAGCTCCAGGGAGGCGAGTTCGTTCCCCTCCGCATCGCGGGCAACAACTCTCCCAGTCACCTGACCGCTGGCCGAAGGCCACCACACTGCAAATTGACCGGCGCTGTTTACCGATGCAGAGAAGTCTTCTGACTCCTGGCCAACGACAACCACGTCAACAGTTCCTTCTGGCGCTTGCCCTGAAAGAACCATGACCATCTCGCTCATCCACTCTGTTCCGGCCATGAATTCGATGTTGAGCTGCGCACTGTTTTGCGCACCTGGTTCACTGAGCATCGCTGGGCCTCGAACCAGCGCTCCCGAATCATCACTAAGGAGCATGCAGTGCAATCGAAGTGCAGGAGTTGACCAGACAACGAGGCTCGCGTTGCCACGAGAAT
>JBIIRA010000009.1:0-21909 GCA_044341795.1 Candidatus Limnocylindrus sp.
TTTGCGACGCGATGATTGGGTCCGCATCGATGCGGGCACCAACCTGGCTTGGACCGAAGACCGACGTGTCCTTCGGGAAGCGGTAGCTCACGATCTGACCGTAGTTTTCACCATCGTTGCGCGCTGCGACCCAGGCGATCATGTTCGGTCGGCTCGTTGGCACCAGTGGCTGAATGAGGGTGAACTCTGTGGTCTCCTCGCCTGGCAGGCGAACGCGTACGTAGTACGACTCTCCAGGGAGTGACTGCGACCCAGCTGCCGACTCCGGCACGGTCCACACGTCGTCCTGACGGTAAAAGGTCTGAGGGTCGGTGACGTGATACCTCGCGTAGACACGCGTGGCAACGTCAAACCCATCCGACCCAACTCGCAGGTGTGCCCGCAGGTCTGCTGGCATCGTGTCGAGCGGGAGAAGCAGGCCTGGGAAGACCTTCGACCACGCCTGTGCGATTGGATCCTTGGTATCGGCCAAGTAGAGCTCAGTCTTGCCCGTATAGAGGTCAACCGTTGCCTTCACGCTATTGCGCAGGTAGTTGACCCTGCTCCCTTCCGCTGGATTGGCGTTCGGGAAGTAGCTGCTCGTGGTGTAGCCATCAACAACGTAGCTGAGTCCACCGTCCTCGCGAATCACGAGGTATGGATCGGAGTCCCAGGTAACGAATGGTGCCAGGGCTGTAACGCGCTCACTGACCGTTCGGCGCCAGAGCAACTGGCTGTCGGCGGTGATCTGGTCGCTGATCAACAGGTTCAGGTCGCCGAGTCGTGCGGCAAAGAGGAGACGGTCAAAGAAGGTGTTTAGCGAAATCCCTGAGGTGCCGCTCCACTTGGTTGTTGCGTCACCCGTGCCACCTGACCCGCTGGTGTCATCACCAATTGGATAGTCGAACTCTTCGGTCTTGGCTCCGACGATTACCCAGTCGGTATCAAGCTCACCGAAGTAGATGCGTGGCTCGGTTACTACCGGAGCCCCGCCACTAGATACGGGCGGAATATCGCGAATGATGAGCTCTGGTAGTCCGCCACTTGCAATGCCAGCGACGGGGACCATGGCAACACCGATGCCGTGGGTGAAGGCGATACGGCGGTTCACCCAGGTGGCCGACTGAAGGGCACGCTCTGGGTTCAACTCTCGTGCAGAGAGCATCACCAGTCGCTGCTTCCCATCAATCACGTAGCGATCAACATCGACGTCGGAGAAGTTGTAGTACTGACGCACCGTCTGCAGCTGGTCGAGTGTCTGCTGGAGCGGGCGGTAGTCCCAGAGGCGCGCGTCGGCAAACGACTCGGCGTTGTCGGCAATCGCCGCAGCCGTGAGTTCGTCGGCGCCGTCGTATTGGCGCTCAGTCCAGCCATCGAGGCCGAAGGCCAGCCGCGTCATGCGGATGTTGTTGGCGATGTATGGCTCCTCGAGCGCGTACTCATTTGGGGAGACCTGGAAGCGCTGGACAAACTCTGGATAGAGACCCGTCAGCACAGCCGATGCGCCGAACCAGATGGTCACGGTCAGCACAAGTGGCCATGTTGAACGCGTCACAGCGGCGCCGACCAAGAAGGCGGCGGCAATTGCTGCGATCGCCGTAAGTACGTCGAGGCCAGGGATGCGCGCCATCGCGTCGGTGTACGAGACTCCCGTGGCAACGCCGTTCTGTGAGAAGACCAGCTCAAGCTTGTCGAGCTGGTAACCGTAGGCGGTGACTAGGAGGATTGCACCAACGAGTAGCGCGAGGTGGAGGCGCGGCAGGGTGCCAACGCCGCCGAGGCCACGGGCGCCGAGCGCTGGAAGGTAGCGAAGTGCGGCGAGCACCGTTGCGCCACCGAGCAGCAAGATTCCAAGGCCCTGCGCCAGGCGCAGGACTGGGAGGCTGAAGAGGTAGAACGAGATGTCGCGACCGAAGATTGGATCAACGGCCGAGCCGTCGGCGACGTATGGCACCGCGTTCTGCCAGAGGACAATCTGTTCCCAGTTGGCGGCAACTTGTGCGCCAATGAGGATGGCTACTACGACGGCACCGATGCGGAGTGCGCCGTTACCGATCGTGGCGCCAGCGCTCCGCACTGCGCCATCACCATCGGCGCCGAAGAGTCCGCGCAGGGCGTCGACAATCCCGTCGGGCTGCAAATTGCCGCTGTCATCGAGGAGCGGGGTTCGCGGTTCGCGTGGTGCATCAGAGCTTGTTGCAGAACCAGTCGGAGTCCCACCAAGGCGGCGAGCGATGAGCCCAGCCGCAGCAAGGCTGAGCATGAGAAGTGCGAGTGCAGCAAGGGTTCCACCCACGAAGAGGCCACCCTGCAGCTGCAGGCGCTGCCAGTAGAGGGCGCCTGCGCCGAGCGAATCAAACCAGCGCGCATCGGTGAGGAGCGCAATGATCGGGCCGGCAACCAAGACGAGTACAAGAAGGGTCGGCAAGAAGAGCGTACGGAAGCCGAGCTTGAAGGCTGGTCGCTGCCCACTTGGCGCACTGCCACCGGGGCGACGTGCACGAGTGCGCGATGCGGGGGCGTCGGATTCAGGTTCTGACGCGCTCGACTCGGGGGTGGTGTTGCCACGTCGTCGCTCCAGCTCTTCAAGGAAATCCTTAAACGGATCACTCATGATCGAACCCCCCTTCAACTATGGCGCGTCAGGGTCGGTGCGCGACCTCGATCGCACGGGTGAAAGCGTCGAGTGCTGCCTCGGCAACCTTCGCCTCTGTCATCGTAGCGATTCGCATCGGATCCCACTTTGCAGCCACTTGGAGCACCAGGGGGCGGCGCCACGGCTCGTTCACATCGGCCAGATCGCCCAGGAGGCGCAACTTGAGGCACGAGCGGCCATCTTCTACGGCGAGGAGGTCGCCAAGGCCGTTCGTCATCAGTTCACCGAGGCGTTGGAGTGGCGGAATCGGTGGTGGCCCTGCGATTGGTGCAACCTCGCGGCAACTTACGACGCCGGTTTCATCCTCCGCCCACATCATGCCGATCCACCAGCCGTCAGGCATGGTTGTTGGCGTGCTCATTCCCGAATGCACTGCAGCCTCGGGTCGCCCTTCGAGGAGGATCGGCTTCACCTTCAGGTAGCTCGCCCCCGGTGAGGGGAGGCGCTCAGGGCTACTCGTCACTCCCACTCGATCGTGGCGGGCGGCTTAGAGGTGACGTCGTACACCACACGTGTCACGCCAGGAACCTCATTGACGATGCGTGCCGAGATGCGTTCGATCAGGTCATACGGAAGGCGCGCCCAATCTGCGGTCATGCCGTCTTCACTGGTGACCGCGCGCATCGCGAGCACATTGCCGTAGGTGCGCCCGTCGCCCATCACGCCAACCGAGCGCATTGGCGTGAGCACAGCGAACGACTGCCAGATGCTGCGATAGAGCCCAGCCTTCTTGATCTCATCAACAACGATCCAATCCGCCTCGCGCAGCGTGTTGAGCCGCTCCTTCGTCACATCACCAAGAATTCGGATGGCAAGGCCGGGGCCAGGGAACGGTTGTCGCAGCACTACAGACTCGGGGAGGCCAAGCTCTAGGCCAACCGCACGCACCTCATCCTTAAAGAGCGCACGCAACGGCTCGACGAGTTTGAACTTCAGGTCATCGGGGAGGCCACCAACGTTATGGTGCGTCTTAATCTTCTGCGCAGCCTTCGTCTCTTTTGACGTTGACTCAATCACGTCTGGGTAGAGTGTGCCCTGTGCCAAGAATTTGAAGTCGCCGAGTTTTGTGGACTCCTCTTCAAAGACACGAATGAATTCTCGGCCGATGATCTTGCGCTTCTCCTCTGGATCTTCGACACCGCTCAGTGCTCCTAAGAATCGCTCCTCTGCATCAACCATGTGGATGGTCATACCGAGCGTGTTGGCAAACACCTCGCGAAGGAGATCCGACTCGCGCTTTCGCATCAGACCGTGATCAACGTAGACGCAGACGAGTCGATCACCGATAGCGCGATGAATGAGTGCGGCAGCGACGGCCGAATCAACCCCACCAGAGAGGGCGCAGAGGACGCGATCGGTTGGGCCTACCTGTGCGGCGATGGCGGCGATGGCATCTTCAGCGACTCGCCCAGGGGTCCAGTTGGCTGGTGCCTTCGCAATGTCGTAGACGAAGTTGCGCAGCAGGCGCTTCCCGCCAGGGGTGTGCACCACCTCAGGGTGGAACTGAATCCCCCACAAGTTGCGGGTTGCGTCGGCGAGGGCGGCAAATGGGGTGGAGTCGGTATCGGCGATCGGCGTGAAGCCAGTTGGTGCCTTGGTGATGGAGTCGCCGTGGCTCATCCAGACGCGGGCGCTTCCATCATTGCCCGCGACGCCAGCGAGGAGCAGATTTGACTGGTCGCCGACGCGAATGTCAGCGGGGCCATATTCACGATGTGCCGAAGGGCCAACCTCGCCACCGAGCTGCTGCGCCATCAACTGCACGCCGTAGCAGATGCCCAGGATCGGCAGGCCGCTCTCCCAGAGGGCTGGGTCTGGCTTGGGGCCGTCGGCGTCGTACACAGAGCTCGGGCTGCCGCTCAAGATGATGCCAGCGGGATTGCGCGCAACGATCTCGCTCAACGGGGTATCGAAGGCGATCAGTTCGGAGTGCACGTTCAACTCACGGACACGACGCGCGATGAGCTGCGCAAACTGACTGCCGAAATTGAGTACGAGGATGCCCCCCTGCGATGGGGTTACGGCGCCGTTAGCGCCCACGCTGCCAGCTCTTCCCTTCGGTCGCTGCCGCCGGGGCGTAGATCACCTCGACGTTGCGGAAGCCCTTCACATTTTGCACGCCAAGTGCGGCGGCGGACTGACGCACTGCGCCGGCGAGATTCTCGCTGCCATCAGTGACGTGCGATGGCCCGTGCAAGATCTGCTTCATGCTGCCGACGGTGCCGACGTTAATGCGCGTGCCGCGAGGGAGCGTTGGCGACGGTGCCGCCATCCCCCAATTGAATCCTCCGCCTGGCGCTTCGCTGCCACGGGCAAGTGGCGAGCCAATCATTACGGCGTCGGCGCCAACGGCGAGCGCCTTGGCGATCTCGCCACCCTTGCGAATGCCGCCATCAGCGACCACGGGCACATAGCGACCGGTCGCTGCGAAGAAGGCATCACGTGCGGCGGCAACGTCACTGACGGCGGTCACCTGCGGCACGCCGATCCCAAGAACCTCACGCGTGGTGCAGGCGTTCCCTGGTCCCACGCCAACGAAGACGGCGGCGGCGCCCTGCTCCATGAGCGCGTAGGCGGCCTCGGCATTCGTGGTGTTGCCGATCGCAACGGGCATGCCGGCGCGCTTTACAAACTCTGAGAGCTCGAGTGGTGCGTAGCCCGAGGCGATGTGTCGCGCTGAGGAGACCTGGCTCTGAATAAGCAGGAGATCAACATCCGCACCAATCAGTGCGTCGGCATACTTCCCCACCGCTTGTGGTGTTGCCGCAATCGCAACGGGCGCACCAACGGCGCGCATCTCCGCGATGCGGCGGGCGATCAGCTCTGGGCGAATCGGCGCGGCGTACAGCTCAGCGAAGGTGGCCTGCACCTTGTCGGCGGTTGCAGAAATAATCGTGGCGTACTGCGCGGCGGGATCTTCGTAGCGAAACCAGAGCCCCTCAAGATTGATGAAGGCAAGTGAGCCGAGCCCGCGAAGAACTCCTGCCGTTGTGGGCGAGACCACCGCATCCATCGCCGAAGCGATGATCGGTTCGGTGAGGGGGATGCCGCAAAACTCTTGCGTGAGGTCAACGTCGGCAGGATCAATGGTGTCGGTGCCAGGGGCGAGCGAGATGTCATCGAACCCGAAAGCGGGTCGCAGGGTGTCGATCTTGGAGATGAAAGGGCCACTCATTGACGGAGTGTAGCGAGGCCAACGGCAGAGGCGATTTCATCGGCAAGCTCACCCTTCGGGCGGCGGGCGTCGAAGGTGCGCCAGCGTGCAGGCTCCGCGGCGGCCAACGCACGGAAGCCGTCGGCGACACGTGTGTGGAAGGCGGCATCAAACCCCTCCTCGAAGCGCGTGCGGCCATCGCCCGACTTACGGGCGAGCCCCTCCTCTGCTGGCAGGTCTAAGAGAACGGTCAGATCCGGCGTTAGTCCTGCGGTGGCAAAGCTAATCGCCGCGCGCAACTCGTCGAGCGGAAGACCGCTGCCGTAACCCTGGTAGGCCAGGGTGGAGTCGGCGAAGCGATCGGCAATGACGGTGGCGCCGCGCGCCAGCGCGGGGCGAATCACCTCAAGGACCAGCTGCGAGCGTGAGGCGTTAAAGAGAAGAGCGTCAGCACGCGGGTTGATCTCCACAGCGCCACCCTCGCCGAGGAGGAGTGCGCGAATGCGCTCCCCCGCCGGTGTGCCGCCCGGCTCGCGCACGGTCAGCACTTCACGCCCTGCAGTACGAAGCCGCTCGGCCAGGAGGGCGATTTGGGTGGACTTCCCCGATCCGTCTGGTCCTTCGAAGGTGATGAACATCGCGGGCTAGCGACGACGACGGGGGGTGCTCGAAGAGCGACCCTGAGGTTCAAGTCGAACGCGTCGATGTGGATCGCGGCCACGCGAACTGCTGGTGACGCCGGCATCGCCAGCGAGCTGATGCTGTAGGCGGCGGATGTAGGCGTTCTGTGGCGCAAGCTCAACAGGATGCTGGGTCCGCCCCACCTCTTCGATCCCCGCCTTAGCCTCGCGCATGGCGATCTCTCGTGGGTCGTGAGGCAACTGATAGATATCGAGCAGTGCGCGCTCCATCTGCTCGGAAGCGTTGCTCTTCAACACATGCACCGGTACGCCGCGTCGCTCAGCATCCACAATCGGCGTCCCGCGCTGCTTGAACTCATTGCGAATCGTCACCACGGCATCAGCGTCGTCGGCGGTGCGAGCTGTGGTTGCGGGGAGTCCGAGTTCGCGAATCGCCGCCTCAAGCTTCTTGCGCGAGATGCCGTGCGCCAAGACGCGCAGTTGCGGCAGCTGACTAACTGCGCGCTCGATATCATCGGCGTCAGGGGCTTCATCCCACTCTGCTGGAACGAGCGCGCCGCTCACCGTTCGTCCAATCGGCTCGTGATCCATCTCAGAGATGGCTGCAGACATTGAGTCGTGGCTCCAGCCGCGCTCTGGCCTCCAGCTACCACCACCAACAGGGTCGCCCTCAAATGCGCGAATCACTGGCGTGGCCGTGCCGCCGGGAATCGTTTCAACGTATCGCGCCTGTTCGCGATTGCGTCGCCAGCCACCACGCCCCTCATCGCCACGATCGCCTCGGTCACTCCGTCGGCCGCGGCGATCATCACCTGGTGTTAGTCCGCCGAAACGACGGGACTCACCCTGCGCCGTTTGGCCAGGTCGAATGCGCGCATGTGATCGACGCACGCCGCCCTCATCGCGCCAGCGCTCCTCTGGGGCCACCGCGTCGCCGCGCAAGAGCGCGTCAACGGTGCCCGCAACATCTTCGTGCACAAGGATGTGGTCGCGATCGATGATCTCCACGATCACGTCAAAGGTTGGTGGTGCCTTGCGCTCCAACACGCTCTTCTGCGTACGGCGTCGGCGTGCCTCATCGTCACCAAGGGTGACGCTCTGAATGCCGCCGATCAGGTCAGTGAGCGTTGGGTTCAACATCAGGTTGTCGAGACTGTTGCCGTGGGCGGTGCCGATCAGCTGCACGCCACGCTCGGCGATCGTTCGTGCGGCGATCGCCTCAGCCTCCGTGCCGATCTCGTCGATCACGATCACCTCTGGCATGTGGTTCTCGACCGCCTCAATCATCACGAGGTGCTGGCGCTCTGGGGCACTCACCTGCATGCGACGCGCCTTGCCAATCGCCGGATGCGGGATGTCGCCGTCGCCAGCGATCTCGTTGGAGGTATCAACCACCACCACGCGCTTGCTGAACTCTGACGCCAAGACGCGCGCCGCCTCGCGGAGCATGGTGGTCTTACCAACGCCTGGGCGTCCCATGATCAGAATTGATCGGCCCGCCTCAATGTGATCGCGCAGGATCTCAATCGTGCCAAATACAGACCGACCGACGCGGCAGGTGAGACCAACGACTCGATCAGATCGATTGCGGATTGCAGAGATGCGATGGAGCGTTCGCTCAATGCCGGCGCGATTATCGCCGCCGAAGTTGCCGATGCGCGAGATGACCCAGTTGAGGTCTTCGTCGGTGACCTCGCGGTCGAGCAGCGTTACATCACCCGAGGTGAGTCGCGCCTCGGGGCGGCGGCCGCGATCCATGACGATCTCCAGGAGTCCATCGCGCCCAGCAGCAAGCTCTTCACGCGTTGCGAGATCGCGGATGGCAGCAACGATCTCGCCCGGGAGACAGGCGAGCAGCAGGTCGAGATTGTCGACAATCGCCTCGTCTTGAATCGCCGCGCGGATTGGTTCTTCGTGGGGGTCGCGAGCAACGCTCATGGGCGAATCCTAGCGTGCGCCCGCGCGGTCGGCGCGGCGTGCGCGCCCGCCGCTCAGCCGAGGGCGGCTGTCGCCTCTTCTACCAGCCAGCGGTGCACGCCCGTCTCGCCAGTGATCTCGGGGTGGAAGGCGATGCCTAAGATTCGACCCTGGCGCGCGGCCACGATCCGGCCGTCCTCTAGTGTCGCAACGGCACGCGCCGATGGGCCAACCTTCACGATCTCAGGGGCGCGGATGAAGACCGCCTGAATGGTGCGTGATCGCCCCCCTTTGCCAAAACCCTCCATAACCAGGCTGGCTTCGAATGACTCGAGCTGGCGACCGAAGGCATTGCGCCGCACCTCAATGTCGAGCAGCGAAAAGACCGGCTCGTCGCCGTCGGTAATCTTCGTCGCAAGAAGGATCGCCCCCGCACAGGTGCCGAGGATTGGCGCGCCGCGCTGCGCCAACGCCTTAATCGGCTTCACCAGATCCCAGCGGTGCAGCAGCTTGCGCATCGCCGTGCTCTCACCACCGGGAAGAATCAAACCATTGACGCCATCGAGATCTGCAGGGAGTCGCACTTCGCGCACCTCAACGCCGAGAGATTCGAGCATGCGGATGTGCTCCGCGAAGTCGCCCTGCACTGCGAGGACGCCGATGATCGGCACGGTGTGGCGCTTCGCCACGGTGTTACCAGCCGCGCTTGGAGAGACGTTCGCCCTCAGGGATAGTGCGCATCTCAATCCCCTTCATCGCTTCGCCAAGACCCGCCGACACTTCCGCGAGAATCGAGGCGTTCTTCCAATGCGTGGTTGCTTGCACAATAGCGACGGCGGTCTTCGCTGGGTTCTTCGCCTTAAAAATGCCGGAGCCAACGAAGACACCGTCGGCGCCGAGCCACATGGAGAGTGCTGCGTCGGCCGGTGTGGCGATGCCACCTGCAACGAAGTTCACAACAGGGAGTCGCCCCGCCTTCACGGTGAGCTTTACGAGCTCATACGGAACGCGCATCTCTTTGGCGGCGGCGCGCAAGCGCTTCTCGCTCTGCCCCTTGAGTGCGGTGATCTCTTCGGCAACAGTGCGAATGTGGCGCACCGCCTCAACAATGTTCCCGGTTCCGGCCTCGCCCTTGGTGCGCATCATTGCTGCACCCTCGTTGATGCGTCGGAGGGCCTCACCGAGATCCTTGCAGCCGCAGACGAACGGCACCTTGAAGTTGTGCTTGTTGATATGGAAGCGATCATCGGCGGGGGTGAGCACCTCGGACTCGTCGATGTAGTCAACATCGAGTGCCTCCAGGATGCGCGCCTCGCTCTCATGTCCAATGCGAGCCTTCGCCATCACTGGAATCGAGACTGCCGCCTGGATTCCCTTGATCATGTCGGGGTCGCTCATACGAGCAACGCCACCATCGCGTCGAATGTCGGAGGGGACGCGCTCAAGCGCCATGACGGCAACGGCGCCAGCCTCTTGGGCGATCTTCGCCTCAGCCGGGGTAACGACGTCCATGATCACGCCGCCCTTCAGCATTTGGGCGAGGCCGCTCTTCGTGGCCCAGGTCGACGTTTTGGCTCGCTTTGGTGCTGGCATGCCCGTATTCTCGCATACCGCCCTACCCGCCGTGGGCTAAGCGGAGGTGCGACAGGCGCAGATCTCCTGCTACGATCGCGACCATATGAACAGCGAAGTTCTCGTTCTGAATCAGGACTACGAACCGCTCAACGTCGCCTCCCTGCCGCGCGCCTTCCGACTGGTGCTAGGCGGCAAGGCCGAGATCCTCGCTGAAGGTGACCCAATCCGCAGCGCATCGCGCAGCTGGACAGCTCCCTCTGTGGTGCGCCTCCGCCACCGCGTGCGCCGGCCACGTCCGCGCGCCAAGTTGAGCCGCAAAGAGATCTTCGCGCGCGACGGTCATGCCTGCCAGTACTGCGGCCGCACTGGTGTCTCTCTGACGATTGATCACATCGTGCCGAAGAGCCGCGGTGGCGATACGTGGACCTGGGAGAATCTGGTCACCGCCTGCATGACCTGTAATCACCGCAAGGGCGACCGACTCCCCGAAGCTGCGGGTCTTGCGCTCCGACGCAAACCGTACGAGCCGCGCTGCGACGTGTACGCCGTCTTCCTGCCATACCTCCGACACGACGCCTACTCGGCGTGGCGCGACTTCCTCTTCATCTCTGATAGCGCGGCGGCCAGCGGCGCGTGACCCCCGCGGCGGCGGTTCGCGCCGCCATCCCTCGCGACGTTGCCGATCTGCTGCGCGCACTTCGCACAGCAGGATTTGGCGCCTACGTTGTGGGTGGTGCCGTTCGCGATGTGATTGCTGGACGAGTCCCTGCCGATTGGGATCTCGCCACCGAGGCGACGCCCGACCAGCTGCGTGCACTCTTTCCAAACGCGACCTATGAGAATCGATTCGGCACCGTCGGTGTGCCGACTAGTGATTCAGTGGTGCGTGAGATCACGACGTTCCGTGCTGATAGCGGGAGTAGTGACTCCCGCCGCCCCGACGAAGTCACCTTCCTCCCGCGCATCGAGGGCGATCTCGCGCGTCGAGACTTTACGATCAACGCGATTGCGTTTGGTCTCGCCCCTGAGGCGAGTCGACGCGCCGATCCAGTCGCCGACGGCGCGATTGTTGACCCCTATGGCGGCGCTGAGGATCTGGCCAGCGGTGTACTCCGTGCGGTTGGCAACCCGGGCGAACGATTTGTTGAAGATGCGCTGCGCATGCTGCGCGCGATTCGGTTTGTTGCACGCTTCAACCTGACGGTGGATCTAGGCACCGCGGCGGCGATCAGGCGCGATGCCCCTCTAACTGCGCGCCTCTCTGGCGAACGAATCGGCGCAGAGATCGAAGGGACCCTTGCCGCTGCGCGCCCTGCACGTGCGCTGCAACTTGCTGCAGATCTCGGCATCCTCGCCGCAATCGCACCTGCACTTTCTACTGAATGGAGTGCTGAGGTTGGCACGCGCGTTGAGGCGGTCGGTAGTGATGCGCTCCCCGATGTGCCAGACCCGCTGGGGCGGATGAGCGAGCTCCTTCTGCCGATTGCCGATGATGATGACGTGGCGGCACTCCTTGAGTCGTGGCGCCGACCGCGTGCCACAGTTGCTGCCATCCAACAGATTCGGGCGCTTGACCGTGCTGTGGCAGTTGCGGAGAGCGAGGCAACGCGCGGCTACCTTGATGGGGCAACGCTCCGCATTGTGGCTTCTGCTACCACAGGCGATCCCCGAGACGCCGCACGACAGGTTCGTCGCCGAGTCGCCGCCGGTCGAGCTAGCAGCGCCTCCGCCGCGCTCCTCAGCGCGTGCATGCAGGGTGATGATCAGCAGCTCCCCGCCGCAGCGAGTGATCTTGCCGTCGGGGGTGATGTGCTGGTGGCACGCCTCGGACGTACCCCAGGACCGTGGGTCGCCGCACTCCTGGCGCGACTCGTTG
Source organism: Candidatus Limnocylindrus sp. (assembly GCA_044341795.1). Lineage (GTDB taxonomy): Bacteria > Chloroflexota > Limnocylindria > Limnocylindrales > Limnocylindraceae > Limnocylindrus. The sequence continues at coordinate 11,799 of JBIIRA010000009.1, forward strand.
ATGACGTCGCTCATCGCCGCGTGGCAAATTCAGAGAGTGACCTCCTCGCGTGGAGCGAGCGCATCGTTGCAAGCGAAGGGCGTGATTCCATCGCGTAGACTCACGGTATGACGGTAGAGCCACGTACAGTCTTGATCACGGGTGGGGCCGGATACATCGGCGCTGTGAGTGCGAATGCCCTGATTGCCGCTGGGCATCGCGTCGTCATCCTGGATGACCTCTCAGCGGGACACGCCGATACGATCCCAAATGAGGCCTCCTCGATCGTTGGCAGCTTCGCCGACGGAGATCGCATGCAGGGCCTGCTGCGCGATGCGCGGATTGACACAATTTTGCATATTGGGGCACTGAGCATCGTCGCTGAGAGCGTGGCGCAGCCGGAACGGTACTTCAAGGTAAATCTCGTCGGGAGCATCGCCCTGCTCGACGCGGCGATCGCCGTTGGTGTCAAACGCTTGATCTTCTCCTCTAGTGCCGCGGTCTATGGTGCACCGTCAGCGAGCGTGATCCATGAAGATCTCCCTCTTGCGCCGGTCAACCCATACGGGGCGACAAAAACTGCATTTGAGCAGGTGCTCCGCGCCTACGCTGCGGTGCACGGGCTCACTGCAACCGCGCTGCGCTACTTCAATGTTGCAGGGGCAACGGAACAGGTTTCTGAGCGCCACAGCCCAGAGACACATCTGCTGCCGCGCCTTATGAGTGCCGCCATTTCAGGGGTTCCCTTCGAGCTCTACGGGAACGACTACGCCACCCCTGACCGCACCGCCGTCCGTGACTATGTGCACGTCGCCGATGTTGCCGCAGCGCACCTTGCCGCTATCGAGAAGCTTGCCGAGGAAGGGGCTCATGGATTTAGCGCCATCAACATCGGGAGTGGCGCGGGCACGAGTATTCGTGAGGCGATCAAGGCAATTGAGAAAGCATCTGGCGCGCGAATCGAGGTTCAAGAGCGGCCTCGTCGTGTCGGTGATCCGCCCCGCCTCGTAGCCGACATCTCGCGAGCGCAGAGTCAGTTAGGTTGGCGTCCACGCCAGAGCGATATCAATCGGATTGTGAAGAGCCTGCTCCCGAAGTAGCGCTACTGGATTCGGACGAGCACCTTCGCATCAGACCAGAGCTGTTCAAGCTTGTAGAAGTCGCGCTCTGGCGGTGTGAAGATATGCACGATCACACTGCCGTAGTCCAAGACGATCCAGTGCGAGGCTGCAGCGCGATGGCGGTGTGCGGGCGTGATGCCATCTTCGGCCATGCCGTTAACGATGCTCTCAGTAATCGCAGCAAGTTGCGGCTCAGAGCCGCCGGTGCAGATCACAAACGCCTCGGTCACGGTGGTGAGGCTGCTGACGTCTAGAACAAGAATGTCGGCCGCCTTCTTCTCTTCCGCTAGGAGGGCAACCTTTCGCGCAAGGTCATGCGGTTCGATGGCTGTTTGCTGTTTAGTTGACATGACCTCAGCGTACCGCACTAACGGCTGCGCGATTACGAGGCTGGATCAACAGGCACATCTTCCACTTCAACGGGGCGTTCGAGTACCAGCTCAGGTCGGCCACGGTAGAGCCCCTCACGTCGAATAAAGTCGGCGACGGCGTCAGGAACCAGATAGCGCAGTGATCGACCGCGTGCCGCCAACGCACGCAACTCTCGGCTCGCGTGTGAAAGATGGAAGCCGTCGAGATAGAGGAAGCGGTCCTCGCGCCCCGGGAAGTGACGCGTAAGCCAGGCGCGGTCTGGGGTTGGCGTGCCAGGTCGTGGCAGTGCAGCGACTCGTGCCAGGTCGAGAATTCCAGTTGCATCTTCCCACTCGTTAAATCCAAGAAGTGATTCAACGGAGAGGATCAGCGTGATCTCTGGCGCGGCGCCCCCCTCACGTCGCTCCGCGGTAATCGCGCGAAGCGTATCAATGGTGTACGAGAGTCCAGGCCGGTCAATCTCAAGGCGACTCATCTCAAAGGCTGGGTTCCCAGCGATCGCGAGCTCCACCATGCGGCAGCGAGTCTCAGGGTCAGTGACGCGATCCGCAACTTTGTGTGGGGGCCGCGCGGCGGGAACAAAGAGCACGTGATCGAGTTTCAGGAGTTCGTAGGCGGCCTGGCCGAGGGCGAGGTGGCCGTCATGAATCGGATCGAACGTGCCGCCGAGAATCCCGATCCCACTCACCCTTCACTCTCCCCGTCATTGTTTGGTGCGGCGGCCAAGAGCACACCATCAAGCTCAAGGGCCTCTGCCTCTTCCGCCGCGTTGAGCAGCGAGGCATCATCAGGGTCGTCCCACTCGAGGGAGAGCTCGCCGATCGTCACGGTGTCACCGCTGCGGCACCCCGCCTTTCGCAGCGCAGACTCAATGCCCTGTCGGGCGAGCTCGTGCTGGAATCGCTCCGCTGATTCTTCCCGAGCAAAGTCGGTCTGATGCACGAGGCGCTCAATGGCCTTGCCGCGCACGCGGAACCCTTCACCCTCGCGGCTCACTTCAAAGCCAATCGAAGCAATCGGATTGATGCGATGCACCACCACACCCGCAGGCTCAGCGGGATACGAGAGGGTCTCTGCGTCAGGGAGAAGGTCAGCCAACGCGTCACGGAGCGCAGCGATCCCCTCCCCGTGCTCGCCGCCCGCCGCGGAGATCGGCAGCACGTGCAAGCCAAGCTCGCGGAAGGCTGCGGTGAGCTCCGCCTCACGCCCCTTCGCTTCGGGCCGATCGAGTTTGTTGAGGGCGATGAGTGTCGTCTTCTCGAGCAGTGCCGGATTGTGTGCCTCCAGCTCCGTGCGAATGATTGCCGCATCTCGTACTGGGTCGGGGGTAGAGGCATCGACCACGTGCACCAGCACGCGCGTACGAGAGGCGTGTCGCAAGAAGGCGAATCCGAGACCCGCGCCGATCGATGCCCCCTCAATCAGTCCTGGTAGATCGGCGATCGTCGGCCGGCGACCGTCGTCGATGCCAAGTTCGAGGACGCCAAGGTTTGGCTCAAGGGTGGTGAAGGCGTAGTCGCCAATCTTTGGCTGAGCCGCCGTGAGTGCTGCGAGCAGAGTGGACTTTCCAGCGTTGGGCAGGCCAACGAGGCCAACATCCGCAATGAGGCGTAGTTCAAATCGCACGTCGCGCAACTCACCAGGCTCCCCTTTCTGTGCGTGTCGCGGCGCCTGATGGGTTGCCGTGGTGAAGTGCGCATTGCCAAGGCCGCCGCGGCCGCCGCGCACCAACAGCACATGCTGCTCTCGCGAAACGAGGTCGGCAATCAGGTCTCCACTCTTCGCATCAAAGATTGCTGTACCCGGCGGCACCCCAATGACTAGGTCGCGGCCAGCCTTGCCGTGCGACGTCTTGTTCCCTCCGCCGCTCGCGTCACCGGCAACGTACCGGCGTTTGACCTCAAAGTCGCGCAAGGTTGTCTGCCCTGTATCAACCGCAACGTAGATGCTGCCCCCGCGTCCACCGTCGCCGCCATCTGGGCCGCCGCGCGGCACATGCGACTCACGACGCATCGTCGATGCGCCATCTCCGCCGCGCCCTGCAGCGAGGTGAATCTCTACAACGTCAAGGAACATTGCGTTACGGGAGGAAGCGCGCTGGGTCGTAGAACACGGAGCCACGGGCAAGCGGGAACCCACGAGAGACGGAGAAGTGGAGATGGGGTCCAGTTGCACAACCTGTTTGTCCAATGCGACCAATGCGAGTTCCGCGCGTCACCTTTTGACCGGTGCTCACGGAGATCCCTGACAGGTGGTAGTAGCCCGTGTAGAGATTTGATCCATGCGCGATCACGATTTGATTGCCGCCGCAGTTGTTCCGCCAGCCAGTCAGCACAACGACCCCATCTGCAGCAGCTACAGCAGGGCTTCCGAAGCCCTGTGAGATGTCCATACCAAAGTGTGTGCGCGATAGGCCACGTACGAAGCGACCGCCTGGCACGGGATAGCGGAATTTCATGCCGTTGTACACCGACGGAATAGGTCCGGTGTACCCAGTTTGACCACCAGTCGTGTACGTCGGGAGCGCTGCACCGCGCCCCCCAGGCAGGACCAGAATCATGCCCAGCACAAGGTCTGACGTCTTCAGCTTGTTATAGGTGCGAATGGCCGACGGGGTGATGCGATACTTCGACGCGATCGACTTGAGCGTCTCATGCTCACGCACCGTAACGATGATGCCGCGTGTATCTGGAACTCGAAGAAGCTTTCCGGCTGGTGGATTGGCAGCAGACTGCAGGCCGTTCGACCAGATCAGCTCCATGGAAGAGATCTTGTAGCGTTTTGCGATCGCAGCGAGGGTTTCACCGCGAGCGACCACATGCGTGATCACGTGATCGCGACCGTCAGCGACAACGATGTCAATTGCCGCGGGGAGCTCAAGTGTTCCATCGTCAAGGAAGATCGGACCGTCAATCGCCGACGTTGCAACTACTGGACCTGGAGCCTGCGCGACTACCTCCGTTACTCGCATGGAGAAGGTGCTCTCCGTTGCAACCTCTCCAATGAGCACGCCGTCGCTCACGACGGAGTTCTTGGTGATGCCATCTGAGGCGAGCCGGTCAGGGCTTTCGGTACCACCCCACTCTGTTGCAAATGTTGGCTCGTAAGCGGCGCTCATACCTGCGCTCATACCGCCGTCGCTCAACGCCTGCGAGCGAGCGTCAATGGTTGGCCCTGGGAGCAAGCTGGCGATAATCGCCACGCTCAAGAGCCCTGCAATCACGGCGGGCATCGCTCGCTCTGGTTCGCGACCGAGCCTGCGCAGCCCAGAGTCAAGTGAACGGCGGTGGTGGCGGAGCGATCGAAGGATGCCGCGCTCCTCGAGCACTGGGGTGACCTTATGAGCGATGGCTGCCACGGCGATTCCGGTCGTGCGGGCGGCAAGGGTGGGGTGAACACGAATCCGGCGAGGGAGGGGGTGCTTCAGGAACTCGCCAGCTCGGAAAAGGCTCAACGCTATTGCGCGCTCACCACTGCGCTCAAGGAGCGATCCGAAGGCGAGGAGGCGGCGGCGAATAGCCGCAGCGAGGCGGAAGGTGGGGCTTCCAGCTCGCACATTGCGATGCTTGGATCCACGGGCAGACGTTTTTTGGCGCTTCACATCTGGCATTCCAGCCTCCGATCTCCGCCTTAGTCTACCCCTCGGCTATGCCGCCGAGCGGGGCGCCCTGGCACACGCTGTGCCTCGTGCGTGGACTACGAGGGGTTTGACCCCTCGGTTCCCTTGGTGAGCGAGGCGAGGAACTGGGCATTCGACTCCGTCTTCGCAATCCGGTTGAGGAGCAGTTCGATCCCCTCGTTGGCCCCAACGGCGGAGAGCATGCGGCGCATGGTCCAGACCATCTTGAGGGTCCCCTCATCAAGGAGGAGCTCCTCGCGGCGGGTGCCGGAGCGCTGCACGTCGATCGCCGGGAAGATGCGCTTCTCGGCCAACTTGCGATCGAGCACAAGTTCGGAGTTACCCGTCCCCTTGAACTCTTCATAGATCACGTCGTCCATCTTCGAGCCGGTGTCGACCAGGCAGGTGCCGATGATGGTGAGTGAGCCGCCCTCTTCAAGCTTTCGCGCCGCACCGAAGAAACGCTTCGGTGGATAGAGCGCAATTGGGTCAATACCACCTGAGAGCGTTCGCCCGGATGGTGGGAGCGCCAAGTTGTAGGCACGCGCCAGACGCGTGATGGAGTCGAGCAGCACGACGACGTCGGCACCGGCCTCGGTGCGGCGCTTCGCAATCTCCAGTGCCATTTCAGCAACATGCGTGTGGTTCTCGGTCGGCTCGTCGAAGGTCGACGAGATGACTTCGCCCTTTACGGATCGGCGCATGTCGGTGACCTCTTCTGGTCGCTCACCAATAAGGCAGACCATCAGGGAGATCTCTGGATAGTTCGCCGTGACGCCTTGGGCGATCTGCTTCAGCAGGCTCGTCTTACCGGCCTTCGGTGGCGAGACGATGAGGGCGCGCTGCCCCTTGCCGAGCGGGTTGACCAAGTTGATGAGCCGCTGAGAGAGGTTCGACGGAACCGTCTCAAGGTTGATCAGCTCAATCGGGTGAATTGGTGTCAGGTCGCCAAAGTGCGGACGCTGTCGCGCCGACTCTGGGTCGGTGCCGGAGACGATCTCAATGCGGAGCATCCCCCAGAACTTCTCGCCTTCGCGCGGTGCACGAATGACGCCACCGATTGTGTCGCCCTGGCGCAGGCCGAGTCGCCGCACCATTGGCGATGGAACGTACACATCGTCGGCGCTTGGAAGAAGGCCGTTACGTCGAATGAAGCCGTAGCCGTCGTCGACGATTTCGAGAATGCCCTCGGCCCAGATCTGACCCTGCTCGTCGGCCTGCGCCGTGAGGATCTTCTGAATAACGGCGGAGAGCTCCTCCTGCTGCGTGGCCACAACGCCGAGCTTCTTTGCAGCGGCAATGAGTTCGGTCGCAGTCATGTTGGCGAGTGCGGCAAAGGTGACGAGACCTTCGGCTGCAAGGTCGGCCTCAGAGAGCACCTCGACGTCGGCCGGAAGTGCGCCTTGTGGCATGCGCATCGAGTTTGGGTTTGGTCCGCCGCGGCGGGGTGGTCGTCGTGGGCCGCGGTTTCGTCCGTCGTTCATATCAGTTGGATACCTTCCTCTATCTGTGGGTGATTTCATCCCTGGTACGCGAAACTGCGCCGCGTTCGCTGTGCAGTTCGGGGGGGATGAGAGAACTCTACGGCAGCCGTTGCCGCTCGTCAAGAGCCCGCGGTTTCGGGCCCGTGACTACTTTCCGGAGGTCGCCTTCGCCCAGTCCGACTTAAAGATCGCGATCCCCTTCTCGGTGAGTGGATGCTTCGTCATCTGCTCCAGCACCTTGAGTGGCATCGTCGCAACGTGTGCCCCTGCCAGTGCTGACTCTGTGACATGTCGTGGGTGTCGGATCGAGGCGGCGAGGATCTCGCAGTGATCGAGCCCCTCGTAGTTCGCGAAGATCTCAGCGAGCTCCTGGATGACGATCATGCCGTCTTCGTTGATGTCGTCGAGTCGGCCGACGAATGGACTGATCAGCGAGGCACCCGCCTTCGCCGCCATGAGCCCCTGGTTCGCCGTGAAGATCAGGGTGCAGTTCGTCTTGATCCCCTCGGCGGCGAGGCGGCTAATGGCCTCGAGCCCGGCGGTGGTGAGGGCAACCTTGACCACAATGTTTGGGGCGATCTTCGCGAAGGCGAGACCCTCCTTAACCATGCCGTCAGCGTCATCGCTAATAACTTCTGCTGAGACTGGGCCCTTGGTCAGGCCGCAGATCTCCTTCAGGATCTCCTCGTACGAGCCGCCAACCTTCGCGTAGAGCGACGGGTTCGTGGTGACGCCGTCAACGACGCCCCACTTGATCCCGGTCTTGATCTCTTCGATGTCAGCGGTGTCCAAGAAGAACTTCATAGCGCCCCCTCAATGCTTAATGGATTAGCCCGATTATGGGCGATTACGCGTTTGAACCGTTGCTGCGCTTTGCCGCCTTCGTGGCGGCGGCCTCGACGGCACGACTTCGCTCGGCATTTGCCGCCTCATCATCGCGCACCCCAACCACTCGTGGGGTGTACGAGGCGAGGCGCCCGTCACGTAGTGCGACAGCGGCGCCCACGAACCCGTCAAAGAGCGGGTTCGGGCGCAACGGCCGGCTGGTGAATTCTGGGTGGAACTGGCTGGCCACAAACCACGGATGGTCGGCGAGCTCAATGATCTCAACGAGCCGGCTGTCCGGTGACACGCCGGTGAAACGCATGCCAGCCGCCTCGAGCTGCGGCTTGAATCGGTTGGCGACCTCGAAGCGGTGGCGGTGTCGCTCGTACACCACCTCGGCGCCGTAGACCGTTGCAGCGCGGCTCCCCGGCGTGAGCCTGGCGGGATAGAGGCCGAGGCGCTGTGTGCCCCCCTTCTCTTCCACACCACGCTGGTCAGGGGTGAAGTCGATGACGGGGTTCTTGGTGAACATGTCGAACTCCGTGGAGTTCGCATCGCTGGAGCCAAGGGCCTCACGCGCGAAGTCGATCACCGCAATCTGCAAGCCGAGGCAGAGGCCAAGGTATGGGATGCGCTCGGTTCGCGCCATGTGCGCTGCGCGGATCTTCCCTTCAATACCGCGGTAGCCGTACCCACCTGGAACAAGAATACCGTGGACACCGGCGAGCTCTGCGGAGAGCACCGCTGGTTCGGCGTCATCGAGTCGTTCGGCATTCACCCAACGGATGCGCACATCCACACCGTGTGCCCATCCCGCGTGGCGCAGCGCTTCGGTAACCGAGAGGTAGGCATCAGGAAGTTCGGTGTACTTGCCGACGATAGCAATCTCAACAGCCGGCTTCTCGGCGACAATCTCCGCGGCGAGCTTCTCCCAACGCGAGAGGTCTGGGGTAGTTGCCGGTAGTCCGAGTTCGCGGACGACGAGGTCACCCAGGCCAAACTTCTCAAACTGCAGCGGCACCTCATAGATGGTGCGCGCAGTGGTGGCGGGAACGACCGCCTCAACGGCAACGTCAGTGAAGAGAGCGATCTTCTCGCGCACGTCATCGGGAACAGGATGGTCGGCACGCAAGATGATGATGTCGGGCTGAATGCCGCTGCCGCGCAGCTCCTTCACCGAGTGCTGGGTTGGCTTCGTCTTCAGCTCACCGGTAGCAGCGAGTTCTGGAAGCAGCGTGACGTGAATGTAGAGCGAGTTACCGCGGCCAACATCCTTCTTGAGCTGTCGAATCGCCTCAATGAATGGGAGTGACTCAATGTCGCCAACGGTGCCGCCAACCTCAACGATCACCACATCGACGTCGTCGCCACTGAGGCGCAGGACGCGCTCCTTGATCTCGTTGGTGATATGCGGAATGACCTGCACCGTGCCGCCGAGATAGTCACCGCGGCGCTCGCGTGCGATCACGGTGGAGTAGATGCGCCCCGTGGTGACGTTGGAGGCCTGCGAAAGATTGACGTCAATGAATCGCTCGTAGTGCCCGAGGTCGAGGTCGGTCTCGGCGCCGTCGTCGGTGATGAAGACCTCGCCGTGCTGATAGGGCGACATGGTGCCCGGGTCAACGTTGAGGTAAGGGTCGAGCTTGATGACTGAGATGCGCAGGCCGCGCGCTTTGAGGAGGAGGCCGACAGAGGCGGCGGTGATTCCTTTACCGAGGGAGGAGGTGACACCACCAGTGACGAACACGAACTTCGTCGCCATTGGTCGCTCTCCCTCCAACACTCAAGGTGGGGCGTTCGGGGATTCCCGAACGAGCCTGACGGAGTCTATCGCAGGCGGCGGCGGAACGGGAGACTGGTTTGGCGCCCTGCCCAGATGCCCAAGAGGATGAGCGCGCCGCCGAACGCTTGGATCGGCTCAAGGGCCTCGCTGAGCACAGCGGCGGAGACGACGACGGCGAGGAACGGCACCAGGAGCTGGAAGCTGGCGACGCGTGAGACGCCAACGATCGGCACCGCCGTGAAATACAAGACGTTGGCCAAGCTGCTCGAGCCGAGCGTGGAGAAGACCAGGCCAAAGATGGCGACCGGTGGTGGCGCACTCAGCCCATCAAATTGCCCAGCGGCGATCGCGGAGATGAAGAGTGCGCCGCCGCCGAAGATCATGCTCCAGGCGGTCCAGGCAATTGCGCCAACGCGCGGAATCACTCGCGCCCCAGCAAGCAGATAGACGGCCCAACAGACGGCGGCGGCAAGTGTCATCAGCACACCGGTGGTCTCGCCACCGAATGCACCAGCCCCTTCACCAAGGGCAACAGCCACAACACCAGCGAAGGCAATGATGCCGCCCACGGCAACCGCAGGCTTCAGTGGGTCAATGCGCAGCAGTGAGGCGAGGATCGCCGTGAGAAACGGCGTCACCGCAATCAGCAGCGCACTCGTGCCAGCATTAATGGTGCCAAACGCGCCCGCCCAGAGAAGTTGATAGATGCCCTGTCCGATCACACCAAAGAGTGCGGCTGCAAGCAGGTCGCGACGTGCCATGCGCACATTTGAACCGCGCATGAGCGCCCAGCCGAGCACTAAGATGCCCGCGGCAGTGATGCGAATGGCAGAGAACGGAAGCACGGGCCACGCAAGCACCGCCGCTTTCACAACGGTGAAGTTGACGGCCCAGGTCGCCATGGCGACGAGCACGCCGAGTTCAGCAA
>JBIIRA010000046.1:0-6472 GCA_044341795.1 Candidatus Limnocylindrus sp.
CCCATGTTCACCTTGTAGCCGAGTTTCGCTGCGCGCTCTACCTGACGACGAAGCGCGCCACGTGGGTCGCCAGCAAATGGTGAACCGTCCGGAAGGAGCACATCGCAGATTACGCGCGCCGTGCCTGCGCCGCTCTCGGCGGGCGCCCACGGCAGAATGCGCCACGTGTCCATGTCGGGTCGCAACATCTGGTCGCTCTCGGCGATGCGCGTGAAGCCCTCGACCGAAGAGCCGTCGAACCAGGTGCCGTGCTTAATGGCGTTCGGCATCATGTGAATTGGAATCTGTACGCTCTTCGTAATGCCGTGCAGGTCGACGAACTGCAGCTGCACAGTGCGAATGCCCGCCTTCTCCGCCTTGGCTACGGTGGCGAGTGCGGCCTTCGTTTCGGCCTCGGTGCGCGATCCATACCCCTTCGACATGATCCCCCTCCGCCGGGCAGTGCCCGAATCTTGTGCGTACGGCACAGATTTCACCCCCTGTAAGCCAGGGGAGAAGCCGTCGAGGGGAGGATAGGGCCTTTCTGAACGGCCTGGATGCGGTTTAAAGGGTGGCTAGATTGTGATCTTGCACAAGAACTGGCGGTTTTACCCCTACTGCAGCGTCCAGCCCTTGCCTACTGAGGTCCGAACAACCTTCTCTTTCTGCACCAGCCGGCCTCGCGTATAGCCGAGGCGCTCCAGGGTCACGCTCCCTGTCGAGGAGACGGTCGTGAAGAAGAGGTCGAGAATGCCATCGCCGGTCCAGTCGCGGGCTATGAGCTTCGGAACGCTACCTGAAGCGGTGGCCTTCCACACCTCCACTGGGCTCCCCCAAGCGTAGGTGCGAGTGCCAACTGCGAAGGTGGTAGCCGGAACACTGCTGCGCACCACCGCGGTCCATGGAGCGCGGATTCGCACCTCGGTACCTACGGTAGCCGTCGTGAGGTCAATAGTTGGGTTCAGCGCAGCGAGGCCGGCCGCATCAACAGTCACACCAATGGCAGCGGCGCGCGTTGCAACCGTCTCCCATGTATCAGCAGCGCGCAGCCAATCCACCTCGCCCGCGAAGATGCGTACTGGCGATTTGAGATACATCACGCTCTTTGCCGTGTAGACACAGGTGGTATAGACGGGCACGTTAACCGACTGCCCTACGACGAGCACCTTGGCTGGATAGGCAATCTTTGAACTCTTGGGGTTCATCGAGCGAAGGCAGCCCTCGGTGCGCCCGACGCGCTTCGCGATCTTCGCGTACGTGTCGCCCTTGCGAATCGCTTCCAGTCGCACCTGCCCTGCATTCAACGCGAAGAACGTTGTGTACGCGGGGGTGTTGACCTTGTAGCCAAGTCGGGCCGCTATCTTTGCAAGGGAGCTCTCTTTGCTTCGAACAGTCGTGTACTGGGCAGGTGCCGTTTCCGGCGTAAAGACAAGTTCGGGATTCACGACCGGAGGAGTTGTAACGTCAAGCACCTCGCTCATCGCGAGTCGGACAATGTGTCCGATCCCCTTGAGGTCGCGATAGCTCAAGTACAGTTCGGCTCCCGTATCACCCAACGCATCAGCGGCCGTGACACTCCAGCCGCTTGCGATCGGCCAGAGCAACGCGCCTGGAGTACTCAAGGTACCGAGCGACCAGCTCGTGCTTGGCGTAAAGGTTACCGACCCGGCGGCTTGTGATGCCATGAGGGCGCCATCGGTTGCGCGCCACAGCACGGTGGCATCGGGCACACCGTCGCCAGTGACATCGCGAAGAACCGTCACCGCGTCGGCTCCGGACGTTGTTTCAAAAAGTTGCGTTGGCGCGTTACCAGTGCTGACCTCAAATAGGCGAATTCGGGCAGCCGCCGCATCCGTCAAATTCGGAGTTCGTTCAGTGATGAAGAATTCCTGAATGATGTCGGCTGATGTGTCGGCAACATCAAGGGTGAGACTCGCCGTCGCATCGAAGTCGGTGTAGGCATTCAGGATCGTGACTGGTGCGCCAAGGACGCCACTTGAGATTGGGGTCTTGATGAGACTCGTGGCCCCGTTAGCTGCGCGCCACAGGCTGAGCACCGAGAGGCCCCCGTCCCGCTCGGTCCGCGCAATGTCGCGATCGATCAGGGTGGCACCCGCTAGCACCGGAACGGCGCCCGGCACCCGATTGCGAAGGCGCCCGTTCGTGCCGACATATTTGTCGGCCGAGAGAAACTTAATGGAGCCATCTGCGCCGATGGCGGTGAAGTCACCCTTTCCATCGCCCGTGACATCAATGCCTGGCGAGATGATGCGGTTTGGCTCGATCCAATTAATGGTGTATTTGTAAGCGCGTGAACCAGACTTGCTATACGAAGTTTCACCTGTAGCTGTGCCGTCAAGCGTGTACCAGACGTTGCGGATCAGCTCTTCAACCGAAAGATTTAGCTCTTTTGCGCAGCTATCAGCGTTCATGACAAAGATTGAGATTCCACGCCAGTGCCCTGGCTGAGTGGCATGTCGAAGTGGGATACCGCGTTGGCCTGCGCGCGGTGGCTCAAGACAGCCAGTGAATGAGCCGCCGCCACCATTCCAGCTGCCGTAGAAGCCTGGGTTGGCGAAGAACCACTTGCCGTCGCTCCCCAGTCGCTGAACAGTTGTCCCCCACGTGGCATCAACCGCGGCGTTATATCGCGCGTTGCTGCGGCTGCCAGACCTCCAGCCAGGATCGTAGATGCCGCCGGTGCGATAGATCTGATTGATAGACGGCTCGTCGGTCACGTCAAAGCACGACCGTGGGGTATCGGCGGGGAGCGTGCTGACTGGCACGATGCCGCCGCTCTCGTTGTAGACCGCGATCGGTACGGTGTAGTGCCCAGTTGCGTCGTTGCGCACGAGGCCGCCGATGCCATCGTCCAACAGGTCGGTGCCAAAGCGGAGGCGCATCGCCACACGAATCTTGAAGTTCTCCGAAGCTCGGGCTGAACGGGAACTGCCCGTACGCCCGAACGTGCCGTTTAGAGAGCCGTCATCGGCAATGTCGCCACGAACCCAGGCCTGTTGCGTGGCGGTGGTCGTTGAGAGCGCCAACCAGTTTCGCTCCCCGTTGGGGCGCTTCATGGTCCACGACCAGGCGTTCTGCTTGATGGCAATTGCTCCAACACCGAGGAGGGCGTCGCTGTAGGGGCTCGCCTTGTATTCGGTGTAGAACTCGGCCACATGCGTGCGGTAGACGTAGAGCTTGAAGGGGATCTCCTCGACGACGCCGGAGTTCGTGCGCAACACCCGAATGGTGTCAGGGGGTGAGATCTGGCTCTTCCAGTCCGTGCAGGGCTTCTGCACGAAGGCGGCTGCTGCTGCAGGGGTCGGGTTAGTGCCCGCCACTCCCATCGCGCCAGAGAAGCAGAGGAGGGCGGCCCCTGCGAGCGCGCTGGCGCGACGGAGCGTCATACGAGATGCCACTCTGTGTTTCATACAGCGATTCTACCGCTAATGCCAGATCGGATCCTGTGAGCCCTGAAAGAATCCGATCTACTCGCTGAGGCTCCCATCGAAGCCACCTTCGGCATCAAGAATGCGCAGCGCGAGCGAGAGGGCGAGACGGAGATCGGGCTCACGAAGATCCCAGCCTGTTACCTCCTCAATACGCTTAAGGCGATATGCGGTGGTGTTGCGATGTACGCCGAGTGAGCTGCTCGCCTCAGAAGATCCTGGAGCGTCGAGGATGGCGCGCACCGTTTCAATGCGCTGCCGTCGGGCGGCTGCGGTGCCCACGAGCAGTGGGCCTAGCAGTGCGAGGGCAAGTCGGCGACCTTCGGGGATCGTCATGACCGAGCCGAGCAGCTGATGCGCAGGAAGGAGCTCAGCGCGCACTACTTGCTCACCGCCACTACCGGCGCGGCCACCAATGCGGCGCTCCAACGACTCGAGTGCGGCGCGTGCCTCCGCCTCGGCGGCGGGCCGCGCTGAGGCATCGGTAAATGGCCGCGAGACAGCGACCGGTCGCTTTAATCTCTTTGCAACTTTGCGTGCAGATTCGGCGGCGCCAGGGTCACTCGCATCCGCAACGGCGATGATGCGCACCTCAAGGCTCTCGTTACTCCCGCGCAACATGAAACGTCGTGGACTCGCGAGAAGGCGCAGCTCACGACGCAGCGCTGGTACGTCCGCCTCATGCGGTCGTGGTTGGCGTGCGGCGATGGCGACCCATGGTGGCCCCTCTGCGGGAAGCGTGCGCGCTTCGCCACGACCTGCGTTCGCAGGGAGTTCGGCGGCAACGCGCACGATCTCAAGGGCGAGGAGTGGTGCGACGCGTTCACAGGCGATGCGCTCGCGCTCGCCGACGGGCTCGTCGCCGAGCAGGATGATGGAACCTGGTCGCTCCGAGCCCTCATCGCCGAGCGGTGACTCTTCAACGCCCTCCTCAAGTTCTCGCTCCCCTTCAGGTGCGCCTGGAACGGCGGGGAGTGGAATGCGCTGCCCAGTTGGTCGGCTCTTGGAGAGGTAGTGCGAAACAGCCTTCGCCGCTGCAGCGCTCGATGGGAGGCCGGCTGGTGCAACTACAGCGAGCGAGACGCCGCCGCGCGCTTCCAGCGCCACCGCACGGCCAATGAATGCCGCCAGCGCGCCGATGAGAGCTTCGAGACCTTGCCCATCGAGTGCAAGTGCGGCGATCTGCCGTTCAAGTCCGACCGCCTGTCGCTCTAGTTCGGCACGGCGATTCACGACCGCACCGATCAGGCTCCTTTCAAGTTGTGCCGACTCCATGCCGTGCACCGCGAGACACGGGAGTCCGTTCTGCTCGGCAGCTTGGGCAAGCTCCGTCCGCGCCTTCGCTTCAACTCCACTCGGCTGCTCATCACCGAGGAGCAAGATGCCGGTGCTGCCATGCTCCGCGAGGTACTCCACAAGGTCGGCGCGCGCCTGTGCATCAGGTGCGGCTGCGGTGAGGAGCGTGAGGGGAATCAGCGCCAGGTCGCCCGACTCCATACCG
This sequence comes from Candidatus Limnocylindrus sp., assembly GCA_044341795.1. Lineage (GTDB taxonomy): Bacteria > Chloroflexota > Limnocylindria > Limnocylindrales > Limnocylindraceae > Limnocylindrus. Next base: position 4,930 of record JBIIRA010000046.1, read on the forward strand.
TCAAATGCTGGAAGTCGCATGCGCATCACGCGCACCCAGGTGACGGTGCGCGCCATCGACTCGTCGCGTACCTTCGCCAACGGCACCGCGTTGGGGAGTAGCGTCTGTACGAGCTCTCGCAGTGATGCCATTACGCCCCCTCTCCCGACAGCCGACGTGTGATGCGCCGAATGATGGCGCCATAGTGGGTTGGATCGGCACCGCGTTCCGTAAGGAGCACGATCGGCACTGCGGTAAGGCCGGGGCGAATCTGCAGCCAGAGACGTGCGCGCGGTCGACGCAGCGTCAACATCAAGCCGCCCATGATCAGCGCCGCGGCAATCCAAATGAGGAGTGAGGCTGGATCACGTCGCGCGATGATCCCCGTATATGAGGTGATCTCGCGTAGGTAGACACTAAAGCCGGCGCCAGGTGCCGTTGCGACATCGCCCTCAGCGAGCACCGATGCAAAGATCGTCCTCAGTGGGAGGGTGCCGTCTTCCGTTGGTGTGCCGCTCGGATCAGGTGCGCTCGCCACGATGAAGATCGCGGCAGCGCCGCTCGCGTCGCGGCGCAACTGCATTTCGATCCCTGCGCCGCTCCCTGGGATCGGCAGCGTTGCGTACGGTGCCCCCTCAACCTGTGCTGCGAATGGTGCATCACCAGACCAGAGAAGAGCACCCGTATCGTCGCGAATCTCCAGTCGGGCGGCGGGCCCGAAGAAGTTCTGGTGAAAGCTCCACCCGTCATACGCGAGCGGCTCGTTCACGCGCACCAGTTGGCGTGCCACCTCTTCGCCGCCAACGTAGACACCGAGATCTGTTGAGAAATCGGCGAATGCGCCGGTTTCGGTGCGGGGGGCGCTAAACGCGTGATTCACGATCACCAGACCGTCGGCGGTCCCGATCTTCCCCACGGGGAGCGCCTCGCCGTCGGTGAGCAGGATTCCTTGCGTGTACCCGAAGATCCCCGAAGCGGCCGCTCCCAGCAGCATCACCACGAGCCCTGTGTGCATGACCAGGGTGAAGCGCCCGGAACGGCGGAAGCGGTCTGCGTGAAGAAGAAGCCCGCCGTTCCGTTCGGGGTCGGCGGCAACGCTCACCTCCCAGCCGTCGCGCTTCACCTCAGCGGCAGCAGCGTTCGCTCGAGTACCAAGTTCGGCATCCACTGGCAGTGCGGTGGAGAGATCAATTACGCCGCGCCCGGGCAGGGATTCACCGAAGAATGTGTCGGGCTGCTCAGGGCGTGATGGTGCCGTGGCCGCCGCGATCTTCGGCAGGCGGTCCCAGGTGCAGACGATGATCGAAACAGTGAGGAGCACGAGCAGGGCCGTGAACCACGGCGAGGTGAAGACGCGGAAGAGACCGAGGCGCTCAAAGATGCTCACGAGCGGCCCGAGGGTGGGCTCGTACTCCGCACGCAGCTTGGCCATCTCGTTGGCGTAGTCGCCAGCGTTCTGGAGTGCGTAGTCAGGGAGCTGACGGAGCGCGATGCCGACGGTGGAGGCAAGGGCGATCACGCCGATCTGGAGCACGGCAAATCGTACGTTTGCCAGGAGGGCGCG
>JBIIRA010000010.1:0-21422 GCA_044341795.1 Candidatus Limnocylindrus sp.
CATCGCGGTCCGTGCGGCCCATGGCTCAGCGGCGATGCGCGCGACTCGAACCGCTTCGCGCAAATCCTTGCGCGAACCACCGGCAATGTTGGCGACGCCACCCTTGGCCAGCTGCACCTCTCGGCTGCGGCCCGATTCGCTGCGCGGGAACGCGCCGCCGATGTAGAGCTTGGCGGTGCGGCGCACTTCAAGACGCTCGGAACCCTCTGGCGACTCAATCGTCAGCGGCAGGTTGAGTTTCTCGGCGCGCTTCGACTTCTTTCCCATCGCTAGGAGCTCCTCAGGTACGCATGCAAGCCCTGCATGCCGCCCTCGCGTCCGTAGCCAGACTCCTTGTAGCCGCCGAACGGTGCGGTTGGATCGAAGCGGTTGAACGTATTGGCCCAAACGACGCCCGCCTTAAGGGCGCTGGCGACCTGCAGAATGCGACTCCCCTTCTCCGTCCAGATGCCGGCGGAGAGTCCGTAGGCAGTGTTGTTCGCCTTCTCAATCGCCTCGGCAACGGTGCGGAAGGTAATCGTTGCCAGCACTGGCCCGAAGATCTCTTCGCGAGCGATGCGGTGGCTCTGCGCGACATTGGTGAAGAGGGTTGGGCGGAAGAACCAGCCGCGCGTTGGCAAATCGCAGGCGGGCTGCCAGATCTGGGCACCTTCGGCGACGCCGCTTGCAACGAGTTCGCCGATGCTCTCCATCTGCGCCTTGGAGTTAATCGCGCCGATGTCGGTGTTCTTATCCATCGGATCGCCGATGCGCAGCATCGACATGCGGTCGCGCAGCCGCGCAAGGAACTCTTCGGCGATCGATTCCTGAACAAGGAGGCGGCTACCAGCGCAGCAGACCTCGCCCTGGTTGAAGAAGATGCCGTTGACGACGCCTTCGACCGCCTGGTCGAGCGCCGCGTCCTCGAAGACGATGTTGGCAGCCTTGCCGCCGAGTTCGAGGGTGAGCCCCTTCCCCTGCCCGGCGATCCCCTTGGCGATCGTGACGCCGACTGAGGTGCTGCCGGTGAAGGCAACCTTGGCGACACGTGGGTCGGTGACGATGGACATGCCAGTGCTGCCCGGGCCGGTGACGATGTTCACGACGCCGTCGGGGAGTTCGGCCTGGCGGCAGACATCGGCGAAAAGGAGCGCGGTGAGCGGCGTCGTTGAGGCAGGCTTCAACACGACCGTGTTGCCGGCGGCAAGGGCCGGAGCGATCTTCCACGCCAGCATGAGGAGTGGGAAGTTCCATGGGATCACCTGCCCGACGACGCCGTGTGCCTCAGGACGGCGGCCAGGGACGGCGTACTCAAGCTTGTCCGCCCAGCCGGCGTAGTACCAGAAGTGCGCGGCGGCGAGCGGCACGTCCACATCGCGCGACTCACGGATCGGCTTCCCCGAATCCATCGTCTCGGTAACGGCAAACTCGCGGCTGCGCTCCTGCAGGATGCGGCTGATGCGGTAGAGATACTTGGCCCGTTCGCGTGGATGCAGCTTTGACCAGACCTTGCGATAGGCACGGTCGGCAGCCTCGATGGCGCGGTCGGCGTCGGCGGGGGTCCCCTTCGCGATTTCGGCGAGGGGCTCCTCGGTGGCTGGGTTGTAGGTGATGGTGACCTCGCCTCCTGATGGGGCGCGCTCCTTCCCGTCGATGAAGAGGCCGTAGCGCTGGCGAATCGTGACGATCTCGCGGGATTCCGGAGCCGGGGCATAGGCCCACGGACTGTTGCCAGCGAGGCCTGAGCTTGCTGGGGCCACGGTCGCTGCGGGGGCAGGGGTCGCCACGGTGGCCGCACGCGCAGGGGTGCGTCGAGGTGTGGTGCCCTTCGGTGTCTGATCGCTCGGCATACGTGCATCCTAGCGCGCCGACCACTTCCAGCGACGCGATGTATCGCCTACCCTTCGCGCATGACGACCCGTGCGCCACAGGCAGCTCCACCGTTCGCCCCAACGATGCTGATTGACGGAGCCTCACGTGGGGCAACCGGCGGTCGCACCTTCACCCTGCGCCACCCCGCAAGTGGTGCGGCAATTGGCGAGATCCCCCATGCTTCGGCCGCAGACGTTGACGCCGCCATCGCTGCGGCGCGACGTGCGTTCGATACCGGTGGTTGGCGCACGACGCTCCCCGCCGAGCGCGCGCGACTCCTCCTTGCACTCGCCGACGCCGTAGAGCGCGAGGCCGATCACTTCGCCGACCTTGAGGTGTGGCAGACGGGCACCGCACGAAAGTTGCGACGTGATGGCGACATCCCTGCCGTCGTTGATCACCTGCGCTACTTCGCTGGCATCCTGCGCGCCCCCGAAGGGATCGCCGCTGGTGAGTACACCGGCAACCACACCTCCATGATTCGACGCGAGCCGATCGGCGTTGCTGCACTCATTGCGCCGTGGAACTATCCGCTCGCTATGGCCGTCTGGCAGGCGGCACCTGCGCTGGCCGCTGGCAACACCGTCGTGATGAAGCCCGCCAGTGCAACACCGCTCGCAGCACTTCGGCTCTCCGAGTTGGCGCGCGAGGTCGGCTTCCCTGCGGGCGTCGTTAATGTCATCACCGGACCAGGTGCCGAGATCGGCGCCCAGTTCGCCGCTGATCCGCGCATCGACATCATTGCCCTCACGGGCGACAGCGCAACTGGCCGAGAGCTGATGGCTGCAGGTGCACCAACGTTGAAGCGCCTTCATCTAGAACTTGGTGGCAAGGCGCCGTTTGTTGTCTTTGCTGATGCCGACATTGAGGCCGCCGCACGCGGTGCAGTTGCTGGCGCCTTCGTTAATGCTGGCCAAGACTGCACCGCAGCCACACGCCTGTACGCACAGCGTGACATTTTTGATCGGCTCGTTTCCCGCATTGCTGAGATCACGGCGCAGGTGCGCATCGGTGACCCGTTTGACGCTACGACCGATCTTGGCTCGCTGATCTCGCGCACGCATCGCGATCGCGTCGCTGGGTACGTTGACCGCGCTGTTGCCGCAGGGGCACGGGTCGTGGTTGGTGGCAGCGCCCAGCCGAGTGGCGTTCCCGCCGAGGGTGCCTACTTTGCGCCAACACTCATCGTCGGCGCGCAGCAGTCGAGCGAGATTGTGCAGCAGGAGGTCTTCGGCCCAGTGCTCGTTGCACTTCCATTTGTTGACGAAGCCGAAGCGATCGCCCTCGCGAATGACACGCCATATGGTCTCGCCTCAAGCTGTTGGACGGGCGATGTGGCACGCGCCCATCGCATGGCGGCGGCGTTGAACTTCGGTGCGGTGCTGATCAACGACCATCTCCCCTTCCTCAGCGAGATGCCGCACGGCGGCTTCAAGCAGTCAGGTTTCGGTAAAGACCTCAGCCGCTACTCCTTTGAGGAGTACACGCAGATCAAGCACGTTGCGATTGAGATCACTGGCGAGGCCGAGAAGGCGTGGCACTGGACGATCTTCGGGGACCCGAAGAGGTAGTTTCGCTTAGCTCCCAAGGAGCAGGTCGAGCCACGCGTCGAGCGGCGAGCGAGTTGGGGCATCAGGGCTGAATCGGCGGGCGCCTGAGCCCGGAGCATCCTCTGCAAGTGGCGCCGCGTCAGCGGCCAGAACGAATGGGCGCTCCACCGCGGATCCGAGGCTGTAGCCACGCGCGACCAACTCGAGGAAGGCGGCGTCGTCAAGGAGCACGCGCTCCGCTGTGAGGGCATCAGCTCGCGCCTGGAGCGCCGCAGTCTCGTCACGCAACTGCGCCAAGCGCGTATTCACCTGAATCACGCCGATCAGATTTCGCCCAAACTCGACGACGAAGAGTGCCACGATGAGCGCCTGCCCGAGGAAGATCAATGCGCCGCGCGTAGTGCTGGTGCGCCGACGAATCATGACCTTCATGACTCCAGTTTCCGCGCCACACCCATCGGCGTCAAGCAGGGGCGCAGGGAGGGGTGATAGCCTGCGCGGCGTGTACTTCTATGAGCTTCATGAGGCAGACGACGAAATCGCCATCGGCATGACCCTCGTCCATGACGAGGCCTTCGCCCCGAGCGAGTTCTTGGCGATGGTCGAGACCGCCCGGAGTCGAGTGATGGAAACCTTTACCGAGGAGACCCTCATAGAGGCGATCGCTGCTGAGCTCGAGCGCGAACATGACTTTGCCGCTTCGCTCGATTCCCGCCTCGTGGCCGCAGTCGGCGTCTCTTCCGAGGAGGGTGAAACGCGCATCCTCACGCACGAGGGGGCCGGGGCACACGCCGCTGACGAAGGTGAAGAGGAGGATCCTGACCTTGCTATCGCCGAGGCGCTGATCTCAGGACGCGAACCGATCGGCTTGCGAACTGCGGTGGTGGATTTAGAGAAGAACGAGTCGCTCGACTCCTAGGGACGTGACGTTCGGGCTACCAGCGAGGCAGGCCTTTTGAGCCCTTCCAGACGCGATTCATGATCGGCACGCCATCTGTGGCGATATCGACAAAGTTTGGTTGCGACTGCTTCAAAATGACCGTCGGCAACATGCGCGTGCTTACCAACCGAGAGCCGATAAAAGTCGACTCAATGACGAGCCCCTGCGACGTTTCAACAGACCAGTTCTGGTCGAAGATGAAGTTTCCCATGGAGTAGAAGACTGGCTTACCGTTAATGATCTCCATTGCGCTCGCCCAGTGAGAGTGCCCACCGAGTACCATGTCGGCACCCGCGATAACCGCTACTTTGGCGAACCGCCGCTGCGAGGCGGTCGGCTGTGCTTGGAACTCCAAGCCCCAATGCGGAAAGACGATCACGACGTCTGCACCAGCGCTACGAGCTGCCGCAATAGAGGTGCGCAACTCAGGAGTACCGATCGGCGCACTCCCCGCTCGATTCGCTCGGGCGTGGGTACTTGGATTAACTTGATCTACAGCGACGATGCCGACGGTGACACCGCCGACGTTCGTGAGCCACGGGCGCTGCGCCTCAGCAAGGTTTGCCCCCGCGCCACCGCTACCCATGCCAGCGGCCTTAACGGCGGCAATTGTTTCAGGGATGCGGGAAACGCCCCCGTCGCCGATGTGATTGTTCGCCAGCGAGAGGAAATCAATTCCCGCCTCTTTCAGCACGCGAAGCAGTGCGGGGTTGCCTGTGAAGGTCGTCCCTGAATTGTGTTGTCGCCACTTCTTCGGGGTTGGTGACTCCAGGTTTGCGATCGAGAGATCCGCATTCTGGAAAAGAGAGCGCATCAGGCCGTTCACTCCTCCACCGCGCACGTAGCGTGCTGCGACACGGGGGACACCGAATTGGCTGCAGCAGGTGGTACCGGTGATATCGGCAAAGCCACCATCAAAGAGCCAATTTGCGCCGCGCTTTGTGCGCTTCGCGTCGGCAGAGACGCCACGATCGAGCAAGATGTCGCCACCCGCTGCAAGGGTCCACGCCATTGCGGGATCGTAGGCGAGCGGCCCCGAGAGCCACTCTGCTGGAATCGTTGCGTCAACTGGGAGTTCAGCGCGCAGCGGCCAGTCGGCGAGCGATGCGACGTGATACACACCAACAATCGCAGCCCCCTCCCACGTGAGGGTGCGCAGCGCCGGCTCAAGGGCGGCGAGTCGCACGAACCCCGCCGCCTTCTCATCGGCGGCGAGCGCTGCCTTGAGGGCGGTGCGATCCGCGACGAGCATTAAGCGAGAGGTGATTGCGGTGGCCGAAAGGCCAAGTGCCGCAAGAATGGCGGTGGACTCTGGTGCGATCAGGATGAGCTTCGTGATTGGCAGCTTCCCGCCGACCTCTGCAAGGCGCGCAATGCCAACGCTCGTGAGCGCGGTGAGGGTGCTGCGGTATCCAGCAACAGGGATCAGTGGGCTCCGTGTGTCGCTAGTCGGTGAGGCACTTGGGCTACCCGTAGGAACTCCGCTCGCCCCCGACGGCGCGGCGGAGGTGCCACACGCGGCCGCAAGCAGGAGAGCCAGTGCGAGCGTGAAGAGGCTGCGACGGCGCGGCGACGGAGCCTGGGTCACAGCGGGCAGATCCACACCGCTATCCTACCCCCATGCAGCATCTCTCTCGCCTCTCAGGTCCAACGCTCATTGCTGCCGCGCTCAGCGAGGAGCGCGCCGCCCTTGAGGTGCTCGCTACCGACCTAGTGCCGCACCCACTCCCTGGGCTCGCAGAGGGGGCGTTGCTCATCGGGCGCATCGATGGACACCCGGTCGCGCTGCTGCGCTGCGGCGTTGGCAAGGTCGCCTCAGTCGTTGCCGTCACCGCCGCCCTCGCGGTTGAGCCACGCTGCGTGATCTCGGTCGGCTCCGCCGGTGCCTTGCACGCGGGGTATCGCGTTGGTGACGTCTTGATCGCCGATGCGGTCTTGCAGCACGACTTCGCTGCAGCGGAGGGCGATGGCTTTCGACTCTTCGGCTACGGCGCAGATATTCCGTCTAACGGCGATCCGCTCCTCGTTGCCGACCCCGAGCTCGTCACCGCAGCGTTCGACGCCGCCACGCCAACGACGACTCACCTTGGGATCAATCTCCGTCGCGGCCGAATTGCTACAGGTGACTGGTTTGTTGCCGATCAGAAGGTTCGTGACGCGATCGCCGCCCGCAGTGCAGCCGACCTTGTTGAGATGGAGGGAGCGGCCATCGCCTATGCGGCCCGCACGCATGACATCCCGTGGCTGGTCATCCGCAGCGTGAGCGACGCTGGTGATGGCAATGCTGACCTCAGCTTTTGGGAGTATCTCGCGCTCGCCTCCAAGAACGCCGCCGAGATTGTGCGCGCGATCCTACCTACCCTCGAGCACCGCTAGCTGCGCTGCGCCCCCAGCCTCATCTGCTGTGCGCGCGGCGCAGATTCGCCGAAGAGCCGGACAGCAAGGGCATCAACCACGGCAGGATCCCCTGTCGTGAAGATCTGGTGCACAGGGGCTACGGGCGCTGGCGTGGGCGCAGAGTGCCCAAGATGGCCGGGGTCGGCCGCCGTTCCGCGGCTCGACCCTGGCGCTTCAAGCCCGTTCACCGAGATGATCTCCTGCAGGAAGCTCGCAGTAGCGGCGGCGGAATCCACCACGGCGATGGGGGCGCCGAGCGCCGCATCAATCACGCCGCGAATCAGGGGGAAGTGCGTGCACCCGAGTAAGAGGGTATCGATGCGTTGGCTCGGCTCTCCGGCGAGAAACGGGTCGATCGCCGCGTGGATGGCGTCGCTCATCGCTTGCGTGTTCGTGAGTCCTGACTCAATCATTGGCACGAGTTCGGAGGCGGCTCGTTCAATCACCAGCGTGCCAGGGTTCTCATCTTTGATGGCGGCAAAGTAGGCACGTGACCGAACAGTTGCAACCGTAGCCAGCACGCCGACCCGACCCGTGCGCGTCGCGAGCGCCGCCGCCGCCGCACCAGGTCGAATCACGCCGATGATCGGCGTTGCGGGGTGCCGCTCGCGAAGGTGCTCGAGAGCGACGGCCGTTGCCGTATTGCAGGCAATGATGATCGCCTTAACGCCGCGTGCTACCAGCTCGTCGCTGAGCTCTTCGGCGAACGCGCGAACTTCTGCATCGCTGCGGGTGCCGTATGGATGACGATCACTGTCGCCAATGTAGATCGTGGATTCGGCGGGGAGGCGCGCCTGCACTTCGCGCAGAACGGTGAGACCGCCGATCCCTGAATCGAAGAGGCCAATAGGGCGCGGGTCACTCATGCGCTGACCGTAGCAGCCAGCGCAGACGATCGTCAGCGCCGACGCTTGTCACTCGTAAGACGGCGCTGGCAGCGAGGGCTCGCACCTCATCCGGCTGCCAGGCGCGAATCGCGAACGGTGCTCGGTCCGGGTAGAGCGCCATGAGGCGACCATCCGCCCCAACCAGACGATGCCGAATCTCCAGCATGGCGGTGTTGGTACGCCCCAGAGGGTCGGGGGTAATGCGACTTTCGCGGCGAACCGTGCCGTGATCGGCATCAGCGCGCTCCAGATCAACGCTCCACTCGCCCTCAGCCTCATCCGTGAACAGCTGCGGGTCCATCAGTGTGGCGTCAATCCCCACCTGCCCACCGGGTCCACAGTGCAGCGCTGCCGTACGCAACAGCGCTTCCAGATCGTCGGGCACGGTAATGAGTGAGAGCAGGTCACCGCCGATAACTACCAGGCTTGCCGCGGTCCCCTCACGACGCCAGGTTCGCCCATCGGCAGCGATCCATTCGACGGCAGAGGCGCGCTCAGCGGCCACGGCGAGGGCCGCCACATCGAGATCCACACCGATCAGCTGCCGTGCATCAGCACCAAGCGCCGTCAAGATGCGGCCTGCCCCACAGCCAATCTCCACGATCAGGCCAGCGGAGGCCCCCGCTACCTTCTGCCAATACGCTAGGTCGTCGTCAGCGCCTGCGGTTAGATCTCGTTCGTCGGCGAGGAGGCGGCTTCGTACCTCGGATGCAGTTTCGCTCAGCGGGAGGGCTCCCAACGAATTGTCTCGCCGGACTCCTTGCGCTTTGCCAGCGCGCTAATGACTTCAAGGGCGGCACGGTTGGCGATCATCGCCGTCGACTCAGCCCAGTCATACGGTGGTGAAACCTCAACGATGTCCATCCCCGCAATCGGGACCTGCGCCGCGATCTGTCGGAGTCCACGGAGCAGCTCACGTGAGAGCATCCCCCCTGGCTCTGGTGTGCCAGTTCCTGGCGCAAGGCCCGGATCGACCACATCAATGTCGAGACTGATCCAGATGGCGTCAGGGCCGTCGAGCGCCTCGGCGATGGCGGTTGCGATGACCGCTTCGGAGCCGCGCTCCTCGATCTCGGTCATGAAGTGACTGCGCATGCCGTGCTCTCGCATCCAGCCGAGCGTCTCGGTATCAGGGAAGTAGCCGCGCAGGCCGACCTGCACAAAGTTCTTGCCGAGCACCGCGCCAGATTCGATCAGGCGGCGCATTGGTGATCCGTGGCTGTGCAGCGAGCCGTAGCCATCGATTGAGGCGTCGGCGTGCGCATCAAAGTGCAGGATGCCGATGCGCTGCGGCCAACGCAGCTCGGCAATCGCTGTTGCATTGGGCCACGTGATCGAGTGATCACCGCCGAGCACAATCGGAATGGCACCCGTCTCAGCAACCTCGCGAACCTTGCGATAGATGGCGCCGTGCCCGTGTTCAAGTCGACCTGGGTAGACCTGGGCATCACCAGCGTCAACGGCCGTGAGTGCCGTAAACGGCTCCACACCAACCTGCAGCGAGTGCAGCGTGCCTGTCTGGTACTGCGCCTCTCGAATGGCGCGGGGGCCAAACCGTGTGCCAGGACGATGGGTGACCGCATCATCAAACGGTGCGCCGATGATGGCGATGTCGGCGTTGCGACGACGGATCTCAGCCACATCTTCAACCCATGGGAGTTGAGAGAAACTGACCGGCCCAACATACGAGGGGCGATCGAGTGGGTCGCGCTGCTCTGGGGTGCCGTTCCAGCCGAGCGCGGCGAGGGAGGCGGCGAAGGGTGGGATGTTCGGGCTCATATTGATCACCATCATGCTCAGATGCGCCGCCGGTTCGAGCCGACGTCCAGCAGGGCGCCTGGCAATCCTACACCCCTCCAGGGGCAGTTTTGCGGCCTAGACCGAGTCGATCTCACTCCGTGAGATCGCCGCCTCAGCCACGACCACGAGGAGGGTGGCGATCAGTAGGCCCGTTGGCCCACCGAGACCAATGATGCGCAGCGCGAGGTAGCCACCGATCAGGGCCCCTGCGAATAGACCTCGACGTAGGCTCCTGCGTCGACGCACACGCCAGACACCTGGATGCCCTTGGAATGAACGCAGCAGGAGGAGCCCTGTGAGCCCGAGTGCCACCGTGAGAGCCAGCGCACCTGCAACGGCAAGTGCTCGGGTCTGCTCGACAACAGGGTCAACCGTCAGTGCGCCACCGATGGTGATGAGCGCTGCAAGGAGCGCGCCGATACCGAGGAGGCGAATCAAGCGCTGATCCCCAGCGGGAATGCGTGGTGGTGTGGGGACCGCGGCGGCCGTACGCAGCACCTTCCCAACAACCGGCGTGCTGGGCTGTTGATCGAGTGGCAGCTCAAGCTGTTCGGCAGCGCTGCGCCGCCCTCCATCCCGAAGCGTCATGCAGGGCGTCCCGCCGGAGCCTTCGACGCTGGGCAGAGTTCACGATACGAACAGTAGGTGCAGGTCATCAACTCTGGCTTTGGATCCATGACGCCACCGAGGATCCCCTCCGCTGCAACCACGATCAGCTCGCGCGCCTTCACGATGCGCTTCGGCTCGACTGGCACCGTGGCGACGCGACCGGTGTCAAGGAAACGCAGGCTCACCTCGTCAGGGAGGCGTCCCGTTGCGGCGCGCCATGCCAGCGCATAGAGCTGCAACTGCAGTGACTCTTTCGCCCGTTTCCTACTCGCATCATCATCATCGCGCCCGCCCGTCTTGTAATCGCTGACCACCACCCACTCATCGTCACCGAGCGGCAGGGTCGGGCGCACAACGTCGCCTGGTACATCAATGATTGGAATCGGCGCACTGCGCCCTTCAGGTGGGAGAGCTTGTACATCGACGCGATCCCAACGACCGCGAATCTTGTGGCCGCCGAGCTCAAACGAGAAGTCTTTCTCAACATAGGCCGGCACATGGCCTGTTGCAATCTCCTCGCTGCGGAAACGGGCAATCGCCTCCTGCGCCGCCGTATGGCGCGCCTCTTCATGGCTGCGCGAAAGGAAGCCGGCACTCTGCCAACTGCGCTCAAGGGCGGCGTAGAGCTCGTCGAGTTGCGGCGGTGTGCCCGCCATCTGTCCGCGATGGAATTCGGCGACAGCGGCATGCATGGCGGCGCCGTATGTCGCAGAGTGATGAGGTGGTAGCGGAATGCGGAGACGTTGCTGATAGTGATACCGCAGCGGGCAGGCAATGAATGCCTCAATCGCCGTGAAACTCAACGTGAGTGGCGCGCTCTCCCCCGCCCCTGGTTCACGCACGGGGAGAACTGGGAGTGGCGGAGCGACGATCGCGAGGCCATCGATCTTGGAGATTGGCTCGCCGGTGAGTGGGAACTCTTCGAGCTGCTCACGGCTGAGGTCGAGGGCCTCGGCGACAAATCGACTGACCTTGCGCGGTCGCACACCACTGCTGCTTCGTTCTGCAGCGGTAAGGGCCAAGCGCTCGCATGCTCTCGTCAGTGCCACGTAGGCAAGGCGTCGCTCCTCGCGCAGCGCCTCTTCGTCTGCCTCTGTTGGCCCCTCTGTTGCACGAGGATCACGTGGCACCACATCATCAGAGCCACCAAGCTCTGCAGCAAGCGCGAGGCGCGGTGGTCGACCTTTGGCCGGGAAGCGCCCTTCAACGAGGTTCGCAGCAAAAACGACAGGGAACTCAAGGCCCTTCGCCTGGTGAATGGTGAGAAGTGCAACCGCATCCAGATCGGGATCAACATCAGCGGCCGATGGATCATCCCCCGCCTCACCGAGCTCCTCAAGGTAGCGCACCAGGAATGGGGCGCGATCAAGTTCGAGAAGTCGGCTGCGGGAGCGCACCACATCAAAGAGTCGCCCAATGTTGCGAATGCGCTCGTCAGACTCCGGCGTCGCTTCGCGAGTGAGCTCGGCGAGCAGACCCGACTCGCGCAGCCAGCGGTAGAGCACCTCGCCACTTGTCCGCTCAACACTCTCTTGCACGACCCCAGCAAGGCGTTCAAGGAGACGCTCCGTGGCCTCATGCCCCGCCCCGACCGTTGCGAGGCTCTCGCGCAGTGAGGTGTGGTCGCGGCGCGACTTCCCCACGGCGGCGGCGAGAATCGTGGGCGGCACCTTAAAGCGCGACTCTGCGGTGATCAAGAAGAGTGGCGCCGCCGCATCTGGGTCGGCCGCATGGCGCAGACCCGCCAAGAGGAGGCGCACTTCGGGGCGATCGTAGAGACCAGCAGCACCACTCGAGCGCCAGGGGATCCCCAACATGTTGAGACTGCGCCCAACCTCCACGCTGTCAACGTTCGCGCGCACGAGTACCGCGTGATCACGAGCCCGTCGTCCACTCGCGATGGAGTCGCGAATCTCCGCGGCGATCCAGTCGGCCTCGTTTGCCGTGGTGCGGAAGCGACGGAAGGTCACCGGGAGCGAGTCACCAGGCATCCCCTCTGGGGTGAGCTCCTTTGAAATGCCGAGACGAACTTCAAGCCGCTCTGGATCGTTGAAACGAATCAGGCGTCGCGCGGCGGTGAGGACGGCGCCCGTGCTGCGATAGTTCTTCGTCAAGACCACCTTGCTCGCATCGGGGTACCGCTCGGTGAAGTTCAGAATGTTGCTGATCGCTGCCCCACGGAAACGATAGATCGACTGGTCGTCATCACCAACAACGGTGAGATTGCGACGCCCATCTGAGAGAAGATCGACCAGCGCCCCCTGGAGGCGGTTTGTATCTTGATACTCGTCCACCAGGATCCAGCGGTGCTGCTCCCGCGATCGTGCAGCAACAAGGGGGTCGTCGCGCAGGAGCTCATACGCGCGCAGCACTTGATCGCCAAAGTCAAGCAGACCCCGCTCATTCAGGATCCTGCGGTAGGTGCGCAGCGCCGCGCTGAGTTCACCATGCTCGACGGCGAGCAGACCCACCGCATCGGCATACGAGGCAAGGTTCCGCTGCAGCTCAAGATCCGCGGTTGTTGATGCGGCGTCTCGTGCCTCGCTCGCCCGCGCCTCAAGATTGGCGGCAAACGTCTGAATCTCATCGGGGCCGAGCGCCTCATCCTTGGCGCGCGAGAAGTAGCCAGCGATGTCGCCAAGAAATCGCGTCGGGTCCCCAAGGGGGAGGAATCTCTTTAGGCCAAGCTCGAAAAGATGCTCGCGAAGAAGCAGGACAACTTCGGCGCGCCCCAGCACGCGCAGTTCACCAGAGAGTCCGAGCCGATGTGCATTGGCACGGAGTAGTTCATCGCCCCAGGCGTGAAACGTTTTGATTGGTGTTGTGGCGTATCCGTAGGGAACGAGCCGGTCAACGCGCCCTTGCATCTCCTCCGCCGCGCGCTCTGTAAAGGTGAGCGCCAAGATCTCTTCCGGTTCCGCGCGCTTCTCGGCGATGAGCCAGGCCACGCGGCGAGTGATGACCTGGGTCTTTCCTGTGCCTGCGCCGGCGACGACGAGGAGTGGCCCCTCACCGTGCGTGACGGCGGCGTACTGTTCGTCGTTGAGGTCGTCAACAAGGTGTGCGATTGTCGGAGTCGGTGACGTGGGGCGCTTTGGCGTAATCCCTGACCAGACTGGGAGCTGCGATCCCCCCTCACGCTCGCCCGCACCCGCGGCGCGCGACGTCACCGCTGTGGAGCGCTGTAGGCGGGCTGTGCCAAGGCAGCAGCGATTGCCGCTGACTCTTCAGCGCCCAGGGTCCCCTGCCCCCGACCCTCAATGACGCGCTTGACGTAGATGCGTGTGCCAACGCGTGCATGTAGCGAAGTGATCACCACCCCACTCCCCGCCGCATCAAGCAGTGCAAGGGCAGAACTTTGGCCGCCGCCGACATCCTCAAAGGCTTGGAATTGGATCAGGCCCATGCGACTCAGTGCGCCGGGAGCGGCCGCTTCAAGGGCGGTGACGCGCGTCCCCGTGGCCTGGGACGAGATGCCCTGCTCGGCAACGCGCTCGATCACCTGGGCGAATCGCTGCTCGGAGGTCAGCGCCTCACTTCCAGAGAGCAGCGCCGCGTAGTCGGCACGCAGGCGGCGCAGGTTGCGGATCGAGACCAAGGCGACGAGCAGCGCGAGCAGGGCAAGGGTCACCCCGGCGGCGGCGATTGCAAGGAGAACTTGGCTATCCACGGCTGCATCCTATCAGCCCCCGCCGCCCCCTCGACCTGGGTCGGGTATCCTCTGCGAACGATCCTGTAAGGAGGAGTCATGGCTAAACCAGAGAAGCGCTTCCGCCCCGACCAGCGCCCGAAGCTGAAGTCGCATGCCGTCGCGGCCAAGCGTGGCCTCACCCCTGCCGAAGAGGCCGCTGCGGCCGCCTATGAGGCGACGCTTGTCGCCCCGAAGAGCACCGTCATTACTGGCACCTCAGCACCAATTGGCAGCCGGGCTGCATCAACGCAGCGCCTCACCGCCGAGATCGCCGAAGAGTTGCCGATCGTGCGCCGCGACCTTCGTCGCATTCTGCTGACCTACGGAGCAATGCTCGCACTGCTCGCCGCGATTTGGTTTGTGGCTACGTCGACGGGATTCATCGCCGCCTAACTCTGCGCTAGACCTCGCCGCCGTTTATGGCGCCAGGACCTCATCCATAAAGCTTCGGCTCTTCGGCTCCGCGCCAAAGAGGAGATGCACGGCACCGCGCAGTGCCCAACTCACCTCGCGCTGTGGCGCAGGTGGCAGCGTGAGCGAGACGAGCTCTTCCGGCGCAAATCGTCGGAGTGCACGCATTAATCGCAGCGCATCACTGGAGAACGCGCCGCCAATCGCGTGCGACGCACAGCGGATGCCCGCGCCCTCGTCATCCCAGCGGAGCGCCTCGCCCGCGACGGGCGCCCTTCCGCACGCAAGGCACACGTCAAGCTCCGGGCCTTGCCCAGCAGCGTCAAGGAGCGCCAGTTCGGCCCAGCGCGCCACGAGTGCATCTGGTGCGCCGGACTCAAGTAGATCCCAGGCGCGAAGGAGGAGCTCATAGAGTTCGGGTTCTGGCTGCTCATCGCTCGTCGCTCGCTCCACCAGCTCGGCAACGTACCAGGCGACCGCCGCACTGCCGAGGCGGCTGCGCAGGCCGAGCCAGACTCGAACGCTGCGAACCTGGGTCACCGTATCGAAGGTCCTCCCCGTGATGAGGGCAAGGTCAAGCTCGGCGAAGGGCTCTACGCCGCCACCGAGGCGGCTGGTCGGCTTGCGGACCCCCTTGGCGATCGCCTTGAACTTGCCGCGTGTCGCGGAGAGAAGGGTGAGCACGCGATCGGCTTCGCCAAGGCGGAAGCGGGAGGTGACGACGGCCAGCGACGTAGTGCTTTGACGTGCAGGCATGAAGCGCAGGGTAGCATTGCCCTACAACCGCGCCGCGTTCTCACGCGCCGGGCAAGAGGTAAGGGGGGCGCGTGAGCGAGCAGCAGCAAGGGGCGGCGGGAGACCTACTGAGCCTGAACCTCGACGAGCTGGTTGCGGCAACCGATCGCACGATTCTTGCACTGCTCGCCGAATGGGAGGAGCCGATTACGGCGCCCATGTACGAGCAGATTCGTTACCACTTGGGCTACGCCGATCCCGCAGCACGGCCTGGGAAGCGCATGCGACCCCTCCTCGGCCTCCTCGCCTATGCCTCGATCTCTTCAGACTGGGATCGCGCACTCCCTGGCGCTGCTGCGGTAGAGCTCGGACACAACTTCTCGCTCGTACATGACGACATTGAAGATGGTGACGCGGAGCGACGCGGGCGGCCAACACTCTGGGTTCGTGACGGCGTTCCACAGGCGATCAACACGGGAGATGCACTCTTCACGATCAGCCGCGTGGCGCTTCACCACCTCACGGCCCTCGGCTTCTCTGACACCAAGGTGATTCGCCTGATGAAGCTCTACGACGAAACGTGTCTCCGCCTCTGCGAGGGACAGTTCATTGATATCGCTGCGAGCGCGCGCACAGAGATGCAGAGCGTTGAGCACTACTTTGAGATGATCGGTCGCAAGACTGCCGCCCTCATCTCCGGATCCGTCGAGTCTGGTGCGATCTTGGCCAGCGACGATGAAGAGGTGATCCGCCGCTTCCGAAACTTTGGCTGGGCGCTCGGTCTCGCCTTCCAGATCAACGACGACCTTCTCGGCATCTGGGGCGATGAGGCGACAACAGGGAAAGAGGCCTCTGACTTGGCTCGTCACAAAAAGACGCTCCCCGTTCTTCATGCCATGGAGCAGGCGAGCCCCGCCGACCGCGCGGTGCTCACAAATCTTTATGCCGAAGAAAACCCGGGCGCCGAGTCAGTTGCCGCAGGCTTGCAGGTTCTTGAGCGCACCGGATCTCGTGAGTACACCCGCCTGCAGGCACAGGAGTGGCGCGCAAAGGCGATCGGCGAGATTCGTAGTCTGTCGCAGTTGAACCCGCGCGCCGTCGCGAAACTCGAAGAGATTATTGACCGAGTGATCTCCGCCTAATCGGCAACGGGCTTCGGCGCACCAGCATCCCAGGTCACGCGCACCTTACCGACGCGGCGTCCTGTCACCTTGATCACCGTGATTTTGAATGGGTCCACCGCCACCGTATCGCCTACAACGGGGACGCGACCGATGCGGTGATAGACGAATCCGCCCACGGTGTCGTACTCCTCATCATCCTCAAGCTCAAGCGCTGGGTTGACGAGCTCGCCCATCTGGTCAATGTCTGCGCGGCCATCGAGGATTGCCTCACCCTCGCGGACGATTACCTTCATCGGCTCCTCTTCGTCAAACTCATCCTGAATCTCGCCGACGATCTCTTCAAGGAGGTCCTCAATCGTCACGAGGCCCGCGGTACCGCCGTACTCGTCTAGCACGATCGCCATGTGCACGCGGCGCCGCTGCAGTTCATTGAGTAAATCGTCAACTGCTTGGGACTCAGGAACGAAGAGCGCGGGGCGCATGATGTCGCGTAGGCGTGGGCGTGGTCCGCCTGCGGCAATGATTCTTAGGAGGTCCTTCGCGTAGAGAATTCCGACGATGTGATCGACCGACTCTTTGTAGAGCGGCGTACGACTATGTCCCTCCGTCAGCACCAGCGTCACGGCGTCGTCAAAGCTTGCATCCTGGTCGATCGCCACGATGTCAATGCGCGGCACCATCACCTCGTGCAGCTTGGAGTCGCTCAGCGACATGACGGCGCTGATCATCTGCTCCTCTTCGGCTTCAAGAACTCCCTGCTGGCTCCCCTGCTCCACGATCAGACGGATCTCGGCGGCAGAGAGCTCCGGGGTACGGGTTGGGTCGATACCGAATGGCTTTGAGATCAGCTTGGTGAGCCCAACGAGAACGGCCACAAGTGGGCTCACGATTTTCGCGAAGAGGGTGATCGGCCCGGAGACGGTGAGCGCGATTCGGTCGGGATTTGCGAGGGCGAACCCCTTCGGGATCAGCTCGCCGAGCACGATGGAGACCACCGAGACGATGAAGGTGACGAGGAGGAGCGCGATCGTGTCCGCCTGGTCGGCGAGGAAGGTAATCCCGCGCAGCGGCTCCGCAACAACAGTCACAATGCTGACGGCGGCAACGGCGGAGGCGAGTGCCCCGAGGAAGGTGATCGCCACCTGGATCACCGCGAGAAAGCGGCCCGGATCGCGCATGAGAACTTGGGCGCGCTTGGCGCGGCGATCGCCCGCTTCAGCGAGCTCATCGAGGCGCGTGCGGCGGACAGAGACAAAGGCAATTTCGGCACCAACGAAGAACCCGTTGATGAGGATGAGAAGCAGAATGATCAGGATGTCAGTGCCGAGCATTGTTACGCCTCCCGAATGATGCGAGCCGGAACGCCGACCGCCGTACAGCCATCAGGAATATCTGCAAGCACCACCGTGCCGGCGCCTGTCTTGGCGCCGATACCGATACCCGCCGGCGCCACAATCAGCGTGCCCACCCCTGTGAAGGCGTCCGCGCCGATCAGCGTCTTGTGTTTCTTCTCACCGTCATAGTTCGCCGTAATCGTTCCTGCGCCGATGTTCGCACGCTCGCCCACAGCGGCGTCGCCAAGATATGAGTGATGGCCGACCTTCGCGCCCGCTGCGAGGCTTGTCGCCTTCAGCTCGGCAAAGTTCCCTACGTGGCAGTTCGCCGCAATGGTGCAGCCTGGTCGAATATGCGCAAACGGTCCAACGTCAACATGCGACGCGATGGTTGAGCCCTCGATCGCCGAGGAGCGAACGGTGCAGTCTTCGCCAATAGAGGTCGCCTCAATCCGTGAGCCGCTTCCGATTCGAGTCCTCGCCCCAATGCTCGTGGCCCCAACGAGTGTCACGCCTGGTTCAATCACCGCATCCGCAGCGATCTCAACCTGCACATCAATCCACGCGGTCGTTGGGTCAATAAGCGCCACGCCGCGATCGAGATGCCCCTCGTTGATGCGCTCGCGCAGTGCGGCTGCGACATCGGCGAACTGATGACGGTCGTTTACCCCCTCGAGTTCAATCTCCGGGCCGTAGACGATTGGCGCAGGGGTACCTGCGGCGTGTGCCGCAGCGATCAGGTCGGTGAGATAGAGCTCGCCGCTTGCCTTTGACGGCGTGATCCCACCGAGTGCCTCAGTCAGCCAGGCTCGGTCGACGGCGTAAAGGCCAGCATTCACGGTGCCGATGGCGCGTTGCTCTTCGCTGGCGTCGCGCTCTTCAATTACGCACTCCGCGGAGCCGTCGCTTGATTCAATCACTCGGCCGTAGCCCGTAGGGTCGTCGGCATCAAACGCGGCCAAGGCGATTGGCGCGTTCGTCTCACGACGAGCTGCGACAACTTCACGCATGAGTGCTGCGGTGATGAGCGGCGTATCGCCGCAGGCGATGAGAAGCTCCTTCGCTGAGGCTGGTAGTGCTGCGAGCGCGCAGCGAACGGCATCGGCGGTGCCAAGCGGTTTTGGCTGCTCGGCGGTCAAGACATCGCCGCCCAGTAGTTCGGCGAGCGCTGTGGTGGCAGGCGAGAGCACAACGATAGATTTCGCGGCGAACGCGTCAGCGGCAGCCGCCACGACCCAGCCAGCCATCGGCCGGCCGAGTAGGTGGTGCAACACCTTAGGGACCTGGGATTGCATTCGCGACCCCACTCCAGCGGCAAGGATGATGGCCGTCACGCCCTCAAGGCGCTCCGGCCCGCGACTTGACGGGTTCATCCTGTGGCGCCGCCTCGCTTAGCGATCGCTTCGATCTCTACCACGCCACCCTTCGGCAACGCTGCAACCTGAATCGTTGAACGTGCTGGGTACGGCTGGGTGAAGGCCCGACCGTAGATCTCGTTGACCGTAGCGAAGTCGGCAAGGTCAACAAGGAAGATGGTCGTCTTGACGATGTCGTTGTAGCCATAGCCTGCAGCGGACAAGAGGGCACCGAGGTTGATCACCGCCTGCTCTGCCTGTGCAGCAACGCCTTCGGCGAGTGCACCAGTTTCAGGATGGAGTCCGAGCTGCCCCGAGCAGTACAGTTCGTCGCCCACGGCAATAGCTGGGCTATATGGTCCGATAGCGGCAGGAATCCCCGCCCCAGTAATCGAACGCTTCACGCTACTCCCCTTTCGCCAGATCCCGGCGCAATTAGTCTCGTTGCGATGACGGAGGGCGTGAGGCCTTCAGGCGCCACGAGCTCCCCGCTCGCGAGGGCGTTGGCGATCAGGGTTGCCCCCTCCTCTGCCTCTCGCTGGGAAGGATAGAGGAGGAAGAGGGTTGGCCCCGAACCTGAGAGGGAGAGGGGGCGATCCAGGAGGCGGCGAAGGGCGTGATCGAAGGGGCGGAGCCACGGCGCAACCGCCCGGGCAGGGGCGAGGAGGTCGTTTGCCGATGCCAGGGCGGCAGCCCGCTGCAGGAGCCCCTCCCCGCTCATGCCGACCGTGAGTTCCGCTGCAAGGTGCTGCGAGCTGACCAGGGCCGCCCCCTGCGCCGAGCCGCGAAGCCCCGCGGCGAAAGCGGCAAACACCTCTGGAGTGCGGAGCGGCAGGCCTGCGGTAATCAACAGGAGGCCCAGGGGCTCGCCGCTCCAGGGGGCGAGCGGGGTCACCGACTCACCACGCCCCTCCATGAGTGCAGGTGAGTCAACAAGGAAGAGTGGAACGTCTGAGCCCACTTCTGCTGCGACCGCGTGCAGGGTTTCGTCATCAACGTCCAGGTCAAACAGCTCAATCACACCGAGCAGCGTTGCGGCCGCGTCGCTCGAGCCGCCCCCCAGCCCAGCGGCGACGGGGAGACGCTTCTCCAGCACGATCTCCACCGGTGGTACCGCGCATACGCGGCGCAGCGCCGTGAGCGCCACGGCGCACAGATTCTCACCTTCAAGATGCAGCGGCATGCCAGCAAGCCGAATCGAATCGACGCCGTCGGCTGCTTGGCGCAAATAGAGCCGGTCCCCCGCCTCAAACTGTGCCACCACGGAGTGGAGCTCGTGGTACCCATCAGACCGCTTTCCAACAACGGCGAGCGTCAAATTGATCTTGCCGTGCGCGACGATCTCAATCGTTGGATCCGCTGCTGGGTGCGAACGTGTCGTGTTCCGCTCGCGCACATCCGATCCTCCGCTTGTGCTTCTGCGAGCCACTGCCGCGCGCGCAGCGTTAGTCGGCACACCTGCGTCAAGCTCTGGCAGTTCGGCCAAGAGAGCGATCCAGTCTTGCACCGAGAGCGTCTGCGCACGCTGATCGGGACTTAGGTTTGCACGCCCGAGCGCCGCGATGATGTCGCTCTCAAGAATTGGCAGTGCCCGAGGGAGTGCATTGCGCAGCTTCTTCCGTCGCTCACGAAAACCTGCCTGCACAAGGCGCCACAGACGCTCCTCGTCGTGCGGGCTCAGGGTGAATGCATCAGCGCCTGTCCGATGCTCAAGCAGCAAGATCGCAGAGTCGACTCCAGGCACGGGATCAAACGCCTCCCGTGGCACCCGCGCAACGATGGAGGCCGCTGTTCGCGCCTGCACAAATGCGGTGAGATACGACCAGTCACCCGGTGCCGCCGCGACGCGCTCCGCCACCTCCAACTGCACCAGCAAGACAGCGCGGGCAGGCGGCACGGCGAGAAGGAGCAGTCGATGCAGCAGTGGGCTTGTGACGTGATACGGGATGTTTGCAATCACACGCCAACTCCCGCTAGTTGGTGCGAGTGACTCCAAATCAACGGTGAGCGCATCGCCGTGAATGAGGGTTAACTGCCCCGCACTGATCTGGGAGGCGAACTTGTGTTCCAGGCGTGGAATGAGGTCAGAGTCAAGCTCAACAGCGACGACCTTTGCGCCGCTCGCAAGGAGTGCCTCGGTTAAGAATCCGAGACCTGGGCCGATTTCAAGGACGAGCTCGCCTACGGCTGGTGCACCGGACTGCACGATGCGATCCCGAACATTGAGATCGTGCAAGAAGTTCTGGCTGAGGCGCTTCTTGGCGGCATGGCCGTCAACACGTCCGCGGCTCGGTGCCTGGCGATACTTCGGACTCATGCAGGCACCGCCGCGCCGATTCGCCACTGCGCATGAACCTCTAGGCCGGCGCTTGGCTCCTGATAGGCTCCTCGTTCGTCGCGCAGCAGTGCGTCTCCAGCGGCGCCGATCATTGCAGCGTTGTCGGTGCACCACTTCAACGGCGGCACGACGAGCGCGCGGCGCTCTTCGGTTGCCACGCTGGCAAGTGCCGTACGCAGTGGCCCGTTGGCCGCCACTCCCCCACCAACGATGAGTGAGCAGTCTGGGTTAGCACGCAAGGCGCGCTGCACACCAGCGCGCAGTGCGCCAACGATGGCCTGCTCTGTTGCTGCGGCGATCGTTATCGCCGCCTCTGCAGAGAGCGGGTGCTCAGCGAATTGCCGGGTGAGCGTGGCGGCGCGGGCTGGACTGCGATCGGTCAGCCCACTTGCGACAAGCG
>JBIIRA010000047.1:0-6379 GCA_044341795.1 Candidatus Limnocylindrus sp.
ATAGGCGTTCTCACTCATGTGCGTCTCCTCTCACTCAGTGCTTGGTTGGACTACTCAGGGCGATTGGTGAACCCGGCTTGGCAAGGTCGGCGAGGGTAAATGAATCAAGCGCCTCGTTGACCGAGTCGCGCACGCGGCTCCAGAGCTGGGTCACGGTGCAGTTGCCGGCGCGATTGCAGGGGCTCCCCTCTTCGGCGAGGCAGGCCATCGGGACGATGGGGCCTTCGAGCGCCTTAAGGATTGCGCCCATGCGGACCTCGTTCGCAGGGCGGGCGAGGCGGTAGCCGCCGTGCGCGCCGCGCTGGCTGTCGATAATGCCCGCGTCGCGCAGGCCGCCAATGATCTGCTCCAGGTAGGCGCGTGGCAGGTCTTCTTGCTCGGCGATGTCGGTCAGCGAGACAGGCTCGCCGTGATCCATGCGGGCGAGGGCAACCATGAAGCGCACCCCGTACTCACCGCGCGTGCTGAACGCGACGGCGCCGCTGCCGTGCAGGCCGCGGGTGACAGGTTCCTGGTGTTCGGTCAATGCGCCTCCTGAGGGGGGATTTCTGACATGTTTTGTCGGACTTCAGATTACCCTATCCCTATGAGCCAAACCCTTGAACGACTGATCCGCCTCTCGAACGCCCTCCCTGCGGGATTTACGGCGCACCCCTGCGACGTTGAGCGCGATGTTGCGGAGCTCACGACCCTCACCAATGAGAACTACCACTCGGTCGGGTACCCGCTGTTGTACAGCGAGGGCGACATGCGCGAAGGACTCACCGCCTTTGGGATCGATGCCGCCAACAGCGCGATCGTCGTTCGTGCGCCAACCGGAGTGATCGCCGGATGGGCGTGGGCGATCGCCGACACGGATTCAGAGAAGCCGCGCGCCTACCTTGATGGGGGCGTCCACCCACTCTTCCATGGCATTGGGCTCGGGCGCGCCCTTCTTGAATGGTCGCGAGATCGTGCCAAGGAGCTCCTCGCCCCGTTCCCTGGCGCAACCATCCAGGCCCACTGCGTTGAGCTTGACCAGCGCGTGCAACGACTCTATGTTGCCGCCGGCATGCGACCGATCCGCTACTACTCCGACATGCTGCTGCGCTTCGCCGACCGCCCAACGAGCAGCAAACTCAGCGATGCACCGATCCCTGCTGGCTACCAATCACTGGCAATCGCCGACGTTGACCTAGAGGTACTGCGCGTGCTGAAGAATCGCTGCTTCGCCGATCACTGGGGGAGCGCACCTATGTCGCCCATCGAGTGGCAGGAGTACCTCACGGCAGAGTCGATGCGGCCGGCGCTCGGCGAGGTGATCGCCGACATGAACGGTGAGCTAGTGGCCTACCAGCTTACGAGCGCATTCCCACAAGACACCGACACCGTTGGGCACGTGCTCTGGGTACAGAATCTTGGGGTGCATCGCGAGCATCGCAATCGTGGCCTTGCACGGCTCCTTCTGGAGCGCCACCTAATTCGCGCGCAGGCAGATGGCTACGAAGGTTCAATGCTGGGCGTGGACGCTGAATCGCTCACGGGTGCAAACAAACTGTATGAGAGCGTTGGGTATCGGCACTCTTCAGCGGGTGTGCGCTACATCCTTGGTGACGCGGAGTTCTCCTAGGGAGTTCGCTAGTCGCGAACGGGCGTCTGCGAAACGGATCGCGTTGCCGAAGCTTCGAGCTTCTCCGCCTGGCGCGCGAGCAGCCAGAGCAGATCGGCGAGGCGATTCAAGTATGCGAGCAGGTGTTCGCCTGGAAGAAGCCCTTCGCGGCCGAGTGTCACGCACCAGCGCTCCGCACGACGAATGATCGTGCGTGCAAGCTCAATGGCCGACGAGGCCTTGCTTGAACCTGGAATCACGAAGTCCTTCGGGAAATCGATCACCGCTTCGGTGGCGGCGAGCAGCGCGTTGATGCGCGCCAACATCTTTGGTGAAACCTTGGTGCGCCCCTCTTCGAGACGGTTCCATGCGTCTGGGTTCGTGGCGAGTTCGGCGCCAATCACAAAGAGGTCGCGCTGAATCGAGAGGATCGTTTCGTCGAGCCCGGCGATCCCTTCGCCGGTCAGGCCGATCAGTTCGGCGCGGGCCATGCCGAGTGCGGCGGTTGCCTCGTCGATGGTTCCGTACGCCTCGGTGCGCACATCGTCTTTTGAGATGCGGTCGCCACCAAAGAGGAGACCGGTGGTACCGGCGTCGCCCTTACCCGTGGCAACCTTGCTTGGTGGCAGCTTCAGTTCGTCGCTCACCAGGCGAGACCCGCATCTTTCGGATCCCAGCGCTCGGCAAGGAGTGTGACCTTCACCGGATGCTCGAGCACCGATTCGGCCGCCTCTTTTACCTGCGCAAGCATCGAGCCTGCGTATGGGCAGAACGGTGTGGTGAGGATCATCTTCACTTCAGATTCGGTTTCGCCCACGAGCACCTGGCGAATGAGTGCGAGCTCCACCACGTTCATGCCGATCTCGGGATCAACCACAGAGCGCAGCGCATCGAGAATGGCGAGTTCGGTGGCGCGCTTCTGCGCGTCGAACGGAGTGACTGCGGCGAGCGTCTCTTCCGTCATACGAGCGCCAACTCTGCAGGCGTGAGGTCGGGGCCAAGCAGTGCGCCGTTGGCGTCGAAGAATTCAGCGTAGTGCTCGCGATTTGCGGCGGCGAACTCGTAGGCGCGGGAGATACCAACGATGCGTAGCTCGGGCATCTCCTTCAACAGACGATCGCCATCAAATCCTGAAGCGCGCAGTTCAAGCAGGCGACGAACGGTGAGGCGCGTGCCGTACAAGAATGGCTCGCCATTCATCACGAGCGGATCGGTGTGCACCCACTTGATGGTCATGGTTACGCCCCCTTGTAGATGGCGGCGAGGATGCGGTTGCGCTTGCGCGTGTCGCCACCGAGGCGGCGGTGCCACTTGAGTACAGCGATCCCTTCCAGGAGTGCGCGATCGGCGAATGCGGCGGCCTCACCGGCGAGGACCGTTGCCACGGCGATGCGCAGGCCTTCGTAGAGATCGGTGACGTCATCCATGGAGATGCGGCGGCGGCGCCAGGTTGGGGTGCCGTGTTCGGTGAAGCTCTTCAGCGGGGTGATGCTGCCAGAGGCGACGCTCTCGGCGAGCTTCTCGAGCACCACCTGGGTATCGCGCATCAGGTGGCGTAGGCCGATGTCGCCGACGCGGTCGCGGAGTTCAGGATTGCGCTCAACGGCGGCCACGATGGCGCGGCCGGCGAGCTGCTCCCACTGGGCGGTAAGTGGTGCAACAACGCTCGGGAACCCGGCGGTTCGGTCGAGGGGACGGGCGCCGTGCAGTGGGTGACTCATGTGCATAAGGGTACCATCGCGACCCGCAGGGGAGCCCGCTACCAGAGGTCGTCGCCCTCCCCCTTCGCGGGGGTGCGCTTGCGATTCAGGGCGTGATCTTCATGCTCGCTCGCCGCCTTGCGCGCCGCATCGATGGCCGCCTGCAGCGCACCGGTGCCGCCCGTTAATCCGTGCGGCGCCTCGAAGAGATGATCGGGGAGGCCCGCCTTCTCGTCTTTCGCTCGGGCTTTGGTTTCACCAAGGAAGGGCATGCCGAGTCGCTCGACTGCATCGAGTGAGGCGCGCAGTACGGCACCCTTCGCCGCAACCACGGCGCGCACCTCGTCGGCCTCCTCACCCTCGCTGATCTGTCGGCCGCGTAGGGGCTGTGCAATGCGCCCCACGTCAAGCCAGGCCTGGTGATAGCGATCCATTTGCCCCCACGCCGACGACAGCAGCGCGTCGCTCGCGGCGAGCCAGGTGTTCAGCGCCGCCCGCGACGGGGCGCGCGCAATGCGATCGCCCTGGTCGATCAGGTCCTGCGTCTGGCGAACGAGATCGTCGCGCTTCATGCGCGCTTAGCGATCGCCAGCGGCGCGGTCGTTCTTGGCGAATGCGGTTAGCTCGGCGCGGCAGGCCTCGTGGGCCTTGGCGACCTGGCG
Source organism: Candidatus Limnocylindrus sp. (assembly GCA_044341795.1). GTDB lineage: Bacteria > Chloroflexota > Limnocylindria > Limnocylindrales > Limnocylindraceae > Limnocylindrus. The sequence continues at coordinate 3,951 of JBIIRA010000047.1, forward strand.
CTCGAGCCAGCCCGTCATGCGCGATGAATCCTCGAGCGTTACCACCGCACCCTGATCGCCGTCTTCCACGATGAAGCCGGTGGTGGTGCGGAAGTCGCTGAACCAGTTCGCCTGCAACTGCAGCAGCTCGTCGGCCACCACGCGACGCTCAAAGAGCCAGTCGAGATGCGCAGCGTTCAGCGCGTCGGCGATGTCGGCGAGACGCTCACGAACTCCACGACCCCGACTCAACATCAGTGTGGCAACACGCACGGCGGTGAACGGCGAGCGCGCCTCGGCAATCACCGGAGGCCATGGGAGCGGAAGTGTGGCGTTATCGGGCTTACTCATACGGTCCAGTATCGCACCGTCGGAACCGTGAAGAGTTAGAGCAGCTCCCCGTGCGCCGCGGCGCTCGGCTCGCCCTCTTTCGGGCGTGGCTCTGTACCAGCGGGGAGCACCTCAAGCGGCGCGCGCGAGGTGCCCTCAACGGCGCCACCGATGCCGAGCGGCTGCCACTTCGACGGATCCTGCAGGCGGTGCGCCTCGGTGTTGCCGCGGTTGTGCATCTCAGCGTGGCCCTTCGGCTCGATCCACATCTCGTGACCGGCGAGCAGACCGAAGATCCCCTCTTGTCCTGGCTCAGGTCGCGACGCGCGGCAGTCTGGGCACTTGGCCGCGTCGTGACGCGTGTAGTGCTCGGGCTCTTCGTAGGTGCTGATGTATCCCTCGTAGTTGCGCAGCACCACTTTGTGGTCACTGTACGAGATCAAGTAGTTCGGCATCACCGGAATCTTGCCGCCACCACCTGGCGAGTCGATCACGTAGGTCGGCACCGCGTATCCGCTGGTGTGACCGCGCAGACCCTCGATGATCTCGAGCCCCTTACCCACTGGCGTACGGAAGTGGCCAGAGCCTTCAACAAGGTCGCACTGATAGATGTAGTAGGGGCGAATGCGATTCTCGACGAGCTTGTGCACCAGCTTGCGCATGATGTGCACGCAATCGTTGACGCCCGCAAGGAGCACCGACTGGTTGCCAACTGGAATGCCGGCGCGCGTGAGCTTGTCAACGGCGCGTGACACTTCGGGCGTGATCTCCTGCGCGTGGTTGAAGTGCAGGTTCATCCAGAGCGGGTGGTACTTGGCGAGCATCTCGCAGAGTTCGTCGTCGATGCGCTGCGGCATGAAGACGGGAACGCGTGAACCGATGCGAATGATTTCAATATGTGGAATGTCGCGCAGGCCGCGCAGAATCTTTTCGAAGAGCTTCGGCGCAAGGGTGAGTCCGTCACCACCGCTAATCAGTACGTCGCGCACCTGTGGGGTGCGGCGCAGGTAGTCGAGCTGCGCCTCGTGATCCTTGCTGTTGAAGTTCTGCGTTGGGTCGCCAACGATGCGCGAACGCGTGCAGTAACGGCAGTACGAGGCGCACTGCGTGGTGACAAGCATCAGCACGCGATCTGGGTAACGGTGCACGAGACCTGGTACTGGAGAGTGGCGATCTTCGCCGAGCGAGTCTTCCATCATGGCGGTGAAGGCCTGCTGCTCGGAGCCGACCGGAATCACCTGGCGGCGGATTGGATCGTTCGGATCCTTCGGGTCGATCAGGCTGATGAAGTACGGGGTGATGTCGACGCGGAACTTCCCCTCGGCGGAGAGGCCTTCACGCTCGTCGTCGGTGAGTTCAAGGATCTCGCCAATCTCTTCGAGCGAGTTGACGCGGTTGCTGAGCTGCCAGCGCCAGTCGTCCCACTGCTCGTTCGGCACGTCGGCCCACTTTGGTGCGCGGCGGCTGCGGAGTGGCTGGCCATCGGCACCAACGGCCTTGGCTGGATCGCGCGGATTCACCCAGGCAGCATCGGCGGCGGCGGTCGCGGCGGCGTTGCTCTTCAGAATCTCCGTTGCGTCCATCTCGTGCCTCCTACTCCCAGGCGGGTGCCCCATGGGGGGCTGGATAGGGAGTATGCACGCTGGATAGGCCTCTGGGTAGCCCCCGCAGCAAGGTTCGGGGGGCGCCGCCCTGGCGGGGCTAGGCCAGGAGCGAGAGTGCCGCAGGGAGCACGCCAAAGCGTGCGGGGAGGGCGCCAACCAGTTCGCCGTCAGCCTCAATCTCGATCTCCCGGCTACCAGGGGCGCCGAGCGACTCCGCCTCGACTGCGGCGCCACGCGAGTGCGTCACCTGCGGATGCGTGTAGTGCGTCCCTCTATAGAGGCGCGGCAGGCTGATGACAAAGTCGCGGCGGGCAAGGTCGCCGAATCGCACCACCTCAAGCAGCCCGTCATCAAGGCGCGCGGTAGGGGCGACGTGCATTCCGCCACCGAACCAGCCGCCATTCGCAATGGCAACCGCCGCCGTGGGTCCGCGCTGCGCCGCGGCAAGATCCACCCGTAGCTCCATCTCATCTGGCGCGTAGTGCAGACCAGCACGCACGGTGGCGAGGCCGAATG
>JBIIRA010000011.1:0-21302 GCA_044341795.1 Candidatus Limnocylindrus sp.
GACCCTAAGGCGGGGACCCCCTCGGGTACACTCCGAGCGTGGAACGCGATCCTCGAATCCCAACGCAGAGCGCCGCCGACCTTCGGTCTCGGTTCGTGGCGTTTTTTGAGGCGCGTGGACACACCCAGGTCCCGAGCGCCTCGCTCGTCCCCGCAGGCGACGCCACCCTCCTCTTCACCAACTCGGGGATGGTGCAGTTCAAAGAGCTCTTCAGCGGTGCTGAGACCCGTTCGTATCGCCGCGCCGTCGACTACCAACGCTGCTTGCGTGTCGCTGGGAAGCACAACGACTTTGAAGAGGTCGGCCGAACGCCACGACATCACACCCTCTTTGAGATGCTCGGCTCCTGGTCGTTCGGCGACTACTTCAAGCGCGACGCAATCCTCTGGGCCTGGGAGTTCCTCACCGTTGAGGCGGGGATCCCTGCCGATCGCCTCGCCGTCACGGTCTACAGCGATGACAATGAGTCGGCCGACATCTGGCTGAAAGAGGTCGGCGTTCCCGCCGATCGACTCGCGCGTTGGGGTGATGTCGACAAGGGGAACGATGCGAACTTCTGGCGCATGGCCGAGACGGGCCCCTGCGGTCCATGCTCCGAGATTCACTTCGATCGTGGTGCCGACCTCTCCTGCGGGCCTGATTGCCTCCCAGATCACTCCGAGCACTGCCCGCGCTGGCTCGAGGTGTGGAATCTCGTCTTCATGCAGTACGAGCAGCATGCTGATGGCCGCCGCACCGAACTCCCATTCAAGAGCGTCGATACCGGCATGGGCCTCGAGCGTCTCGCCAGTGTCTCGCAGCAGGTGCTCTCCAACTACGACACCGACCTCTTCCTGCCGATCCATGCCGCGATGCGCAAGATCACGAAGCACTCCATGGCCGAGTTTGATGCGCAGCGCTTCAGCTATCAGGTGATTGCCGACCACTCGCGCGCCGTGACCTTCTTGCTCGCCGACGGCGTTCGGCCGGGGAACGAAGGTCGTGGCTACGTCTTGCGCCGCATCATCCGTCGCGCGGTGCGCCACGCGCGACTCCTCGGCATCACGAAGCCATTCCTTGGCGCAATCGCCCGGGAAGTGGTCGCGATCATGGGGCCTTCGTATCCGTACCTGCGCGATGGGGAGACGGCGATCCTTGAAGGGATCGAGCGCGAAGAGGCGCAGTTTGCGCGCACGCTCGATGCCGGCTCAAACCTGCTCGGCGATGCACTCGGCGAACTCGGGGCGGGGGAGAGTGTCGTGGGGCGTCGCGCCGATGATCTTCCAGCCGCTAGCCCAACGCTCGGTGGCGAGATTGCCTTCAAGTTGCACGATACCTACGGCTTCCCAATTGATTTGACCGTTGAGCTTGCCGCTGAGCGCGGGGTCGCCGTTGACCGTGCCGGTTTTGAGAGCGCCCTTGCCGAACAGCGCGAACGCAGTCGCGGCGGCAAGAAGGCCGCCCTTGCGGAGATTGCCGTGACCACCGCGCTCTATGAAGAGATCCTCCGGCGTGTAGGTGATACGGAGTTTGTTGGCTACGAACATCTTGACGCTGAGAGCACAATTGTGGCTCTCCTTCGTGACGGCGCCGAAATCACCTCGTTGGCGGCAGGCGACGAGGGGCAACTGATCGTTGGTCGCACCCCGTTCTATTCGGAGCGCGGCGGACAGGTTGGTGATGCGGGGCAGATCCTTGACGTGCGCGGGAAGATCCTCGCCGAGGTGAGCGATGCGCAGCGCCCAGTTGGCGCACTCACCGTTCATACCGTTCGCGCCGTGGCACCCCTCAAGGTGGGGGATGCAGTTGCCATGCGGGTAGAGCCGGTACGTCGCGCGGCCACGATGCGTAACCACACGGCGACACACGTCCTCCACCGAGCGATCCGCATTATTGCGGGGCCAGATGCGAAGCAGCGTGGCTCGCTCGTGCATCCCGACTACCTGCGCTTCGACTACCCCCTGGAGCGCACACTCACGCGCGATGAGCGCGATCAGACGGAGGCCGAAGTCCGACGAGCCATCCGAGAGGATATGGCCGTCGTTGTCGCACACATGAGCATGGGTGAGGCGGTCAAGGCTGGCGCCGACGCCTTCTTCGATGAGAAGTACGGCGAAACTGTGCGCACCGTGCGCATGGAGGAGTACTCACACGAGCTCTGTGGCGGCACCCACTGTCGCGCCACGGGTCAGATCGGGAGCTTTGTGATCACCAGCGAACGCAGCATCGGCTCTGGCCTGCGCCGTATTGAGGCGCTCACTGGGGCGACCGCCGATGAGTACCTACGTCAACAGGCGCGCACGCTCGAGGCGAGTGCGGAGGCGGCAGGCGCCCAAGATGCCCACACGGTGCCGCAGCGCATTGCTGCCCTCCAGGCGGAACTGAAAGAGGCGAAGCGTCGCGCCAAGGCGGGCGGGTCAGCTCGCATCGACCTATCGGCACTTGCGGCCAAGGCGACCAGGCAGGGTGAGATCTCAATCCTCGTTGCGATGCTTGATGTTGAAGACGATGAGGCCTTGAAAGAGGCCGCGAAGCAGCTCCGGAAAAAGATGGGCGCTGGTGTCCTTGCACTCGTGCGCCCTGCGGAAAGTCCGGAGCTCTTCGTCTCTGTTGAGGGGAGTGCCGAGCACGACGCTGGCGCACTCGCCGCCGCCGCGGCGACCGCACTCGGTGGACGTGGGGGCGGACGAGCAGCGATGGGGCAGGGTCGCGGTGCCGTCGGCAGCAGCGCGGATGAGGCGGCCAACGCACTTGCGAAGGAACTTGGCGTTGCGGTGACTCGTTCGTGAGCGGCACGCCGTCGCGCCGCTCACTCGGCATCGATCTCGGCGAACGACGCATCGGCCTCGCCATTCGAGAAGACGCCTCCGCGCCGCGTGGACTACCAACCATGATGCGTCGCCCGACTGCGGCCGCAGATAGCGACCGACTTCGCACGATCGTCGCAGAGGGGCGCGTGACGGAGTTGGTAGTGGGGCTCCCGCTGCACAGCGATGGGAGCGTCGGCCCCCAGGCGACCGCGACCCTGCGCTGGGCGACCGAGGTTGCCGAGGCCCTGCAACTGCCGATCACCTTCGTTGATGAGCGCTACTCGTCGCAGCGCGCCGAGGCATCGCTCGGCCGAGCCGCACGGGGAAGCAACGGCGGCGCACCAGGCCCAGCCCGACGGGAAGCCCGTCGCGCTGCGGTTGATCGCGAGGCGGCGCGCCTCATCCTCGAAGATGCCCTTGATCCAGGACTGATCGTCGATCCGCGCACACTCTCCGTTGACGTGCGGGAGTCAGCAATATGAGCCGAACTACCCTTGTCCGAGTCGCCGCAGGAGTCCTCGTCGCCGTAGTGCTCTTCCGTGTTGCTGCTCCGTCACTGATTGGTGACAGGCTCGTCACAGCCGGCGTGCGCTCCCCAGGTATCGCCACGCTACCGATCATCGGCGACATCATTCAGGAGCGCCTCGGCACTCGCATAACGGATCCCGCGGGAAGCGACCCCACTTTGGTAACGGTCGAGATCGTCGCAGGTACGGGGACCGCCGCTATCGCTAGTCAACTGCGCGATGCTGGTTTGATCGCCGATGAGATTGGCTTTATCTATGCGGTGCGCGCCGCTGGCCTCGACGGAAAGCTGCAAGCGGGCACATTTAAGGTCGCAGCTTCGATGACTCCGACCGAGGTTGCGACTGCACTGACGGAGCCATATCGGGAGCCAGCAATTGGCGTGGACATTCGAGCTGGCCTGCGCATTGAGCAGATCGTCGCAAAGCTGACCACGCTCGAGTTGCCGTTTGAACCCGCCGACGTGTTGACCATCTTGCGCAAGCCGAGCGCCGAACTGATTGCTGACTATCCGTGGCTTGACCTTCCGAAGGGGGGAACGCTTGAGGGTCGCCTCGGCTCGGGCTCTCTTAGCGTCCCAGTCTCGGCAACTGCCGAGTCGTTCGTACGCATTTTGCTCGATCGCTTTGCGGAGCAGGTGCCCGAGCAGTATCGAGGAAGCTCTGGCGGTTACTCATTCAATCAAATCCTGACGCTCGCCTCCATCGTGGAGAAGGAGGCCGCCCTCGATGATGAGCGGCCGCGTATGGCCGGTGTCTACACCTATCGACTGCAGCTCGGACAGGGACTCTTTGCCGACCCAACCATCATCTGGGTCGCCGACTCTGCGGCGCTCCGCAAACTGAAGCTGTCAAAGTGGGCGAGTTACGAATTCTGGAAGTTCCCAGCAAAACCGTATTCCGGTCTGATTCCGCCGCGCGTCCCCGCTGACCTCGTGCCATGGAACACCTTCGTGCGTGGCGGCATCCCGCCAGCGCCGCTCTGCTCGCCATCACTCGCATCCATCATTGCGGCACGCGAACCCGACTCCAGCCGCAAAGAGCTCTACTTCGTACTGATCCCAGATAGCGGTGGTCGACACGACTTTAGTAAGACCCTCGCGGAACATGAGGCGAAGGCTCGAAAGTACGGCTGGAAGTGATGCGTGCACGCACGACGTTGCCGATGCCGGAAGAGTTTGCTCTCGCCCCAACAGCTGATGACCTTGAACGATGGCGCGCGGCCGATCATGCGGCGCGACCGAATCGGCTCGCCGCTCTCCGCGCACGCGCAGCAGAGGAGCGTCTCGACGCGTTGCTGCTGACCTCGCACGCTGATGCCCGCTACTTCTCGGGGATGGAGTTCGGACCAAACGAAGAACCGGTGGCCGGTTCCAGTGGCTGGCTCTTGGTCAGCGGCGACGATTTGGCCGTGCTCGTGGATTCGCGCTACACGGTGCAGGCACGACGCGAGGCACCACTGGCGACAGCACTCGATTACGGCAGTGATGCAGGCGAGACAATCGGTCGCTGGCTGGTGGCGCGCGGCGTTCGACGCTGCGGGCTTGATCCACAGGCGGTGCGACATGCCGTGTGGGAGCGCATCGCTGCGACTGCGTCTGACGTGGAGCTTGTCCCAGTCAAGGGTTTTAGCGGCGCTCAGCGTGCGCGCAAAGAGCCAGCAGAGATCGAGCGCATTACCGCCGCCTGCGCGGTGGCCGACCGTGCACTTGCCCGCCTCTTGCCGCAGATTCGACCGGGTGTGACCGAGGCGGCGCTGGCCTGGTCCCTTGAGCGCGGCATGCGCGAGGACGGCGCCGAGGCACTCGCCTTTGATGTAGCGGCTCTCGCTGGCGGCAACGCGGCGCTGCCCCATGGGAGCCCCAGCGCGCGTGAGCTGGGGCGCGGCGAGGTGATCCTCTTCGACTTCGGCGCACAGGTTGCCGGCTACCGCAGCGATATGACTCGTACCCTCTTTGTGGGGGCCGCGAGCGACGCCGACCTTGCGCTCTACGAGCAGGTGCATCGCGGTCAAGCGGCAACGTTTGACCTTCTGCGACGCTCCATTGCTGGACCCAGCGCCGCCATGCCTTCAGGCCGTAGTTGCGACGACGAGACGCGACGGGTTATGGGGTCTGGGGTCGGCATCTACGATCACGGTCTCGGCCATGGCATCGGGCTGCAGACGCACGAGGCGCCCAGCCTCTCGCGCGCTGCGAGTACGGAGCCGCTCCCATCGCCAACGGTCTTTAGCGTTGAACCTGGGATCTACCTTGAGGATCAGATCGGGATTCGTATTGAAGACCTCGTCGCCGTCAATGCCATGAAGGGAACGCTCGAACTGCTCACACGCTTCCCGTCGGACCCCATAATCGTCGGCTGACGGCTAGAATGCGCCAGATGCACACGTCGCCGCAGCGTACGGCTGAGTAGAGGAGAGTCCAGCATGATCTCGACTGGTGAACTAAAGAAGGGTGTCGTCATTGAGCTTGAGGGCGACCTCTGGCAGATTCTCGACTACCACCACATCAAGATGGGGCGTGGCTCTGCGCAGGTGCGCATCAAGTTCCGCAACGTGCGCAAGCAGTCCATTGTTGAGAAGACCTTCCAGGCAGGCGAGAAGTTCCCTCGCGCCACGATGGAGCGTCGCACGGCACAGTTCCTCTTCTCTGAGGGCGACGACTACACCTTTATGGATACAGAGACCTACGATCAGTTCGTGATCACCGCTGAGCAGCTTGGTGACGCCAAGAACTACATCAAGGACAGCCTGCAGCTTGACCGCGTCAGTTACGAGGGCGAGACGCTCGGCGTTGAGCTGCCGATCAACCTTGACCTGACCGTGACTGAGACTGACCCAGGATTCGCTGGCGACACGGCGACCGGCACGCGCAAGCCGGCGACCCTCGAGACTGGCCTGGTCGTCCAGGTACCGCTCTTCGTTAGCGTGGGTGACGTCATTCGCGTTGATACACGAACGGGCGAGTACCAGACGCGCGTCTGAACCCGTTTGACGCCCCTGTCGAAGCGCTCAGCGTCTCTGACGTTGCCACTCGCATCAAGGAGCGCATCAGCGCCGATCCATCGTTAGCCGATTGCGTCGTTGCTGGCGAGGTGCAGAGCGCCATGCGCAGCTCGGCGGGCCATGAGTACCTCACGTTGCGAGATGAGGAGGCGACGCTTGATGTGGTGCGCTTCCGTGGAGCCATTCGCCCCGGCGAAGAGACGCCAGCGGTTGGCGAGATCGTGGTGGTTCGCGGCCGCATCGATCTCTATAGTCCGCGGAGCCGCTATCAACTTGTCGCCACAGCAGTGGAGCGAGCTGGCGGGATGGGCCTGCTCTCCCGCGAACTCGAAGCGCTGAAGCGCACACTTCAGGCAGAAGGTCTCTTCGACGTAGCACGCAAGCGGTCAATTCCACATGCACCGCGTGGCATTGGCTTGATCACCTCGACCTCTGGTGCAGTGCTGCACGACGTGTTGCGGGTGCTACGCCGCGAGGCGCCACTGGCTCGACTGGTTGTGGTGCATACCGCGGTGCAAGGCGCCGGCGCCCCTGAAGAGATCGCCAAGGCGATCGCACGAATTGATGCCTGCGCGGTGAAGGAGCGACGGAGCGGTCGCCCCGACGCCATCAGCGTGCTCCTGCTGGCGCGCGGTGGTGGATCGAGTGACGACCTTGGGGCGTTCAATGTTGAGGGGGTGTTGCGTGCCATCGCCGCCTCTGCAACCCCAATCATCTCCGCGGTCGGTCACGAATCTGATGTGACCCTTGCCGATCTCGTCGCAGATCTGCGCGCTGGCACGCCGAGCATCGGCGCCGCCGCACTCTCGAGCGATCTGCTGCAGTCTCGGCATGATGTCGCGCGCCTGCGGGATCGTGGCGGTCGCGCGCTGTCGTTTGCCATCGACCGAGCTGAACGGCGCCTGCAAGAAGTGGCGCGTGCCCTTGACGATGTCGGCCCGCTCGACCGCATTGAACGGGCCGGAGAGCGTGTTGCGCAGCTCTCCGATGACCTGGCGCGTGCCGCCCTCGCACGAGTGCAGGGGGCAACGAGTGCGCTCAGTGAGCTAAACCTGCTGCTCGGCGCCCTCTCGCCCCAGCGGGTTCTCGCACGTGGCTACGCGATTGTGGCGGGGGATGGGGGAAGGGCGGTACGCTCTTGGCGCGATGCCCCTGTTGGGACGTCGCTACTCATCCGCCTGGCGCAGGGTGCCGTGCGGGCGACCGTGACAGAGCGAGCGAAGGAGGTGACCGATGGCGAAGCGTAAGGTCACCCCAGCGCGCGCCACCCGCAATGCAGGCGCAGACGCGGCGCTTCCAGCAACCTTCGAGGCGACCGTTGCGGAACTCCGTTCCATCGTGGATGATCTCGAGACTCAGGATGCGGATCTTGAGGCCGCGGTAGGACACTACGAACGGGGCGTCGTGCTCCAGAAGCACGCTGAGTCACAGCTGCAGGCGGCACGTCTGCGAGTTGAAGAGTTGCTCCCTGATGGATCTACGGCACTAATCAATGACGAAGAGGAGGACGAGGATGCCTGACGAAGGAGTCGCACTGCGCGCCGTTGGCGCCGACTCGTTGCTTGCTCGCCTCGATGGCCCCGCTGGGCTCAAGGCGCTCTCCAGTGCAGAGCTTGACCAGATCGCAGAGCAGCTGCGCACTGCCATCATCGCCACCACTGCCGTAACGGGCGGGCACCTCGGACCGAGCCTTGGCGTTGTCGAGCTAACGGTCGCCCTACATCGCGTGATGAACTCGCCCGTCGATCGCATCGTCTTTGACACTGGGCACCAGGCGTACCCACATAAGTTGTTGACTGGCCGCCTAGCGCGATTCGGCACACTTCGCCAACTCGGCGGCATCGGCGGCTTCCCGCGCCGCACTGAGTCACCCCACGACGTGTTTGACGGTGGGCATGCTGGCACCGGCATCTCCATCGGCCAGGGACTCGCACTCGCGCGCGACGTGCGGGGCAGCAACGAGAAGGTTGCCGTCGTTGTGGGTGATGCGGCTCTCATGAGCGGCCTGAGCCTTGAAGCTCTCAACGACATCGGTCATCGCGGCACGCCGCTGCTGATCGTGCTTAACGACAATGAGATGTCCATCTCGCCAACGGTCGGCGCAATCTCCACGTATCTCTCCAAGGTGAAGCTCTCAGGGCGTTGGCGTGAAAGCAAAAGTTGGTATGACCGCACCATCTCCCGCGTACCGCTCGTTGGCGCGCAACTCGCCGCATGGTCGAAGAGCTTGCGTCGCTCCGTCGTCTCCTTGGTGCAGGAGCCAGGGCGCCTCTTTGAGGACCTCGGCATCACCTATGTGGGCGTTCTTGATGGGCACAATCGCGCACAGCTCGAAGAGGCATTCGCGAAGGCCTTCACGATGAATGGTCCAGTGATCGTGCATGTACGCACGCAGAAGGGTCGTGGCTATCGCCCGGCAGAGGCCGATCCAATTACCTTCCACGGCGCAGCGCTCCCAAAGATGGAGGTTGGCGCTACCGATAGTTACGGTAAGGCGGGTGCGGATCCGATCGCAACGCCAGCGAAAGTGCCGAACTACACATCCTTCTTCGCGGCCGAAGTTGTTGCCGCCGCTGCGACTGACCGGCGCATTGTTGCCATTACGGCGGGGATGCCGACGGGAACGGGACTCGATAAGTTCGCCGCCGCCTATCCAGATCGCTTCTACGACGTCGGCATTGCCGAGCAGCATGCGATGGCTGCGGCAACTGGAATCGCCATGGGAGGCGGTCGACCAGTCGTTGCCATCTATTCAACATTCCTGCAGCGCGCGTGGGACCAGATTGTTCATGACGTCTGCCAAAACGATCAGCCGGTGCTCATCGGGGTCGACCGTGCGGGCTTGGTTGGCGAAGATGGGACCAGCCATCAGGGGATGTTCATGCTCACCGCCCAGCGACAGATTCCACGCCTCCTCATCGCTTCCCCGAAAGATGAGCAGGAGCTGCGCTCGCTCGTCCGTACCGCGCTCTCACAGGATCACCCCTTCGCCCTGCACTATCCACGCGACAGCGTGGTGGGCGTACCAGAGGTACCCCCAAGCATCTTGCCGATCGGTGTTTCGGAGGTGCTTGAAGAGGGAAACCAGATCGCCATTCTGGCCTTCGGCCCGATCATTCAGCGGGTCGCCCCAATCGCTGCGCGTCTGCGCGCCGAGGGAATCTCTGTCGCGCTCGTCAACGCCATCTGGGCGAACCCTCTCGATCACGCGATAGTGCAGCGCTACGGCGAGACAGTCGACCTCATCGTGACGCTCGAGGAGAGTGTTGAGGCTGGCGGCTTCGGTGGTGCAGTTGTCGAGTCGCTGGCGGCGCACGAAGCGGCCACTGGGCGCCGAGTTAAGGCGTCCATCGCGACGATCGGCATCCCCGCCGGCAGCTTTGTTGACCACGGGAGCGTCTCAGATCTCCGCACGCTGATCGGCCTCGATGAGGCTGGGATCGAGCGCCGCATCCGGGCCGCCTGGAGCGCACGCAAGCAGTAAATCCTTCTGCTCGCCGCGCCGAGCTACCCCGTGCGGGGAACGCGAACGCTGATTCTCATGTGCGATGATGTAGGCATGCGCCGCTTCGGTTTTGTCTACAACCCGACCAATGACCTTGCCCAAGAGGCGTGGGACGAGGCCGCTGGTTGGTGTGCCGCCAACGGCGTTGAATGCTGGGGGCATGCGGCTGAAGATGTTGCCGCCGTGCGGGCAGCACTCCCTGGCACCGAGGTGCTGATCTCATTCGGTGGTGATGGCACGTTCTTGCGCGCCGCCTCTGCCGTCGCCGGTACTGCCACCCCGCTCCTCGGCGTGAACCTTGGCAAAATCGGCTTCCTTGCGCGCGCTGAGGCATTTCAGATTGAGCCGACCCTTGACGCTCTCCAAGCAAAACGCTGGACCACCCAACCACGAATGGCACTCAGCGCAACGATCCACCATGGCGATGGCCGCACGGAGCAGCTTGACGCTCTCAACGATGTGGTGGTCGCCCGAGGTCGACTACCCCGCGTCTTGCGACTTGATGTCGCTGTAGGGGAGAGCCATCTGGCAACCTACATCGCTGACGGCGTGATCGTCTCCTCGCCGACCGGCTCAACTGGCTACTCGTTCTCGGCTGGCGGCCCGATTCTTGAGCCGACAAGTCGCAATCTGATCGTGACACCGATTGCCGCCTATCTCGCTACACTGCGCTCAGTGACTGTCTCCGCGACACAAACGGTAACTTGCACGGTCGTACAGGGTGAAGACGCGGTGGTCTCTGTTGACGGCTGGATCGATTTGCCCCTCAAGATTGGCGATCGTGTCTCTGTTACCGAAGCAGCGCAGCCAATCAACTTCGTCGAACTGCAGGGCGCCGCCCCATTCTGGGATCTGGTCCGCCAGAAGGTCGACCTCCTCCCACGGTGAGTGCGCCAAAGGGTTCGCACATCCGCGAGCTTGGCGTGGCGGGCCTCGCGATCATTGATGCGGTTCGCGTTGAATTCGGTCTCGGCCTCACAGTGCTCACTGGCGAGACTGGGGCAGGTAAATCACTCCTTGTCGACGCACTTGCGCTCGCGCGCGGTGGTCGTGGGGATTCAGGAGCGGTGCGCGCCGGATCAGATCGTCTCCGTGTAGATCTGCAGATTTCATCGCAGGGTCGCGACCAGATTACGGTGCGTGAGGTGTACGCCGAGGGGCGCTCCGTCGCCCGCATTGACGACGAGCTGGTAACCATTGGTCGCCTCGCTGGCGAGGTCGGTCCGCTCATTGATATTCACGGCCAACACGACCAGCAGCGTCTCGGTGACCCAGCACGACAGCGCGAACTACTCGACCGCTGGTCGAAGGCTGAGGGGCAGCGTGCTGAGGTAGCCAACCTCATTCAGCAGCGCGGCGCCCTGCATGAAGAGCTGCAAGGGCTCGGAGGCAACGACTCGCGGCGCCTTGCCCTTCTCGAGGTTGCGCGAACAGAGCGAGACGACCTCGAAGCCGCCGAGATTCGCGAAGGGGAAGAGGCCGAACTCAAAGAGGAGCTGCGCCGTGCCTCAAACAGCGAGCGAATCTCTGCCCTGCAAGACGAGCTTCGGGAGGCGTTGAACGAGGATCGCAGCGGTCTGCGCGCGCGTGCGGCGAGCGCCGAGCGAATCGCGCGAGAGTTGGCACGGCTTGATGGTGACGCCACCGCCTTGCAGGAGCGGGTAAGTGCGCTTTCGATTGAGATAGATGACCTTGGCCGTGAGGCGGCGACCCTCACGCCGTTCGCGGGAGGTGCGCGCAGCCTGGGTGAGCTCGAGGATCGCCTGGCGCTCCTGCTGGCGCTGCAGCGACGCTTCCGTACCGACGAGGCGGGTTTGCTTCTGGCGCTCACGCGTGCACGCGAAGAGGTCGAGCGCCTTGATGGCGCCGAAGAGCGCCGGACTGCGATTACCCAACAGCTCGCTGCGCTCAACGCAGGCATCGGCGAAGCTGCGACTGCTCTACGAGCTATGCGCCGGGCGGGTGCAGTGACGTTAACCTCCGCGGTGAACGCGGCGTTGACGGCACTTGATCTCCCCCCATCATTTGCAATCCCACTGGCACCTCGCGGCGGCACAGATGGCGACCCACTCGTTGACGGGGTGCCCAGCGCCGTTGATCAGGGCGGCGGTGACGATGTTTCGTTCATGTTTGCCCCGAACGCCGGCGAACCAGCTGGACCGCTTGGCAAAATCGCCTCTGGTGGCGAGTTGAGTCGCGTCTCTCTTGCCATTGAGGAGGCGCTCAGCGACGCAAGCGAAGCGCGCACCCTTGTGTTTGATGAGATTGATGCCGGACTCGGAGGGCGGGCAGGGGAGACCCTCGGCCGTAGCCTGCGCCGCATCTCTGCGCAGCATCAAGTTCTCTGCGTTACACACCTGCCGCAGGTTGCGGCACAGGCTGACATCCATCTGCGCGTCTCTAAGCGCGAGGTAGATGGCCGTACGCTGACTCAGGTGCAGCGCCTCACCGACGAGGAGCGGGTGGTAGAGCTCGCCGCCATGCTGGCTGGGGAAGGAGCAGGCAGCGGCGCAACCGCCGCCGCTAACGAGCTCTTGGCGAACGCGCGTCGCGGTCGTTGATGCCCACTGCGTCACGGAGCGAGATTGATCGCCTGATTGACTCCTGCATCCTTTATCTCGGGGTAGAGCGAAACCTCGCCCCGCGCACGCTTGCCGCCTACCGTGGGGACTACCAGTCGTTTGCGGAGTCGCTCGGTGCAAGCGGTGCGTGGAAGAGCTCAGCCAAGGCGGCGCAGGAGTGGATCGCCCAGCCCGGTAACGCCCTCTCCACCATGCGGCGGCGAGCTGCAGCACTGCGCGTTCTCTACCGATTTGCTGAAGGCGAAGGGATCATCGCTCGCTCAATCAGTGATGAGATCGATCTCCCGCGTTCACGGCGCACACTCCCAACGGTGTTGGGCGTAGAAGAGGTTGAACGACTACTGACCGCGCTCGGTACTCCCACCGATGAGAGCGACCTGGCGCACGCAAATGCACATCGCAACCGCGCACTTGGCGAACTGCTTTACGGATCAGGTGGCCGTGTCAGTGAGATCGTCGATCTGGACGTAGATTCCGTTGATCTAGGCGACGGTTCTGTGAGGCTCTTCGGTAAGGGCCGCCGGGAGCGCATCGTCCCCATCGGTGAGCCGGCACTCGATGCGATTCAGGCCTACCTCGATCACTGGCGTGAGATTCATCAAGGGGCACCGAGCCGTGCGAGTGGGTCCGCCCCAGAGCCGAAGGCGCTCCTCTTGTCGCGTGGCGGTGTGCGGCTACGGAGAGAGTCCGCCTGGTCTGCGATTCGTGCGGCTGCTGTCGCGGCAAGCCTCGGACGCGAGATCCACCCTCATACGCTGCGCCACTCATTTGCCACACACCTCCTCGATGGCGGGGCAGACCTGCGCGTGGTGCAGGAGCTTCTCGGACATGCGGACATCGCAACAACCCAGCTCTACACTCACCTCCTCGGGAGTCACGTGCGGGATTCGTATCGGAAGGCCCACCCGAGGGCCTAGGCAGCCCGCGAGGCGGTAGGATTCGGCTGTGAATGTTGCGACTCGTACCCATCGCCTCCAGCAGGTGCTTTCGCACCTTCAGGCGGTCGGCCGTCAACGGGTGGCCCGCCTCGGTCTCGTTACCCCCGTTGGTATCGAAGGTGACGCGCACCTTCGCGCCATAGGTGCCACGCCGCGGGCGCGTCGTGCCTTTGCCGCCGCGCACCCCGCGGACCAGGCCTCTGCAACGCGTACCGCTGCGAGCCTTCGGCGCCTCGGCGCGAAACCTGACGATCAACTCGCAGCACTTCTCCATGACCTTCCGAAGGGGCAGGTCGGCCTACTTGCTCGAGTGATCCATGTGCTCGAAGGTTCGCCAGTGCGTGGAAGGGCACGCGGCCCATTCGCGCGTTCACGGCAAACCCTCCGCCTCCATGCATCGGTTGCGCCGAAACTCGCTGACAAGCTCGGTGCTCCGAGGGGCACTATTGCGATCCTGCACGAGCTCGCACGCTTGGAGTCGCGCACCTCGTCTCGACAGAAGCCAACCAAAATTGATGCGCGCGTCCGTCTACTCCTTGATCTTGATAGTGGTGTGACGCGATGAGCGTTCGCGGCATCGCCGAGGGGTTTGAGCTCCCAGATCCATCCGTCCCCGATATTGAAGGGGTCATCTTTCGCAGAGAGCAGGGGGGACTCTTTGGGCGAACCCGCTCGTATGTGGCGCTGGGGGAGTTCAGTGGACCCTACGGCCTCCTCCTTGCCCTCATCGAGCGCGATGAGCTGGATGTGCGTCGTGTGCCACTGGCAGGATTTGCCGATGAGTTCCTGCGCTATTTCGCTGAGATTCCTGATGATCGACTAGAAACACTCTCATCGTTTGTTTCGGTCGCGGCACAGCTCATCGTGCTGAAGAGTCGGGCACTCCTGCCACGCCCGATCGCGGCCGCGCCGGATCTCGTCAATGATCTTGACGTTGAAGATGAGGCAGATACGCTGCGCATTCGACTGCTGCGCTACCGAGTATTCCGCGATGCGGCACGGGTCCTTGGCGATCGCCTGATGCAGCCGCTCTGGTATCGCGAACCGCCAACACGCCAGCTTCCTGGTCCAAAGGCGGCGCCAGTAGAGCCAGCCCTGCCAATCAAGTCAGACCCAAAGCGCCTCCTTCGCGCGATGGTGCGCATCGCTCTGCGACGGAAGCCGCTCGCCGCCCTCTCCGCCGCCCCAGTTGGCATGAAGGTTTCCATTGGCGACCGACTCTCCGCGATCCGTGAAGCGGTCCGCCTGAGTGGTGTGGCGGGGGTGGACCTTGAGACCCTTCTTGGAGATCGGCAAGACCGGTCGTTCATCGCTGTGACATTCTTAGCACTCCTGGAGCTCTCCAAGCGGCGAGAGGTTGAGGTGCGTCAAGATGCGCTGTGGGGACCAATCACAATTCTGCAGGGGGTGAGTGAATGAGCGACGAGGGACAGAGCGTGAGCGCAGCGCCATGGGCGGCGACGGTCGAAGATCTGGAAGCCCTTCTCTTTGTCGTTGACCGCCCTATCACCCGGCGAGAGGCTGCGAAGCTCCTTGAGGCCTCAAAGAGCGACCTTGATCGCCTCGTCACTGCACTCACGGCGAACCTCGCGCAGCGCGGCATCACCCTGATTACGCACGGTGACGAGCTGCAGCTTGCCAGCGGCGCAGAGCAGGCTCGTGCGGTACTCGCCTGGGTGGGCACCGGAGGCTCTGACCTCACCGCAGCCCCACTAGAGACACTCGCCGTCATCGCCTATCGCCAGCCGGTCACCAAGGGTGGCATCGAAGAGATTCGTGGTGTCGACGCCGACTACGCACTCCGCGTGCTCCTTGAGCGAGGGCTCATTGAAGAGGCTGGACGCTTGGAGACTGCCGGGCGGCCAATTCGCTACGCAACAACGCTCGAGTTCCTCCGTCGATTTGGCCTCGGATCGCTTGCTGACCTTCCGGCGCTTGAGGGTGATGCCGAGGCACTGCGTCACATGGATTTGCGCAGTGAGGCGACTGACTCGTCACCTGCGCGCGATGACGAAGCAGATGCCGATACCGATGCGCCGAGCACCCCCGCCCAAGAGGACGCCGCAACTGACTGATCTGATTCGCGTCAACGTTCTCGTTGCGGAACGCTCTGGCCTCTCTCGTCGCGGCGCCGACACGGCCATTGCCGGGAATCGCGTTACGACGGCTGGTCGCGCCGTGGCCCTCGGGGAGCGCCTTGATGCGCTGGCCCCCCTTGAGCTGGATGGCAAAGCACTTGCAGCAAAGCCGCGTCCCTCTACGGAGAGTGGGGATGAGCTGGGCGGCGCCGAGGTGTTCGCTTGGTATAAGCCGGTAGGCGTCACCACCACCCATGCTGACCCATACGCCACTGTGACCCTGCCGCAAGCGTTAACACCTGCGCTTGGTGCCGAGCGCGCTGCACGAATGCTTTCGATCGGGCGACTCGATCGCGAGAGCGAAGGGCTGCTGCTGCTTACCGAAGAGCGGCGCGTTGTTTCGCCCCTCGCACACCCTCGTGCCGGTCTGCGTCGCGCTTATGCCGCGGCAACGAAGGCCATGGTCGCGGAGGCCGAGTTCCAGCGGTTGCGAGCAGGCATTCGACTCACTGATGGTTGGGCGCACGCCATTGAGGCACGTGGGGTGCACCGTGATGACGATCTTCCAGAGGATGTGCGCGGTGGCGACATGGATCCTGGTCAGTGGAGCTTCATCTCGATCGGAGAGGGTCGACACCACGAGGTGCGCCGCCTCTACGGCGCAATCAGCCATCCCGTTCTGCGCTTGATCCGCGTCGGGTACGGACCGGTCCGACTCGGTGGGCTGACTTCAGGCGAGCTCCGGCTGATCACTGAATCGGAACGACAAGAGCTCACGCGCGCGCTTGTCGCGGCACCAAAGAGTAAGGCGCGACCAGTCGCACCGACGAACAGATAATGCGTATCGCTATTGACGGCCCAGCCTCAAGTGGAAAAAGCAGCGTTGGCCGACTTGTAGCAGCGGAGCTTGGTATCGGTTTTCTTGATACAGGTTTGCTCTATCGGGCGATTACTCGTCGAGCGATCGATCTCGGTTGGTTGCCTGCGCCAATGACCGCAGCTGATGTGGCTGGCGCAACATATGACCAGGTTCGCCGCGACCTTACTGATCTAGCCTCTGCGACTGACGCCCAGGGGAGCGGGTTGAGTTTCACGATAGTCGTTGATGGCACCCCCCTCGCGGATCGGCAGCTTGAGGCCGCAGATGTCGAGCTTTACGTTCCGGCCGTTGCGTCTATTGCGAGTGTTCGAGATGCCCTCCGCGCGGTGCAGCGGGGCGTGGCAGCTCGGGGTGGGTCGGTGCTTGCCGGTCGCGACATTGGCACGGTGGTGCTTCCCGACGCAGAGTGCAAGATTTTCCTTGATGCGACGGCTGAGGCACGGGCCTCTCGACGATCCTTACAGCGCGGCTATGCCGTCGGTTCCGCAGAGCACCAAGCAATCCTCTCCAGCCTGATCGCGCGTGATGCAGAGGATCGCACTCGCCCTGTGGCGCCGCTCGTTGCGGCGACAGATGCCATCACGATTCACACCGATGAGATGGCGCTCGCCGACGTGGTCAAGCTGGTTGTGACTGAGGCACGCAAGGTCACACGATGACAGCGGAGCGCATCCCGCTCGGCATGCGCCTCTCAGAGCGCTTCGGCCGCTGGGCGATGCAGCGTTTGGCGGGCGAGATCGTGGTGAGTGGCCTCGATCGCATCCCAGTAACTGGGCCGGTGCTGCTCGCTTCGAACCATATCTCGTGGGTTGACCCAGTCCTTCTTGCCTGCTGGCTCACCCCTGTGACCGGCCGCCCAATGACCTGGATGGGGAAGGCTGAGGCGATGCGTTGGCCGCTGGTCGGCTGGTTCCTCCGGGTGAATGGTGTCTTTGGGGTTCGGCGCGGCGCCGCCGATCTCGAGGCGTTCCGTCTGGCCGAGCGCATCCTTAGCGAGGGGCACATCCTGGGGATCTATCCAGAGGGGACACGCTCGCCTGACGGTATCCTGCGCCCCTTTCGCGATGGGGCTGCCCTCCTCGCGCTGCGAAGCGGTGTGCCAATCCTGCCAGTCGCGGTCACGGGCACGGACGGTCTCTGGCGGAAGGGCTCGCTGATCCCTCGTCGCGTCCCTCGCGTCACGCTGACGATTGGGGAGCCAGTGGTGTTGCCGCGCGCTGAGGGGGCACGGCCCGAGCTTGCCGCGGTGAGCGGCGCCATCCACGATGCTGTCGCAGCCCTCCTTCCTGAGGCGAATCGGCCCTAGGGGCGGGGTGGGCGATAATGCCCGCATGGGAAGTGTCGAGAACATTGTCATCGCGAAGCGTACGGGCGTCTGCTATGGCGTCCGTGAGGCCATAGACAAGGCCAAGATCGCCCGCGCCTCTGGGAAAGAGACCCACACCCTGGGGCATGTCGTACACAACGAGGGGCTGATCGCCGACCTGCGCGCCCGCGGAATTGAGAATGTTGACCATCTCGATGAGGTCGCTTCGGGGGCCGCCGTCGTCATTCGCGCGCATGGGGTGACCCCCGAGGTTCTCGGTCGCGCAGCAGAGCGCGGCCTTGAAGTGATTGACGGCACCTGCACCTGGGTGACGCAAGAGCATCGCGAGCTCGCTCGACTCGTGGAAGAGGGATACGAGATCGTTCTCCTCGGCACGCCAAATCATCCGGAGGTCGTCGGCCTGCTTGGTTTTGCCCCAAACGCCATCTTGGTCGACGAAGAGGAGGATTGGGCCACCATCCCGCGTCGCAAGCGCATGGCTCTGATCACTCAGTCAACCCAACCACCATGGAAGTTTGAGCGCCTGGCCGCCTTCCTTGTGTCGCGCTGCCACGAACTCAAGGTGATCAACACGGTCTGCCCAGTCACGATTCGACGCCAGGAGGACACCATCGCAATCGCTCGTGAAGTGCAACTGATGATCGTGGTCGGCGGTACTCGGAGCGCCAACACGAAAGAGCTCACTCGTCTCTGTGAGATTGGTGGCACGCGCGCCGTCCAGATTGAATCTGCCCAGGCGCTTACTGACCCCGAGCTGTTTGCAAACATTCATACCGTTGGCATCACTGGCGGAACCAGCACCCCCATTGAAGACCTTGAGCGCGTCGCACTCAGGATTGCCGAACTCGGTGGCACCGACAGCGTTCGCACGAATGCGGCCTCCATTGCTCGAACGGCGCTCGAGGCCGCTGCCACGCCGCAATACCGCACCACATCAATCACTAGCGGTACACCAGCATGAGTGAGGATGAGGCAGAAGTAGAGGTCGAAGTCGAATCCTTGCCGCGCCGGCTCCCACTCGTCGCGCTGGTCGGGCGACCGAACGTTGGGAAGAGTACCCTCTTCAATCGTTTCGTTGGCGAGCGACGTGCGGTCGTTGAGGATCGCGCCGGAACTACACGCGATCGCTTGATCGGCATCGTTGAGTGGAATGGGATGCGCTTCCGTGTCGTCGATACAGGAGGCATGCAACCCGCGGTCGGTGATCCGATCGAGATAGGGGTGCAAGATCAGGCGCGCATTGCTGTCGACGCCGCCGATCTCATTCTGCTCCTCGTTGACGCTGCAACTGGCCCGAACCCTGGCGATGCCGAGGTGGCGCAGCTGCTGCGGCGCAGCGGCAAGCCGATCATCCTTGTCGCGAATAAAGCCGACAACATTGAACGCGATCGTGCTGCGCAGGAGTTTTCCATCCTGGGGTTTGATCGCCTTCACACCGTCAGCGCGCAGCACGGCATCGGTTCTGGTGACCTGCTTGACGTGATCGTTGAGCGGCTGGAAGCGCTCCCAGAGGATGCGGGTAGCGCCTATGTTGAAGGCGAGGTGACCGTCGCGATTGTCGGCCGGCCTAATGTCGGTAAGTCGAGCCTTCTCAACAAGCTGATTGGTAGTGAGCGAACAGTGGTGAGCGCGGTGGCTGGTACAACGCGCGATGCGATTGACGAGACGCTGCTGCATGCAGGGCGTCAGATCACTCTTGTTGACACTGCGGGCATTCGCAAGCGTGGCAAGGTTGCCTCTGGTCCTTCGGCAGACAAGTGGGCCACGGTGCGCTCAGTGCGTGCGCTGGATCGCGCCGATGTTGCTCTGCTGCTGATTGATGCGTCGACGGGCTTGCAGGCCCAAGATCTGCACATTGCCGGTTCCGTGATTGACGCAGGAAAAGGTCTCGTGCTAGTGCTAAACAAGTGGGACCTCATTGAGAAAGATGGCTTCACCTTTGACGAGATCGAGGGGAAGCTCCGCCGCCAAGCACCATTCCTTGATTTTGCTCCGCTCGTCTCCATCTCGGCGGTAACTGGGTTGCGAGCAACGAAGGTCCTCGATGCTGCGGTGGCCGCCGCCGATGCGCGTAATTTGCGAATTCCAACCGGCGTGCTAAACCGCCTGATCGCTGAAGCAGTTGCCCGCCAGGAGCCGGCTCACAGTGGCAGCAAGCGCCCGAAGATCCTCTACGCGGCTCAGGCCTCCACACCACCCCCAACCTTCGTCGTCTTCGCACGAAACGCCGCCCAGGTGCACTTCACCTGGCAGCGCTTCCTCGAGAATCAGATCCGCGAGAAGTACCCCCTCATGGGGACGCCGATCCGTATCGTTGTCCGTGAGCGGGAGGCCGAAGAGGGGCGAGAGCGTGGACGATCCTCGCGCTCAACCAAGCGGGCGCCCGCAAAGGCGAAGCCAGCCGCACACGCATGAGCACCATCCGCATTCTCGGCGCAGGCGCATGGGGGACCGCCCTCGCACTCCTCTGGAGCCAGGAGCAGGGGGAGGGTCGCCCAGCCCCGGCCATTGAACTACTCGCTCGAACAACCGACGAAGCGGCGCTCCTGCGCAGCGCCCGCATCAACACACGACGCCTTCCTGGAGTTTTGCTGCCGACCGCAATCAACATCTTCAGTACTACCGAAGCACTGTCCTCGCTGAGTGCCGACGACACCTTCGTGGTTACCATTCCCTCCACAGAGCTCGATCCAGCAACGGCCACGCAGATTGTTCGGGCTGCTGGAGACGCGTCCGTGGTCATCGCGTCAAAAGGGTTGTCACTCAACGGTGCGCGCCCATCCGAGCTTTTGATTGCTGCTGGTGCAGAGGTTGAGCGCCTCGCCGTCTTGTCTGGCCCTAACCTCGCCAGCGAGATCGCCATTGGAAAGCCCGCAGCCGCAGTACTCGCTGGCCCAGACCAGCTGGTGGAAATACTTCGTGCTCGCCTTGTGCGGCCTGCATTCCGTATCTACCTGACCGACGACGTTGTCGGCGTTGAGATCAGCGGGGCACTGAAGAACGTCATCGCCATCGCCGTCAGTGGTGTCCGTGCGCTCGGATACGGAGAGAATGCCGCAGCAGCGCTCCTTTCGCGCGGAGTTGCTGAGATGGCGCGCCTCGCCGAAGCGTGCGGTGGACGCACAGAGACCGCCTGCGGACTCGCAGGCGTGGGCGACCTTGTCGTCACCTCGTCGAACACCGGGTCGCGCAATGCAAAGTTCGGAGCACTGCTCGCGAGTGGCATGAGCGTGCAGGCTGCCGTCGACAAGATTGGCGCAACGGTGGAAGGGATTGGTACTGCACATGGCGCGCTGCAACTTGCCGCTGCACACAAGTTAGAGATGCCGATTACGGCAGCGGTTGTCGCAGCGATCAGCGGAGGAACGACCATTGAAGTGCTTGCGCGCGCGCTGCTCGGGCGCTCACCAGCGGGGGAGTGGCGCTAGCCTTCCTGATAGACTGCCGAAACGTTGGACCCACTCGGGGCGTAGCGCAGCTTGGTAGCGCGCTTGCATGGGGTGCAAGAGGTCGCTGGTTCGAATCCAGTCGCCCCGACCACATCTTGAGCAATAGAAAAGGCCCGGGGTTTCCCCCGGGCCTTTTCCTGTATCCGAACCCGACGGTTTCCCGTCGGAAGGGGATTACTTCGAAGAACCGTTCTTCAGGGTTGCGATCTTCCAGATGAGGAGACCG
>JBIIRA010000012.1:0-20882 GCA_044341795.1 Candidatus Limnocylindrus sp.
GCTCCACCCGCTGCCGAATAGACCTCGCCTCGAACAGTCTGCTCCGCTACAATCCCCCTCCGGCGCCGATGTAGCTCAGTGGTAGAGCAGCTGTTTCGTAAACAGACTGCGCACGCGCCAGCCACCGATTTCGTGCTCAAAAACAGCTGCACTAACCCCTGTGTTGGGCGTATTTCGTGCGTACGCCCAACGAACCGATGATTTTCTTGATTCGTTTTACGGCTGACGTTTTGGGCTGTACGCCCACCAGAAGCGCCCAACAGAATGCGGCGTCAGGCGTCCGATCGCTTCCGCGAAACGCGCGCCGGCTTTGGTGTGCCGTCCAAGATTGATCGGGTGAGCTCCGCGTAGCGCTTGAAGAGCGCCCCGAGGACCTCGCCGTCCGAGACAGACGGCGCGAGGCCAAGCGAAGCGAGCACTGCTTTATCTAAGGTCGCGTGCGCCTTCACAAGATCAACTGGCATTGCGAGCGGGTCATACAGGTCTGCGAGGGAGGAGCCAGGATGCGCGTCTCGAGCGCGGAGGACCTCTTGTGCCGCAACTGTGATTTGCGCACGCAACTCCGACGTCGGCTCGGGCGCCGGGAATGAGTTGTAGGAAAGATCGGGTGACAGGCGAATGCGCATCTCAAGTCGCCCAGACACGGACTTAGCCCACACCGTGAATGGCCGGCTTTGCAGGAGCCCGAAGAGATAGTCGTCAGCGCTGTCTAACGCCAAGATGCTGTTGTGGGCGATGTCCGTTGCCTCGAAGAACTTCATTGGAATAATGGACCGATTCTCGCTTGAGGTTGCCGGCACAGCCAGCCACCGACTCTTGGGCTGCCGGATCGCGAGGAATAGGTAAGGTGTTGCCGCCTTCGCTCGAGCAGCCTCGGTTGGGCTCTCAGCGCGCGTGCGACGCACCGTCTCAAGCCGATCCTGAAGGATTCTGGATGAGCGGAGCTCTGCGGGCTCAGCGCCCACCATCCAGAGGCAATGACGATCGTCCCCATGCAGCATGCTCTGCGCCGCGATGATCTTGCGGAGATACTTTGCTGCAATCGGATCACCTTGCACCTCAGCCAGATCTTCTGGCTCTACGATCAATCCACCCCCGTCTTGTGGCTTGTTGCCCTCGGTCAGCTTGGGCCCCGGCACAATCGGGGTTGAGTGCTTGGCAATCGCCGCGACGCTACTGTCGGCCAGATAGATGTTGATGTTCTCGGCATACTGCTCAACCACATCCCCGTTCTCAAGCGTTGCGAACAGTCGGCGCTTCTGAACCCGAGGCTTCGTGTTGATACCAATGATCACGACATGTACCGCAGCTGCATTCGGCGCATCACTCGACCATTTGAACGTTTGGTGGGCGAACTCAATGGCGTAGCCAAGGCGATCAAAGAGCGGACCCATTGATCGGGCCTGCTCGCCTTGGGTGAGCGAGTTTGTCGAGACGAACGCGGCCTTGCCCGTGGTGCCCTGGAGATTGATGCACGCCAACGCCCACCAACAGGCCACGTAGTCCAGCCGACCAGAGCGCAGATCTCCTGCCTCCACCTTCTCAAAGACGATGCGGTTGTCCTGTTGCTGCTCATCTGAAAGATTTGACATGCCGAGAAAGGGCGGGTTCCCCAGGATTAGCGTCTTGTCACCGATCTCGCAGACACTTCTCCAATCCGTGCGGAGAGCGTTGCCGACGTGGACGTTGAGCATGTCTTTGATGGGAAGCCGGTCGGGCGTGAGGCCAAACTCCTCAGCAAGCTCAAGGTTCATCTGGTGGTCAACGAGGAACATCGCAGTTTCGGCGACCTTGGCCGGCCACTCTTCGATCTCAATGCCCGCGAACTGATCAACGCTGACTTGCAGGCCGAGTGTTGGATCAAGCGACAGCTGGCTGTCTTCCTTCAGGTCGCGCAGTTGCTTGAGGATCTCCAGCTCCAGCCGGCGCATTTCACGGTAGGTAACGATAAGGAAGTTCCCGCATCCGCAAGCAGGGTCAAGAAAGGTGTACGTGCCGAGCTCCTTGCGGAGGTTGCGCAGCTTCTGTGGGCTTCCCTTCGCTGCTGCAAGCCGCTCTTTGAGCTCATCAAGGATCAGCGGGCCGATCAGCTTCATGATCGTCTTCTCGGGGGTGTAATGCTCGCCGAGCTCGCGTCGGAGTTCCTTTGACTTGACGCTCTGGAAGAGCGAGCCGAAGACCGCAGGCGAGATGCTGCCCCAGCCGAAGCGCATCGCCTTGATGAGCGCGTGACGCATCTCGGGAGTGAAGGCAGCAATCCGCAAGTTTTCGCTGAAGAGGCCGCCGTTCACATACGGAAAGTCAACGAGCGTCTGGTCAAGGTTCTTCGGCCGCTCGGTCTCAGGAGTATTAAGCACCTGGAAGAGCATGGCGAGCTGCGCGCCAAGATCTGACGCGTCGTCTGAGGTGCGGTCATGCACGAACGAGTAGAAGAGCCCTCTCGCCCACATCGCCGTGTCATCGCCGAACATAAGGAAGAGGAGGCGCGTAAGCAGCACGTTCGCTTCGTGATCCTTGTACCCAGCGGCCTCTGCGGCGTCGTAGAGCTGCCCCATGAGCTCCGACGCTTCGACGTTGGCCTCAATCTCTTGCTCGAACGTTTGCTTGGCGTAGCCGGCGATGAAGAGGAAGCGCTCGTACTCCTTGCCGAGGTCGGCCGTCTTAATCTCAACGGGCTGAGGGTTCTTTGACTCAAGGTCAAGGATGCGGATGCGCGCGAAGTCGCTCGTGATGACCAGGCCGGGGAAGTCGGACTGCTTGATCTCAGTGAGGTAGTCGAGTGCCTGCTGCTCGGCCTCCTCCAGGTCTTTGCCGGCGGACTTCTGCTCGGCGATCAGCACACCTGGCCAATAGAGGTCGATGAAGCCGTAGTTGCCCGTCGACGTGCGCTTGGCGAGCTGCTCAAAGGCCGCCACGCGCTTGCGGTCAACGCCGTAGATGTCGAGGAACTCGGTCCAGAAGGACTGAGACTGCCCTCGCTCGCTGGTTTCGTCCTTCCAGCGCGCAGCGAAGGTCACTGCACGGGCGCGCATCTCATTTCGGGACAGTGGCTTTGTAACCATTGGGGGGAAGGATACTCCCTCACGTTTTGTGCGAGTGCATGGGCCACGCTACCCCCTTGACACGCTCAAAAACCGCCAGATGCTTCAGCGCTGGTCGGTTCAGGTCTATCCCCGATCGGATCCAACAGGGATGTCAAAGAAACGAAAAGAGAACAAGCTTCTCGCTTCTTTGAACCATTCGGATGGGCCATCTGGAGATCAGAGACATGGAACCAACCCACAACGGGGGGCCTGTGCTCCTCACCGCTTCGGGTGCGAGCACTCGCGTCACCTTTCCACGCGTCAATATCGAGACCGATCGCTTGAGAGTCGCCTGGTGCCTCATAGGCGCCGGCGCCGCTACCGCAAGCGGCTCAAACCGCATCAAGCACCTCAACGCGTACTTCACGAAGACAATCTCGACCCTCGTCGATCGCGTCGACAACGACGAGATGCGCGAGATCGCCAGTCGCTGGGGTCAGACCGTGATCTACAAGCAGCGCAACCTCATCTCGCCACTCGCGGTCGTCGCGCTTCTCGTAGGAGGAAAGACGACGGATGAGTTCGGAGATCTGGTGCCGACGTATGACGGCATGGTCGATCCCGACCTCCAGCAGACCGCCAGAGTGCTGTTCGGGCATCCGGTTGGGCACTGCGGCGTAGACGGATGCGGCGTTTGCCGTGCTATCGCCACCGACGATTGGCACATCGCCTTCAAGCTCGCCACGCGTGACGACTACGAGATCGCGCTCGGGGCGCTCATCGAGCTCTATCTCGGTGGACTCGCTGACGGCCTCACCGCCCAAGCCACCACACCACGTGCGGTGCGGCCAGGGATCGGGTACACGGTCCTCAACGCTGATTCGACACCGAAACTCGAGCGAACACCCGGAATGGTACGTCGCGGTGATGTACCAGACCACGAGTTCCGCGACCGTCAGGGTTATCCAATGATGGGCAACGTCATCGCAAAAGATCGACTGTACGTGTACCTAAAAGACGGTAGAAAGCAGACCCACAAAGAATATGAAGACGAGAACTTTTGAGCACGCCAGTCGCCTCACCTCCGTCGGCCACCGATGCAGCGGTATCGGTGGCCGACACCGCACTCAGTAGCGGTCGCCACTCCCTGGCTCAGTTGACACCCGTCGCACACGGACGACGGTGCCAACATGTCGTTTGCAACAGATCCCCGCGGAGTACTCCTTGAACCAGCGCTTGCGCTGCGCGCTCTCTGCGCTGATGAGCGCGCGCACCTGATGACCAATGACGTCTGGATGGCTCGCGCAGGACACCTGTACGGCCGCAGAGGGCCATTCTGGGCCGCCTGTGGTGTCTGCCTGCGCTCATTCGACACAACGAACTACAACGTCGGCAGCGATCAGCTCAAGCGGTTCTGTGGTCGACCGTGCCGCGACTGGGCCGCCGACAGACGGCGAAGCGCTGAGATTGGCTGGGTCTACTGCGTCATCTGCAGCACTGGCTTCCGCCCGCTCACCAGCCGCGACCGCGATCCACGACTCGCCCTATGCCCTCCACCGCCGCCCGCGGGGCGCTTTGACGCATCTCCGTGTGCCCCTGAGCTTCGCGCTCAGCTCAGGCGAGAACAACGGCGCCGCTATCGCGGTCGTCTTGCCGAAGCGCGCCGGTTCTTGCGCGCCCAATCAGGAGCCACACAGCCATGAGCCTCTTTGACGAACTTGCCGATGGTGGACCGCTGCAATACATCGTCGTCAATCGAAAACTCCAGACACTCGCTGCCTGGGACCCATCAACTCAAACGCTTCGCATTCTGGCGTCGAACGGAGTAATGATTGATGAGATGCCGTATCACGCCTCACTCGAACTTATGCCGACAAACGACCCCGAGTTCTGGCACAGCCTTGCAGATCGCATTCGGCGAGGTGATCTATGAGCGAAGCCCGACCACGAGATCGATTCTTTGAAAAAGTTGGCTGCTTCTTGATTGCCATTCCCGTCGGTGCCTTTATCGTGACAGCGACAGCGCAGGAACTGAACATCCCGCCAGTAGGGCTGTTCTTGGGGGCAACAGTAGTCGCACTTATTGCTGGGGGTTTTGGATCAGAATCTCGGTCTGCCAGTCCGACCAACGTGACTCCATCGGCGACCCGACCGCACGCTGCTCCGCAGAGGCGGTCGCTCTACAGTCAAATGCGAGAAATCGTCGAGCGATTTGAGAGCGGCGAGATTAGTGCAGAACGACGTGACGCGTTGATTCGCGAGTTGCGACGTTGAGATTGCCACTGCCAGATTCCAGCATGGCAACGCGTTCGCGATGGATGGGCACGATCAACCGCGCCTTTGGGCGATTCCTACGACGGAAAGGCTCGTCAACGTGACGGGATATGCAGTTGTTACTTACGAAGTGCGCCTGCGCACAGCCGGGAGTGGGATCTGCTGCAGAACTGCTCGAGCGCGCAGCGCCTCAGCGAAGAGCGACGGCTCACCTTCGGAGAGGCGGCGCACGTCCGGGGAGCGCAGGAGCTTGGCCAAGGCTGCCCCGTTGCGTTCGGCCATCGCCCGACGCGCGGCGCGCAGCAGGCGCGCACTCACCTCGTAGCGCCCATCGAGTCGCACTCCACGGCCAGTAGGCAAGGGGCGGTGGTCGTCGGCGATCAGGAGGACCATGTGGCCAATGGCCACATAGAGCCGATCGGCGCCGACGAGCCCGAGACCAGTATCAATCGGGGGACCTTCGAGTCCAAGATTCATACGCAGTAGGGGGTAACCGATCCGCCGATCGTGATCGTTGGCGGCGATCAGCACGCCGATCTCATCAAGACGCAGGATCACGTCGAAACGATCGATGCCAGACCAAGCAGTCCGTTCCACCATCGACTCACGTGCGTAGTCGTAGGCGGCCGCCTGGGCGCGCGCCACCTTCTGTTCGGCAAATAGCGCACGAATGTCTGCTCGGCGTGCGACAAAGTCACCACGCGCCATATTGCTCACTCCCCAAACAGGTCCGAGTCCGCCTTGGCTACTGCGGCAATAGGGGCATGTGATATAGATCCGATTTCTTAGTCAATGTCAACGATCATCTCTTCTGGCTTTGGCTTTCTCCTGGTTAGTTCACCCTTTTTCAGCTTGCTGAGAACTTTTGCAGCGAGCACATCTTTTGCCTCAATATGAATCTCATTAGAGGTGGTTTTTACCTCATACGATTCAGAAAACCATCCACCACCTTGACGGGTTGTTTTAGAGCTACTGTGGAAAGTAAACTTCATGCGAACTTTGAGTTCTTGCATGACCAGATTGCACCAATCCACAACAGGAGACGCATTCCCCCATTGCCCATTAGCATTTCGAGGCGCATCAACCTCGCTCAGCTCGGCTAAGTTGTTCAAGATCACCAGCAGCTCGGGGTTAATGTACGTCCCTTCTTTTCCGCCGGCCCATCCGCTCCACTCAGGGGTCTCACGCCAAAATAGTGGTTCGCCATTCTTGTCAACCACGTAGTGATATTCCGTCTTCATTTGTCCTCCTTGCAGCGCGCCTTAGCGCTTTACTTACGGCGCTATCTCCGCTACACGCCAGCACGGTAGCGCCGCCCTCAGTGGAAGTGAAGCCCAGTTGCGAATCCGCCTCAGGCCTTCCGGGGGCGTGGGGCGCCTGCGACCGAGAAAGCCTGCCGTGGCCTCAACGGTTCTCGAGCTGAGGCAGCGACCTCGCGGTCGCGCCCTTGCACAACGCCCGCATATCGCCGCAGCAGCGTGACGGGATCTTTATGGCCGACACGAGCAGCAATCGAGACGACGTCTTCGCCCAGCGACACCAGGTGGGTAATGTGCAGCCCCCGCAAGTCATAGGCCCGCAACTCTGAACGCTTCTTGCCAGACGTCGTTGGTGAGACGCCACGGGCATCAACGCACCGTCGAAACTCCTTGCTAAGCTGCTCGGGATTTACGAACAACGAAGAATCTAAAGGTGCAGGGAAAAGCCACGCGGTCGCAGGACGATGTGCAGTTGCTTTCTGCAGCCGAACGATCAGCTCTGCCCCATTTACGGCAACTTCTCGCGGGCTGAACTCGTTCTTGCCACCAGCGATGTACCAGCGTGTTTGTGGCCGACCCGAAGCATCCTTTGTTGGTCGTGACTTGATGGATCGACGAACAGCAATCGTCGCCTCATCAACTGAGTGGCGCGTGATGTCCCCAACCTGCAATGCCAGCAGCTCACCTGGGCGCATCCCTGTCGACATCATCAAGATGAATGCGTCTTGGAGGGGAGACTGAAAAACTGCCGACCGAACCGCACGCATCACCGCGGGCCCGTTCTTAATGGTTTTGACCCGCGGTGGTTGTGCGCGACCCGGTACGCGAGCAAGATGGGCCACGTTCATCAGCACAATGCGCTTGCGCATCCCCGCGTTGAGCGCCGTACTCAAGACGCGCCGCAGGTGCATCACTGATTGTCGCTCCATCGTGGTGGAGAACTCACCGAGCTGCGCCTCCACTTCATCAACTTCCAGTGCGGCAATCAACCGCCCGCCGAGCGGCGACTCCGCCCAGGTGCGCGCGGCCCAGCGATAGAACTGCAGCGTCTTCGGTTCGACGCCGCGTAGCCCCTCCAACCAAGCCGGCAACCAGTCGCGCAAACGCACGCCTCCCTTGCCGCGGCGCGGCGCCTCAATCGGCTGGGTCGATTCGAGAAAGGCAGCCGCAGCGGCACGGCTGGGGAAGGAGCGTCGGACGCGCTTGCCTTCCACCCGAATCTCGGCAATCCAGGTCCCCGCTCGGCTCTTATTTTGGTATACGCTTCCTGAGCCGCGCGGGGCGCGGCGACGACGCTTCGTTGTGCTCATGCCGGGGACGATAACAGGGCGTAAGCCCCAACGATAGTCCCAACAGCATACGCCCAACAGGCCGATTTCGTGCTCAAACGCCGATGTAGCTCAGTGGTAGAGCAGCTGTTTCGTAAACAGCAGGTCGTGAGTTCAATCCTCACCATCGGCTCCAGCCGCTACGGCTGGTTTACCGAAACCCCCATCCACTTGGCTAGCACGGTCGCTGAGTAGCGCCCGTCGTGATACTTCCGAGCAAACGCTTGGCCTGCGGCGGCGCGAGTGGCCCACGTCGTTCGATCGGCAACGAGCGCGCGAATCACCTGCTCTAGGGTGCCGGTTGAGCTTTGGATCAGCGGTAGGTCGGGGACCTCTGCGCGCGCGATCTGGTCAACGTCGCCGATCAGCAGGCGACCAGATGCCATCACCTCGGCGCCCATCACACCAGTAACACCGAGGCCAATCTTGTCGATCACGATGTCAGACCACTCAACATGTGCGCGCACCTCTGCTAGGGACACGCCCGTTACGCTCTGGTATTCAATGATGCCCTCCTCATGCAGCGCCTGACAGATCTGATCGACCTGTTCACTCTGAAAGAGTGCGCGTCGTGAAGGCAGGTGCAGAACGCGCGGCCGAGATCGATCTATAGAGATTGCTGACATCGGCGCGAACCACGAAGCGTCCGGAACAACGGGGAGCCATCGTCCGCGCGGCACAAAGCGCTTCAGGTCAAGTGTTGAGATAAAGATCGGGAACGGCCATACCCGTAGCCATCTACGCATCTGTTTCGTCTTCTGCTCGAGCTTCGCCGTTAAGCCATCTAGGTTCTCGTGAAACGGCGAGCCAGGATGCACAGCAGCATGGAGACTCGGCACGCGAATATCGCTGCCGTGGAAGACCAGGGCTAGTCGGATGCCGTGTCGACGTGCAATGGCTGCCTGAAAGAGCATGCGACGGACAGACCCTCTGACGCTGATCGGCTTGCCGCTCTCAATCATAAGGTGGGTTGGCTTGTGTGGCGCACGAAGAAGATCAGTAAAGGCTTGATCAATAGCGCCGTTAATCAGCGGATAGGCCCGGTCGGCCGCAAACGAAATTGCTGTCTCTTCGGGCCGCTGCATTGCCCAAGACTCAGCCGTTACCGCTGTGTTGTGCCTGAAAGCGTTCGCCCACTGGCGTGCCTGCCCTGCGGTATTGAGCATGCCAATGACGAGTCGGTGCGGAGATCGGCTCATGCTGCTGTTGTTGGTGGCAGGGATTGATAGAGCGCCGTAAGGCGGGCGGCCTGGACTTCCCAGTTCCACCGCGCGGCAGCTGCGCGCATACAGCGAGCGCGCAGAGCAGCGCGATCAGTGAGGCTCATGCTGAGGATTGAGTGAATGGCAGTTGCGACTTCGTGTGCGCTCGTCGGATCACAGACCGCGCCGAGGGGACCGTCGGGATCTCCCAGCACAATGTCACGCATCGTAGCGAAGTCGCTAGCGATCACTGGAACACCTGCGCCAATGGACTCAAAGAGTTTGTTTGGTGTAGAGATTCGATGATTTAACGTGCTCGGCAATACGGTACACATGCCGACGTCAGCCCCCGAGACCCAACGATCAAGCACATCTGGTGCGACTGCCTTGAGGACGTGAACGCGTCCGCCATACGTAGGTTCAGCGGCCGCTGCGCGCAAGATGGACTCAAGCGGTCCGTATCCAAGAAAGACCAAGTGTGCGTTTGAAAGGCGTGGGTCTCGCTTTGCTTCAAGCAGCTCCTCAAGTCCGCGGTGTGCCGAGAATCCTCCGTGATACAGCACCACCTGTGCCGCTGCATCAACACCGATCGCGGCGCGCAGTTCCGTTCCGCGCGGCTCAGGATTCCACGCTGGCGGGCAGTTATACGTCACCACCTGGCGCTCTGGAATCTCGTAGCGCTTGGCGAGCTCCTCAATGACCTGGGGGTTCACCGCAATCAACGCAGCGGCGCGACGAAGCGCTGGTTGTTCGAATCGTGTGGCAAGGGCGCGGCGAATAAATCCTGGACTCTTCGCCCATCGCCCGCTCTCAAGGAAGACTTCATGGCTGTCATAGAGCAGCGTAGCGGCGGGGTTGGTGCGGAGTGTGGCCAGGGCGGGGAGGGCACCAGAGAGGTCATGGGCGTGCAAGATTTGCGCAGATTGCGATGCGCGAGCCGCAAGGGTTGCCCACGATGTCCAGCGGATGGCCAAATCAGCTGACGTAGCTAATGGGAAGCGCAGCCGTTGGGCAACAACGCTAATGGCAGCCATTGCAACCCAGAATGGATGCAGGAGCAGAGCAAAGATCTTTGGGTGAAGTGGTAGCAATGGTGGAATCAGCCAGAGTTTGTGTCGCACGATTGTGAATCCCTCTGGGTGTCGCTCGCGGAGAGGTATTTCCTCACGCCGCTGAGCAACTCCGTGCACTGTCACTTTGAACCCTGCCGCCGCCACCGTTGCTGCCTCACGAATCACTCGTCGGTCGTTCACGACGCTATTCGCTACGAACATTGAGACGCGAGGACGTACAGGGCGGGCACCTCTGCCGAGTTCAAGGTAAAAGTTCTGCAACGTGTCGACCTGCGCCTTCCAATTCCAGCGCGCGACCGAGGCGGCAAGGCATCGTCTTCGATAGGCCGCACGCTTTTCGTTGCTGCCCCCGATCACCTCCACAATTGCACGTGCAATATCGGTTGGGTCCCCCGGATTACATAGTGCGCCAAGCGGCCCTTCAGGTCCTTCTAAAACAATCCGCCGCCGCTCTGGAAAGTCACTACTAACTACCGGCGTGCCAACACCAATGGATTCAAACAACTTGTTTGGTGTACTCACGTATTCGTTCAGGGTTTCATGTTGGTTTGGCATCAGTCCAACATCGGCACCCGCGACCCAGCGATCAAGCACCTCTGGCGAGACTGCTTTTAGAACGTGAATGCGGCCGGTAATGTCGGGGCGAGCGGCGAGGGTTCGCAGTTCGGCCTCCATTGGCCCATATCCAAGAAAGACGATGTGGATGTTTGCAAGGCGTGGGTCGACGGCGGCGTCAATGATTTGGCGTAAGCCACGGACCGCGGAAAAGACGCCGTGGTAGAGCGCGATCGGCGTATCGTCGCCAACACCGATGGCCTCACGCAACTCACGAGGTCGTGTTGCGCTCTCTAGTGGCTCAACGCAGTTGTACACAACTGCGCGGCGCTCTGGAAGCTCATATCGCTCTTCAAGAACCCGTTCTACGGATGGGTTCACCGTAATGAGGGCCGATGCACGCTCTAAGAGTGGGCGCTCAATCTTTGTGGCGAGAAGATGCCGTACGAACCGTGGAGCGCGCGCCCAGTGACCGCTCTCAAGGAATACCTCATGGCTATCGTAGACAAGGGTGGCACCGCTGGCGTCTGATGCAAACAGTGCGGGGAGTCCTCCGCTGAGATCGTGGGCGTGCAGGATTTCCGCTTGGGAGGCGGCGCGTGACGCACTGGCAGACCAAGCCCAGAGGGCGAATGCTGAGCGAACCTGGCGCGCCACCCGAATTCCTACAAGGGCGGGAAGGGCTGTGAAAATGAATTGCAGTGCGAATAGTGGTTTAAGGAGAAGGCCCCACGCTGGATTCCATGCGGGTGGGGTCGCTGGAAACACCGTTTGCGGGTGGCGAACAATGACCACGCCAGAGCTGCGTGGCTCGCGCAGGGGCGCCGTCGACCGTCGCTGGCGAATGCCATGAATCGTGACGGACCAGCCGGCCGCCTGGAGGGCGTCCGCCTCTTTAAGCACGCGGCGGTCGTGGCTGACCTCATTGAACACAAACATGGCGACGCTCTTCGGTACGATGGGTCGACGCGGATCAGCCATGGTGCGAGTCTATCGCAGCCTGTGCACACAATCGGCGCGAGGAGGGCTATGCGCATCACGGCAGTCGTTGGCACGCGACCCCAGCTCATCAAGTTAGCCGCGCTCGCCCCGCAGCTCACAGCACCAATTGAACCGTTCGTGATTG
Source organism: Candidatus Limnocylindrus sp. (assembly GCA_044341795.1). Taxonomy (GTDB): domain Bacteria; phylum Chloroflexota; class Limnocylindria; order Limnocylindrales; family Limnocylindraceae; genus Limnocylindrus. The sequence goes on from JBIIRA010000012.1 coordinate 11,841, forward strand.
ACACGGCGCAGCATCACGACGAGGTGCTCGCCGGTCAGATTTATCGCGACCTTGGTATTGAACCAGCCAATCTGCTGCTCCCCGAGCCGGGCAGCCTTGTTGGTGAGGCCCGCCTTGCGGAGATGCGACGCTCCATCGCGGCATCCATTGCGCAGACACGCCCAGAGGCCGTCCTGGTGTTTGGCGATACTGACTCAACGCTGGCTGGCGCACTCGCTGCTCAGGACCACGGTGTTCCGATCATTCATGTGGAGGCGGGTGTTCGGTCCGGAGATCTCACCATGCCTGAAGAGAGGAATCGCATTGCGGTAGACACGATTGCCGCCCTTCGGCTCTGCACCAGCGACACTGCGATTTCTGCACTCGAGCGCGAGGGTCGACGTGATGGCAATGAGGTTGTGGGGGATCTTATGTCTGACCTCGTTGCGCGACTCGCTCCAGCTGCGCGGTCCCTCGCTGCCCTTGACCAGGTGAGTGCGCGCATCGGTCGGTCGCTCGTCTCTGGCGAGTATGTGTTTGCAACCTTGCATCGTGCCGATGTGCGCGAGCCTTCACGGCTTACAGCGGCACTCGCCGCGCTGCATCGCGCGACTGAGGTTCTTGAGGTGCCGGTCATTTTTGCTGCACATCCCGGAACCAGCGCCGCGATCGCAGCGCACGGTATTGATGTTCCCGACGGAGTAGAGCTGGTGCCGCCCGTGGGCTATCTCGAATCGCTCGCCCTCACCGCGCACGCCGCTGCGGTGCTCACCGATTCGGGCGGGCTACAGCGCGAGGCGGTCTGGCTCAACACGCCAACGCTGATCTTGCGCGACACCACCGAATGGCCGGAGCTCTTGCACCCAGCAGGGCCATCGCTCCTCATTGGTGTTGATGGAGGTCGTGTTGCTGCCGCGCTTGCAACGGTTGGGGCCGTGACGGGTGTGGCTGCGGTTGCCGCACGGGTATCCCGACCCCTCCCCGCAGGGGGCGCCGCAGAGGCGATCCGAGCGGCTCTGATCGCGCGACGCTTCTTCCGCTGATACGCTCCCCTCAATGAGTACGCCGCAGATTCGCATTCCGATCACCCGCCCCGCCGTTGGTCGCGAGGAGGCCGATGCCGCCGCCGAGGCGATCATGTCGGGCGCCCTCGCGCAGGGTCCGCGCGTTGCCGAGTTTGAGCGCCGCTTCGCCGAGCTCGTTGGCGTGAAGCACGCGATCGCCACGGCGAACGGCACGCTCGCCGAAGAGGCGATTATTCAGGGTCTTGGCATCAAGCCTGGTGACGAGATCATTACCGTTGGCCACACCTTCAGTGCCACTGCGGCATCGATCTTGCGTGCGGGCGCAACACCACGATTTGTTGACATTGACCCAGTCACCTGGCTGATGGATCCAGCTGCGGCCGCCGCAGCCATTACGCCGAAGACGAAGGCGCTGATGCCGGTGCACCTCTTCGGCCTCATTGCCGACATGAGCGCCCTTGGCGCACTCGCCACCAAGCACAACCTCGCCATGATTGAAGACGCCTGCCAGGCGGTCGGTGCCACCCAGAACGGCAAGCAGGCCGGCTCATTCGGTGTTGGCGCCTTCTCGCTCTACGCCACCAAGAACATCACGAGCGGTGAGGGGGGCATGATCACCACGAACGACGACACCTTGAACGAGTGGCTGCGCACCTTCCGTAGCCAGGGGATGAAGGTGCGCTACCTGCACGAGATGCTCGGCACCAACTACCGCATGACCGATATCGCCGCTGCGATCGGCATCGTGCAGCTCGGCAAGCTGGATCAGTTCACCGCAGCGCGCGTCACCGCCGCGGCGCGGTACGACGCACTTCTTGCCGGTGCCCCGATTGTTCGACAGGGAACACCACCGGGAAACTTGCACGTCTATCACCAGTACACCGTGCACGTTGGTCCAGCGCGTGATGAGATCGTGAAAGATCTTGCCAACGATGGGATCGGCACCGGTATCTACTATCCGATCCCAGTAAGTCAGCAGCCATACATTAAGGAGCGTGGCCTCGACGTTGCGCTGCCTGTGACGGATGCGCTGGCGAAGGGTTGCCTCTCGCTCCCAATGTTCGCGGCGATCACCGCTGCGGAACAAGAGGAGGTTGCCGCCTCGCTGCGACGCGCCGTGGAGCGCCACGGCGGGAGCGCATGGCCCGCATGAAGGTTGGCCTGATCGGCCTCGGTGTGATGGGTCGCAACCATCTCCGTGTTCTCGCAACGCTTCCTGACGCTGAGATCGTGGCGATCAGCGACCCAGTTGATGCCGCACGCGAGGCGGCGCTGGCTGTTGCCCCTTCCGCGACCGCCTACGTCGATGCCGCAGGGCTGCTCGATCATCCAGGTCTCGAGGCGGCGATCATCGCTGCGCCGACGCGCTTCCACGCCGCGCTGGTCATTCGCGCCATCGAGCGCAAGATTCCGATCCTCGTCGAGAAGCCGCTTGCCGTAGATTCTGCCGAGGCTCTCGACCTCGTTGCACGCGCCACCGCTGCCGGCGCGATCGTGCAGGTCGGCCATGTGGAGCGCTTCAACCCCGCCGTTACGCGCCTCTTTGAGCAGATGGGCGGAAGCGCTGGTGAGGCGCTCTATGCCATTGAGGCGATGCGCGAGAGCCCACTCCCCGAGCGCATCAGCGACGTTGGTGTGGTGCGCGACCTGATGGTCCACGACATCGATCTCGCCTGTGCCATCGCTGGCAGTTCGCCACTCTCCGTTACCGCCGTGGCCGGCTCGCGACTCATTGAGGGACGAGAGGATTTCGCCGAGGCACTCTTCACCTTTGCGGGTGGCGCCGTTGCGCGCATTCGCGCCTCATGGCTTGCCCCAGCAAAGCGTCGACAACTCCTCGTCACGACGAGTGCGGGTGCCTACGACGTGAGCCTGCTGCAGCGCACCGTCTCCTTCACGAGCGCCGATCCAAACTCGAGCGCCATGCTCGATGGATTCGCCCCCGTGCAGCCGGGCCGCACCGCCGACCTCCCCGCCGCACGACAAGAGCCGCTGGCGTTGGAGCTGAGCTCCTTCCTCGCCGCGGCACGTGGTGAGGCGAAGCCTGCCGTCAGCATTCACGACGGCGCGCGCGCCGTGATCCTTGCCGACGCAGTTCTCGAGTCCGCTCGTGGTGGCGGGATCCCCGTGCGGCCAAACCTCGAGGCCATCGCCGCGGTGTAGCATCCCCTCCAAGGGAACAAGGAGGGGCAATGAGCGCAGGCACCACAGATCCACTCGGTCGAGCAACGTCCATGCTCGGTGGCTCCTTCACCGCTGAACCGCATCCCTGCACCCACAGCACCCCCGTTGCCGCGAAGCCATGGGTCGGCGCCCCTGGCACCGTTGGCACCATCGCCGTCATCGGCTCGGGGAAGATCGGCCTTCCACTCGCCTTGCAGTTCGCCTCCCACGGTTGGCGTGTGCATGCCGTCGACATCAACCAGGCCCTCGTCGACATCATTAACTCGGGTGTCGCGCCATGGGGTGGTGAACCAAATCTTCCCGAGCTCCTTGCCGAGCACGTTGGCTCTGGCCGGCTGCGCGCCACCATCGACGGCCCTGCCGCGGTGCGCGACGCCGACGTTGCCCTTGTCGTTGTGCCCGTACTCGTTCGCGACGACGGGAGCATCGCCGATAAGGCACTCGTTGGTGCCACCGAAACGCTGATCGCCGGCGCGCACAACGACCTACTCGTGATCCTTGAAACCACCGTGCCGATCGGCACCACACGCGAACTGGTTGCGAAGGTTGCTGCCGAGAGTGGCGCCAAGGTCTTTGGCTGCTTCTCGCCGGAGCGCGTGTTGACCGGCCAAACGTTCCGCAACCTCGCCGCGTATCCGAAGCTCGTTGGTGGCACCGACGCCGCCAGCTTGGCGCGCGCCACCGCCTTTTACGAGAGTGTGCTCGACGCGCCCATTGCGCAGATGCAAACGCTCGAGGCCGCCGAGATGGCGAAGCTCGCCGAGACGACCTATCGCGATGTGAACATTGCGCTCGCTAACGAGTTCGCTCGCGTTGCGGACCGACACGGCATTGATCTCTCTGAGGTGATTCGCGCCGCGAACTCGCAGCCGTACTCACACATTCATGAACCGGGCATCGGTGTTGGTGGGCACTGTATTCCCGTCTATCCGCGCATGATCCTCTCGACCGATGGCGACCTTGACGTGATCAAGACCGCACGCGCAGTGAACGATGGACAGGTTGAGCGCGCTGTTGATGCCGTGGCGAAGCAGCTCGGAACCCTCAAGGGGGCAACGGTTGCTGTGCTTGGGCTCACCTATCGCGAAGGTGTTCGCGAGCTGGCGCATGCGCGCGGACCACTTGTTGCTGATGCGCTGCGCGATCGCGGCGCGACGGTTCTCGGTGCCGACCCGCTCTTGATCGCCGACGACGTTGCAGCGCTCAAGATGACGCCATGGGATGGCAGTTCGAACGCGCAGGTTAGTGCCGTCGTTGTTGCAACCGCCGACGCCGCCTATCGCACGATGGACTTCGCGACACTCTTCCCGGGGCTAAAGGTGCTGATTGATGGTCGCAATGCCTGCGCTGGAGCGAAGCTGCCAGCTGGCGCGAAGCACATCGGCTTCGGTCGACCAAACGGAGTGGCTGCCCAATGATTGATCCAACGGCGTTCATTGATCCAACGGCAATTGTTGAAGATGGCGCCACGATTGGTGCGCGCAGCAAGGTGTGGGGTGGTGCCGTGGTGCGCCGTGGTGCGAAGATCGGCGCCGACTGCATCATTGGCCGCGGCGCCTTCATTGATGCCGACGTGGTCCTTGGTGACCGTTGTAAGGTGCAGAACCTCGCCCTCGTCTATCACGGGGTTACCGCAGGAAACGGCGTCTTCATTGGCCCCAATGCGATCCTCACCAACGACCGCTTCCCGCGCGCCCAGACCCCCGACGGTGGTCTTGCGGCGGCCAGCGACTGGATAGTGAGCCCGATCAGCGTGGGTGATGGCGCCTCGATTGGCGCTGGCGCCGTGATCGTGGCCGGAATCACCCTGGGTGACTACTGCATGGTTGGTGCGGGTGGCGTTGCCTCGCGCAACGTTCCACCGCGAGCCCTTGTCGTTGGTAGCCCGGCCAAGCGGATCGGCTGGGTGTGCGACTGCGGCAGCCGCCTCCCTAACGAGGGAGCCGCGCTCAGCTGCAGCGCCTGCGCACGCTCCTACACGCTCAACCCAGCGACTGGCGGCCTAGCCCGCGCCTAATCGTCGACGGCCTCGCTAACCCCCCTCCGCTACCATTGCTTCAACGCCACAACGGCGACTAGCAAGGGGGGATCCATGGGCGGCAACGAGCTCTTCACACCACTCGGACTCGGCTTCGGAATCTTCCTCGTCGTTGCCCTCGCTATTGACTTTGGCCTCCTGCGAAAGAATGGCACCCACGTTGTGCCCGTTAAAGAGGCCGCCGCCTGGACGCTAGTTTGGATTGTCCTCGCCATCATCTTCGGCATCGCCATGCAGTTTTACTGGGGCGACGGCACGAAGACCACAGAGTACTTCGTCGGTTACCTCGTTGAGAAATCGCTCTCTGTTGACAACATCTTTGTCTTCACGCTCATCTTCGCTGCGCTGAAAACACCAAAGAAGCTGCAGCAGCTCGCGCTTATGTGGGGAATCCTTCTTGCGCTCGTTCTCCGCGGCATCATGATCTTGATCGGTGCGGCGCTCATTGAGCGCTTTGAATGGATCATCTGGTTCTTTGGTGCCTTCCTGCTCTTCACCGGCGTCCAGATGCTTCGAAGTGGAGGCCACGCCAACGAAAACGAGCCGTCAGCGATCAAGCTGGCGCGCCGCTTCATTCACGTGAACAACGACTACAACGAGGAGCGCTTCTGGATCTTCAAGGGAGGCCGAAGGGTGTTTACGCCGATCTTCCTGACTATTGCGGTAATCGGCATCATTGACCTGGTCTTCGCCGTTGACAGCATTCCGGCAATCTTCGGCATCACGCTTGATCCATTCATCGTCTTCACCTCAAACGCGTTCGCCATCCTCGGACTTCGTAATCTCTACTTCTTACTCGCCGATGCGAAGGATCGCTTCCATTACCTGAGTGCCGGTTTGGCATTTGTCTTGATGTGGATCGGCGTAAAGATGATCCTGCCGGCAATCAACCACGATTGGAAGGTTCCGCCACTTGTCAGCTTGGTGATTGTGCTCTCCATCTTGACGATCTCGATCGTGGCCTCACTGCTCCGCACGAAGCGCGTCGCGCGCAAGGCTACTCGACCCGCTCGCGCGCGCAAGCGCTAGACGCAACAACGCCGCTGGCAGGAGGACCACCAGCGGCGTCGCGCGAAAACTAGGTGCGCTTGTTACTTGACGATAAGCACCGACTCAGCGACTGCCGCCTCTCGGCCCATGTCGATAACCACGCTGTCGCCGGCCGTAAGGTCGGCGTTCGTTGTGGTCGCAATCTTGCTGAACACGGTGTTCACGCTGATCGTGACCGTGATCGTTTTTGTTCCGCGAGGGGTGACCATCTCAAGGTTGAGCGTGTTGCCGCTCACGGCGGTGACCTTCGCAGGTCGGCCGAGGTGAACGTGTGCCTCGGTAAGTCCGGTCGCTAGAACGGCGACGCTGTCAGCTTCACGTACTGCACCGTCGGCCGGCTTCTCAGCTCGGACAAGCACATAGGAACCAACTACCACGTCGGCAGCGGTGCCCGCCGTCTTCGTGAAGTACTGGCTCTCACTATTGAGTACGACTGTCTTGGTCGTTCCGTCAGCGAGCGTTACCGAGAGCTCGGTTGGGCTCACGCTAGACACGGCCCCAGTAAGGTCTGCGCCAGCCTGTGGCCCGCCCTCACCTCGATGCTGGTCGCCGCGTCGATCGCCGCTTCGGCCTGGTTTGTCGCCTGACTTCATGCCGGCCCCATCGTGGTCGCGGTCCATCTCCATGCGGGCCTCTGCACCCTTCCCAGGGTGACGACCATCTCGGCCGTCAGGCCCACCGTTCGCGAGTGCCGTGCCCGCAAGGGCACCAGCAGCCACAAGAGCAACAGCGCCAAAGATCGCCGGCAGGCTGTTCCGAATACCGCTGAAGTGTGAGGGGGTAACGATCTGCTTCTCTGTCGGAGCGAGCTTTACCGTTCGTGCTATACATGGCTCCTTCCCAATACCCGAGGCTATTTGCCTCGTTCCTCTTCATGGTGCGCCTCGAGCATTAGCCCACTCTTTGCTGAAGATGGGAATGCGCCAAACTATCGCCATGAACCGTGCTCACCACCCCCGACCACCCATGCGCATCGTGCCCCTTCTTGCACTGATGCTTGGAGCGTCAGTCTTGGGTGCCGCCCTCCCAGGGGGTGGGGTCGTGGCGGCTGGCGTCACCCCGCGCACCATTGCAGTGCCCCCGATCACCGCCTGCTCCGAAATCAACAAGCGCAAGATCGTTATCTCGCGCACCTCGATTGGCATTCAAGGGTCAGTCACAACTAAGTACTGGCGCATTAGCCAGTGGGCAACCGCCCTGCTTGACCCTATGTATCGCCTCTCGTCGAGCTACAAACCAACAAACCTCGTCTCCGTCACGTGGCTTGGTGTGATCAGCCCAAAGGGTGGCTACCGGCTGAAGCGTGAAGCAGCCGTTGAGCTCAGTGCTATGTTCACCGCAGCAAAGGGGAACAGAATCTCGTTGAAGATCACCTCTGCTTACCGATCGTATGCCACACAGGTTCAAATCTTTGCCAATCGGGTTGCCCAATCTGGGTTGCAGCAGGCGCGCAAATACGCTGCTGTGCCCGGGCACTCTGAGCATCAGCTCGGCACCGCTGTTGATCTTGGCAGCCTCACTGGCGTTTCGTGGAGCAACCCGAAATTTCCTACTTCGCCAACGGCGCTCTGGCTTGAAGCAAACGCATACAAATTTGGATTCGTTCGTTCGTATCCATCGGGATCCTCAAAGGTTGACTTGAGCTGCTACAGCGCAGAGGCGTGGCACTGGCGCTACGTTGGTAAGGACCTCGCCTACGAGATCGTCTGCAGCGCGCAAGTCCCACGCATCTTTTTGTGGAACCGCCAGAACGGCGGCGAGCGCGTAATCGGGCCCTCATGTGGTTCGCTCACGCCGCCATTGGGATATGTGCTGCCGAGCCCAAGCCCTACGCCAGCAGCAAGTGAGACGCCAACCCCATCGCCTACTGAGTCGCCGACCCCGTCCCCTACTGAATCGGAGCCGACTCCACCATAGTCCCCTGGCCTCGTCGATAGATGAGGGCGGCGACGAGTAGCGCGCCAATCAGTACTGGCGTTGTGGCCATCGGGAAGAGGGTCCGCACCACTGCGACAGGCGTGTGGATAGCGACAGGCAGAAGAAGCCCACGGCCGATAGTTCGCACGCCACCGCCACGGACTACTGCGCGCAGCACAATCGCCGTAAGGAGCGCGTGGAGTCCAAGCATCAGCGCACCCTGAGCAACCAGCAGCGCCGCGGAGAAGAGCGTTTGGCTGGAGAGGAAGACTGCGACCGCTTGCACCTTCTCGGTGACTTCGGTGTCCAGCCCGACGAAGATGCTGCCGTCTCTAATGCCGCCAAGAATGATGACCGCCGAGAGTGTTGGGATCAGTGAGCTCGTCAGCAGGTCAATTGCACCGTGTCCGAATCCGAAGGCCGCGCTGGGACGTTCGCTGCGCACGCGTCGAGCGGCAGTAGAGAGAATGATCGCGCGGCTCGCCTCTTGCAGCGGCGCACTGGTGAACGCGGCAATGAGCGGACCGAAGAGGAAGAGTGTCACGACCTGTGCGGTCTGGCTCAACACGAACGAGACGCCGCCGAGTGCCCAGCCATTCAGCGATCGCGCCCAGGTCGCGGCAGCAACTGCGCTGCCAACGATCAGCAGGCCAATGCCGACGAGGGCAAAGGTGAAGGCAGCGGAGGCTGCCTCAAGCGACGCGGGTGATGGGAGATCGACCGTGATCACCGGCGGCGTTTCGTGCGCGGCGACCTCGGTTCGCGACGATACACGCGATAGGCAACGAAGACGGTACCGGCCACGCTCAGCGTTAAGCCAATGAGTAGCGTGAGGATCGCCGCTGCGCT
>JBIIRA010000013.1:0-20810 GCA_044341795.1 Candidatus Limnocylindrus sp.
CGACACCCTGCGCGAGATTCGCAAGTGGTCGCACCGCGACGCCGACAACTACGACGACTTCAAGCAGACCGTCACCGACATCACCCGCTTCATTCGCCCGGCGATCGACATGCCAGCTCCCGACCCGTATGGCGATCCAAAGGAGTGGCTGGAGTACGCCGGCCTCGCCAAGGACTTCGGTCACCTGCCACTGCGCACCAAGGGTGCCCTCCTGGACTTGATTACCGGAAGCGCCTACGACTTCTTGCGTCGCTGGTTTGAAGGCGAGCCGCTCATCGGCACCATGTCGGCATCCGGCATCATCGGCACCTTCTTGGGGATCAAGTCGCCGGGCACCGGCATGGTCTTCTTGCATCACTACTTCGGCGAAATCGACGGTTCGTTCCGCGAGTGGGCACTGCCGCAGGGTGGCACCGGCGCCGTGGCGGCGGCCATCGCCAGCGCCGCGCAGTCATTCGGCGCCATCACCCGCACCGACGCGCCAGTGAAGCAGGTGCTGCTGCGCGGCAATAAGGCGATCGGCGTGGTACTCGAGTCGGGCGAAGAGGTCTACGGCGACACCATCGTGTCGGCGGCTGACGCGAAGCACACCTTCCTCGACATGCTCCCTGCCGGCTCGCTCCCAACAGATTTCGAGACCGCGATTCGCAACTTCAAGTTCCGTGGCAGTTCGGCGAAGGTGAACTTCGCCCTCGACGGCCTACCAACGTTCACCGCGGCCCCTCCAGGGAACGGCCACCTTCTGGGCACCGTCAGCATCTCGCCAAGCCCGGATTACATGGAGCGCGCCTACGACGATGCGAAGCACGGCCACCCGAGCAAGCGCCCATTCCTCGACATGTTGATCCCAACGCTGGTCGACCCATCGATGGCCCCGCCAGGGAAGCACGTCGCCACGGCGTTCGTGCAGTACGCACCGCATAAGTTGGCGCCAGAGCATGGCGGCTGGGACAACATCAAGGAGCAGTTCGGCGATCTAGTTGTCGACACAATCTCTGAATTTGCGCCGGACTTCCGCGACAAGATCGTGGGGCGCCAGATCATGACCCCGCTCGACCTTGAGCGCACCATCGGCCTCACCGAAGGGAACATCTTCCAGGGCGAGATCCTGGTGCAGCAGATGGCCTTCAACCGACCGGTGAGCGGCTGGTCACGCTACAAGACACCAATTCGCGACTACTGGCTCGCCAGCTCCTCGGCCCACCCAGGTGGCGGCATCATGGCGGCCCCAGGTCGACTTGCTGCACTCGAGATCTTGAAGAGCAAGCGAGGGGAGGCGTAATGGCCGCCAAGAAGTCCGCACCAAAGGCCGCCCCAAAGACCCTGAAGCCAGCAGCCGCGACCAAGGCTGAGCTGCCTCCGAAAGTTCAGAAGGCCCCGCGCGCTGCAAAGTCTTCCGCCACCGCCGACGTGGTGGTGATCGGCGGAGGACATAACGGGCTCGTTGCCGCCGCCTACCTGGCACGCGCTGGCGTGAAGACCATCTTGGTGGAAGCCCGCACCGAACTCGGTGGTATGGCGCTTACCGGCGACATTGATGGCGTTCGCGCCCCAATGCTCGCGCACACCGTTGGCCGGTTCCGACCGCGCGTGGCCCGCGACCTTGGCCTGCAGGGCAAAGTGAAGCTCGTGGAGCCAGAGGCGCGCAACTTCGCGCCGCATCCAACGAACGGCACATCGATCACCTTGTGGCGCGATGCGAAGCGCACCGCCGCGGAACTGGCTGCCCGACCGAACGGCGAGAAGGTCGCCGCGGGCTATCTGAAGCTCGACGGTCGCATGCGCCGCATCGGTGCCTACTTTGAGAAGGTCCTCGACGGCATCCCGCCAGACCTTGACGGCGGCAAGTCTGTTGCCGAGCTGCTCGCAGGCTTCGCCTTCCGCGCGCCGTTCACCGGCCTCGAAGAGGGCGATGGTCGCGAGATTCTGCGCATGCTCCCAATGTCGGCGGCCGACCTGGTGAACGAGTACATCAACGACGATCACCTCGAGGCACTCATCGCCTGGCGCGGCTCGCGCTACAACGCCAGCGGGCCAATCTCGCCAGGCACCGGCGCATCGCTCCTCTTTGACAGCATTACGGGCGACGGCGCCGACGGTGGCGCATCGGGCGAAACCGTTGTTGCCATTGGCGGCCCTGGCGCACTCATCAGCGCCATCGCCGATGCGGCGCGCGGCTTCGGTGCCGAGATTCGCACCGGCGCACAGGTCACCGCCATTACCGAGCGCGATGGTCGCGTGACGGGCGTGGCACTCGCCAGCGGCGAAGAGATCATTGCGCCGTATGTGCTTTCGACCCTTGATCCAAAGAGCACGCTGCTGAACCTGCTTGGCGTGGAGGCCACCGGCCCTGAACTGCGCCGACGCCTGCGCGCCACGCGCAATACGGGTGTGACCGCCAAGCTCAATATCCTGCTCGACCAGCTCCCAGTCTTCCCGAGCGCGGGTTCCGCCGCCGAGCAAGAGGTGCGCCTGCGCGGCCGCATCACCATCCTCAGCGACATCTTGGGAATTGAGCGCGCCTTTGATTCAAGCAAGTACGGCGAGATGAGCGACGTGCCAGTGGTCGAAGCGATGATTCCAACGCTGATCGATCCGAGCCTCACCAACGACAAGCGCCACCTGCTGAGCGCCGTGGTGCAGTACGCACCGGTTGACCTGAAGGGCGGCTGGACCGCCGACGCGCGCAAGACGCTCGCCGATCGCGCCGTCGCCGTGCTCGAATCTGTTGCCCCAGGGATCAGCGGGCACATCGTGGCGCGGCAACTCATCACGCCAGCCGACCTACAGAGCGATTGGGGCGCAACCGGTGGCCATGCGATGCACGTGAACGAGGGCTTCGACCAGTTCGCGCAGTGGCGTCCGCTCTACGGCATCGGCCGCTACGAGACGCCAATCGATGGCCTCTTCCTATCGGGCGCAGGTACCGCGCCGGGCGGCGGTGTCACCGGCGCTCCAGGGGCGAATGCCGCTGAGAAGTTGATCCGCCACCTGCGTCGCGCCGCGGAGTAGCCACCTTTCTTGAGGATTCCTCAATAAATACGTGAGCGTCCGTGCGGTTATGCGAGAGTAGGCACATGCCTACTAAGACCCGACTCACCAAAGGGAAGATCGTGACCTCACCTGAGGGCACGCTGGCACCTGCGCCGTTCCCTCTCGCCACGTGGGCCGGTGGCCGACGACGAATTCCAAGCCAGGCTCGATCGCTGCGCACGCGCGGCGTGATTTTGGAGTCGGCTCGCGAGCTCGCGAACAGCAAAGGTGTGGGCAGCGTGACCATGCAGATGGTCGCCGCGAAGGCAAAGATCGCCGCTGGAACCGCCTACCAGTTCTTCGATGATCGCGATGCCATCTTCTTTGACCTCTACGAGACGTGGGCTGGCGCCTGGTGGTCGAGCATCATGCTCTCCACCTCACGCCCCTGGACCGCCGCCACCTGGGCCGATGAGCTTGATGCGGTAGTGGAAACCGGCTGCAAGTTCCACCTTAAGCAGAAAGAGATGTGGGAGGTCATTCGCTACGTTGAGTCGACGAAGATCGGCCGTGAAGGAATGAAGCTCCTCTTTGACGCCAACGTAGATCGCTGCATCCAGTGGGTAACGCCGTACCTGAAGAGCGTAGGGATGACCGCTGCCGAGATCCGCTTCCTCGCTATCTCACTCCTGCGCACGGCGCGTGGGCACCACATGTATGGCCCGATCGAGAGCACATCGCTCCGCGAAGTGATTCGAGGGTCACAAGAGGCGCAGCGTGCCTTGGTCGAGATGAAGCTACGCACGGCCGGGAAGAAGAGCGGCGCAAGCAGCGCCGTAACGCGAGCGAAGTCGGTCTAGCGGCTCCGCCGCGCTGCCAAGAAGAGCAGCACCCCAACGACCGCGAGCGCTGCCCGCTCCGCCGCACCACCACCACCACCAACGAAGTAGCCGGCGAACCCTGCGGCGTAGAGCAGCACCGTGTCGATGATCAGCCGCTTGGGGTGCGCTAATCGAGACGCGGCAAAGAGCAAACTCCCAGCGGCCAAGATGGCGAATGACGGATGGAGTCGCCCCGCCACCGTCGTTACCTGCCAGCCAGGATCGGTTGGGAAGATGGTGAGCCCCACAATGCCGATCGCGGCCAAGATCAGAGCGCGACAGATTCCTGCCTTGCCTGGAACGCCCCAGTTGCGGGCGAGCAAGATCAGTGTCACCGCAAAGATCGCCCCGAGGCCAAGATGAAAGAGCCAAGCGGCTGAACCCAACGCGTGTTCAGAGGCGGCATAGATCCGGGCGTCAAGCGTTTGATCGAGGAGGTCGCAGCCAAGAATTGCTGCCGCACCAAAAAGAACGAGTCGCTCAGCGCTACGGCCACGTACGAGTGATCGAATCACAGGGCACCGACCCCAATCAGGAGGCCACCCGCAACGAGGCTCCAGCCCACAACCAAATGCAGTCGCGCGCTACTCATGCTGGCAAGGAGTTGTCGCCCTGCGAGGGCGCCAACGATCGCGCCGATCGTGGCGGCAACGATCGCGTTGCGAATGGCGACATCCGCGACAATCGCTGTAATACTCCCCGCCGTGCCGTACACGACGAGGCGGGTAAGGTCGATGGCGATGGCGGCGAGCGCTCCCGTTGCGGCAAAGCCGAGCGGGGTGAGACCGGCGCGAATGAGCACGGCACTACGAATCGCCCCCTGGTTCCCTGAGAGGCCACCGAAGAAGCCCGAGGCAAGCGCTCCGGCGCTGATGCCTACTGAGCTCAAGCCCCCCTGCTCTGCACCGCGGCGCAGCTCATAGAGGGAGAGAACCGCAATGGTAAGTCCGACCACCACCTTGACCGCGGTGACCGATTTCGTCACGCCGAAGAGCGGATAGGTGGCGATGGCGGGGATGGCCCCGAGCAGCTCCAAGATGAGCGCGCCGACGATGCCGCCGAGGATGGCCCACGGGACAAACTGCAGGGCAATCGTTCGATTGATGTGGGCGCGGAAGATCACCAAACGAATGGCACTGGCGATCAGGTGTACCAGCGCCACTGCGGCAATGGCCAGCGGGAGGGGGAAGAGCACGGCGAAGGCAGGAACGAGCACCGTGTTCAGCCCAAAGCCCGACACGATCGTGATCGCTGAGGCGCCGGCACCGAGCAGGGCGAGAAGGAGGAGTTCCACAACCGCATCGTAGCCCGAAGGCGGCATAATCGCCCCATGAACCTGGCAACGCCAACCGATCGATTTCAGCGCACCCTTCCCGCCCGCTGGGCGGCGATCGACTTTGAAACGACCGGCATCTGGAGCCGCGATCCCTCTACCGGCGTCATTGAGGCGGCCGCGGTGGTCTATGAAGGATCGCGCGAGGTGAGCGCATGGTCGACCCTGGTCTACCCAGAGACCGCCATCTCCGACTTCATCATCAACCTCACCAAGATCACCCCCGAGATGATCGATGCCGCCGGCGTCGATCGCGGCGTGGCGCGGCAGCAGATGACCGACGCCCTGCAGGGGGTGGAGTGGGTGGTCGCCCACAACATGGAATTCGACCGTAACGGCCTTCGCTGGCTCGGCGTCTTCGTACCGCCGTCGAAGCAGTACTGCACCATGGTGAACCTCGTTCCAGAGAGCGAAAAGTGGCCGAAGTTGAGCGAGGCGGTGAGCAAGCTCGGCATACAGGTTGAGGGGCAGCCGCATCGTGCCGAGACCGATGCCCGCACCGCCGGACGTATCTTCATTGAGATGGTTCGACTCGGCTACTAGGCCCCAGAACACCGTGCCACTCTGTTGGCACAGGTGGCAGCTAGGGTGGGAGGGTGATGGGTCCGCGAAGGCGCTGCCAATCGCCGACCCCGAAGCGGAAGGAGTCCCAATGCGACCTACCCCTAGCCGAGTCCGCGCCGATGTTCCCAATGAAGAGCCACAGGAGCGTGGCCGCCTCATGAGCGTCTACGTGGCGGGTGCAACCGCCTACTGCGCCTGGGGCTATCCCAGCGAGCGCCTGTTGATCACCGCGGCTCCCATGAGTGCCGAGATCGCCGATCTGATCAACAAGCTCGAGGCACGCACCCCCGTTTTCTTAGAAGAGGCGGCCACCGAATCCGAGGAGATCGATTTCGCCGCCTCGTTCGGGCGACACCTGCCGTCAGGCACACCACGATCACGGCCGATCGAACCGGCAACGCCACCGTCGCTCCCGAAGGCACTCATCGACATTCTCAAGAACCGCACGGCGAATCGCCGGAGGATCTCATGAGCGGCACGCTGCGCAAGGGCTCAACCTGCCCGGCATGTGCCAAGGCGAAGCTGGTGCCGATTGTGTACGGGTTACCCGGACCCGAGATACGGCAAGAGTTTGAGATGGGCCTGGTCCAGCTTGGCGGCTGCTGTGTCACCGACAACGATCCAGAGCTTGAGTGTCTCGGCTGCGAGACGAAGTTCATGCGCGACGGCGAGATGGTGCTGATCAATGAGCGATAACCAACCGAACGATCGTCAGCGCCTGATTGGCGGACTCCTTGGCGTAATCGTTGGTGACGCCATCGGTGTGCCGTGGGAGTTTCAGCCGGCGAATACCGCGCCGCGACCAACGCCAGCCGCGGGATTCGGATCATTCCAGCAGCAACCCGGAACCTGGTCCGACGACGGCTCAATGACACTCGCGCTTCTCGAGTCACTCCTTGAAGTGGGCTGGGATCTTGACGATCAAGGCCGGCGCTTCTTGGCCTGGTTTGACGACGCGCAGTACACCGCGACCAGCGTCCGCTTTGACTCAGGCGCTGCTACCGCGGCGGCGCTGGAGCGCATTCGCTCTGGCACCCCTGCAGCAGAGGCGGGGAGTGACGACGACCGGTCGCAGTCCAATGGCGGCCTCATGCGTATCCTGCCCGTGGCACTGATGGGTCGCGACCTCAGCGATGCCGATCTTGTGGCCCGCGCTGAGGCCGCAACCGCTGTTACCCACGCTCACCCGCGCGTGGTGGTGGCCTCAGCCATCTACCTCCTCGTGGCACGGGCTCTGCTGCGCGGTGAGGCACCCCGCCGGGCGATCGACTGGGCAGTAGCGACTCTGGGCGATCTCTATGCCAGCACCCCCGAGAAGCGTGGGCTGATCGCCAGCTGCCTGGTACACAAAAATGGCCTCGGTCACGCCTACGTGGCGGATAGCCTACTGAGCGCCCTTACAGCACTCGAGCAGGGGAGCAGCTTCCGTGACGTTGTGGAGATCGCGATCTCCTACGGCCACGACACCGACACCACTGCAGCAATTGCTGGCGGACTCGCCGGTATTCACTACGGTGCCGCCGCCGTTCCGGAAGAGTGGATGGTCGCGATGCGCGCCGCCCCTGGCTGGTTCATCGTTGACACACTCGCGCATCAGCTTGGTGATCGCGGATAACGAACTGAACGAATACGGAGATAAAGAAGAGACCCCACACCTTGCGGTGCGGGGTCTCTTGTCGTTCTACTGAACGTCGCGTGTCGCGCGCAAGCGCGCGATGCGATTCGGCTTACTTGCCGAAGATGCTCCAGCCGGTTGAAGCGGCAGGAGTCGCAACAGCAGGCTTCGCAGCCTTCTTCGACTTCTTCGCCTTCTTGGCCTTAGGAGCTGCCTTCTTGGCGGCCTTCTTTGCGGTCTTCTTGGCAACCTTCTTCACTGCCTTCTTGGCGGCCTTTGGAGCAGCCTTCTTTGCAGCCTTCTTGGCAACCTTCTTCACCGTCTTCTTCGCGGCCTTCTTCTTGGCGGCAGGCTTCGCAGCCTTCACAGCCTTCACGGCCTTCTTCGCGACCTTCTTGACGGCCTTCTTCTTCGCCTTCTTAGGGGCGGTTGGAGCGGCGGCGGCGACGGCGGCAACTGCAGCCTTCTTCGCGACCTTCTTCTTCTTGGCAACTGCCATGTGTTTCACCTCATTTAACTCCCCAGGCGTTGGTCGCCCGGACGACCTATAGCGTGCCAGACCCGCGCGGATTTGTGAAGCGGTCGTCGCGCAGGGTTAGGCGGCGCGGGCGCTCGGGGCGTCGGGCTGGCGCGGCGGCAGGTGGATCCCGGCCAACATGCAGCGGACCGAACCCCCCGATCGTTCGATGGTTGGGATGGGGATCGCCAGAATGCGGGCCGAGGTTTCAATGGCGGCGATCTGGTCGGGGCGGAGGGCGGCGAGGGCTCGCGTTGAGAGGGTAAAAATACGGCCACGGCTCCCCGTCAGCTCCAGACCGTTCCCCGCGAACTCAGCGACCTGGCCCCGATCGATCTCGATCACGTCGCGCCCGGTCTCGCCCAGCCGAGCGGCAATTCGTGCTCGCTCTACGGGGTCGGGGATGTTGCCGAGGCCCGCCACCACGAAGTCGGTGGCGATGGAGAGGACAACATTCGTGTGGTAAATCGGCTGGCCGGCCTGGTCGACGGTGTCGAAGACCTCGGCGGTGTAGCCCATCGCCTCGCACCACTGATCAAGGACCGCCTCGTTGGCGCGGCCCGAGCGGGCCATGTAGGCGATGCGATGGACATGGTCGAGCACTAGGGCGCCCGTTCCCTCGAGGTAGCGCCCCTCTAGTTCAACGGGGCTCAGGTCAAGCACCTGCGAAACACCGTAGCGCTCGCGCAGCCCCTCCACCACATCGCCCCGTCGTTCGCGCCGGCGGCTTGGGGCGGCCATTGGGTAGAGCACCACCCGCCCGTCATCGTGGGTCGAGATCCAGTTGTTGGGGAAGACCGAGTCAGGGGTGTCGATCCCCTCGCGGTCGTCGAACATGACGACCCCGACCCCCTCGCCGCGGAGGGCGGCCGCAACCACGGCAACCTCAATCTGGGCCTGGGCGGCGACCGTTTGGCGCTCGGCAACGTCGGCAACGCCCGCCGACTGGAAGGCATTGTCAACGGCCGTCTCCGGGTTGGGCTGGAAGGTGGCTGGTCGAATCATCACCACCGCCGCAGGAGCCTGGCTTGCAGTGTGCGCGGCGACGGGGGCGTTCGCTCGTTTACGACGTAGGTCGCGATCAATGAACGCCTGGCGCGATCGATGCACGACGACGGTGGCGGCGAGAACTCCGAGCCCGCGTAGCGCCACGTCATGAATGTCAATGCGGAACGGCGGCGTGATCCCCGACATGTTCGCCCAGCCCTCATTGATCTCCACGCCCACTGCTACCGCGGCGAAGACGATCCAGAAGGTGGTGCGAAGTCGCTGCTGGAAGATGATGAGCACAGGGAGGAGTGAGACAAATCCGATTAGAAGCTGGTCGGGGATCCAGGGGGTGAGTATGAGCCGAGTGTCAAGTTGCAGAAGCGGGATGAGCCGAATTGCCTCTTCGCCTGGGATCGCCCGCTGGTAGTCGTTGCCAAGGCGGATCACTGTAGCGATTGGGCCGATGTTGGTGGCGGCGTAGATCAGCACCATCATGGTGATTCCAGCCAATTGGGCGCGCCCGCGGACCTGTGTCGCTGTATAGCGCAGGAGCAGAGCCATGGCGAGGAAGACGAGTGTGATTGGCACGAGCAGTGCCCAGACGGGAATAGTTTCAAGCATGCGGAGAAGGATAGGCGACCCTTCGCCCCTTAGCCCCAACGCACGTTAGTCGGCGCGCTCCTCGCTCAAATCCACCGCCCCATCAGGCCAGGCGGCGATGCAGACCTTGTTCCCAGAACGGTCCGCCAGAATCCAGTAGGACGGCGCATGCGACGCGTCAACGACCACGCCCCCCGCCGCCACCGCCGCGGCGAATCGCCCCTCCGCCTGTTCGCGCGGCACCGAAACATCGATGTGCATGGCGTGGCGCAACGGCTTCGCCTCGTCGAGATCTTGCATCCAGACGGTGGAGCTATTGCCGAGGGGATCAATCGCGTTATCGCTCTGCATCGGCGCATAGCCGAGCACCGCACGCCAGAAGCCGAGGTCAATCGCGTCAGGCTTCGCCGAGATCGCAACCTGCACCTCGTTCGCCGCACTCCGGTCAGCTACAGCACCGTGTGCCTTCGCCACCACAGAAACCGCACGCGCAAGTTCAATGTGTGACTTCTCGATGACCAACTGGTCACGCGTCAGCCGCACCGTCACGCGATCAGAGAGCAGGTTGATCTGCGCGTGGGTGCCATTAAGGCCGGGAACGGCAGCAATTGCCTGTGCCAGGGCGGCAGCATCGGCAAGCGACGAGGTGCGATACACCGCGGTCGGACCGCCATGCAGCACCACCCACTCCTCAATGCCCGATGCTGCCAGAAACGCGCGCCAACCCTCGTCGCTCATTGCACCCTCCAACTGCTCAAAACACTGTGTAGACCAGGTACGATACCGCACAGGCGGGCGTACAATTAGCCCATGAAGCGCATACGCTTGAACTGGATCGCCATCGCACTCCTTAGCCTCACCCTCGCTGCCTGCGCGAGCCCATTAGCCTCAGTAACCCCGAGCACCACACCAGCAGGCGAGATTGATGCGCTCGATGAGGCCCGCGCCGCATGGGCGAGTAGTGGCGCTGCCAACTACGACTTCGTTATCTCGCGCCAGTGCTTCTGTGTTGTGGGGTACGTCGGCCCCTTCACCGTGCGCGTACGGAGCGGCGCCTCAACGGTCACCTACAGCAGCGATGGGAGTGCGGTAGATCCAGATGTCCTGAGGCAGCTGCCGGTCAACGCCGAGGAGCTCTTTCAGTTTGCCGAGGATCGTCAAGACCAGGCCTCGTTCCGCGTGGAGTTTGATCAGGCCACGGGCCTGCCGCTGAGCGTTTGGTCGGACCCGATCCCCGAGGCGGCCGACGACGAGTTGGGCGTGCTGGTGAGCGGCTTCACCGCCGCCCCGTAAGCGTGCCTCGCACGACGCGATTGCGAGAGCTCGCAGCTGCGAAGCGCCGCATTGCAGCGGCCGACCCGGCTTTTGCAGAGCCGATCAAGCGTCTCGCGCCGTGCACGTTTGGCCTGCAGAAGAGCACGCAGACCAACTACCAGTCACTCGTTCGCGCAGTGATTGCCCAGCAGGTCAGCGTGGCGGCGGCGAAGACCATCTACCGGCGCCTCCAAGAGCGGTGCGCGGGATCCATCACCCCACAACGGGTCAACGCACTCTCGCCCCGTGAGTTGCAGTCGGTCGGCCTCACCACAGCCAAGGTGCGAACCATTCACGAACTCACCGCAGGAGTCCTCTCGGGCGAGGTGCCACTGAAGCGATTCACCTATCTGAGTGACGAGGCGATCATCGAGTCCCTTATTCCGCTCTTTGGCATTGGTCGATGGACGGCTGAGATGTTCCTCATCTTTCAGCTCGACCGCCTCGATGTGTGGCCGGTCGACGACCTTGCCGTGCGCCGGGGCTGGGACGCCCTCCACCAAAACGCAGAACCAACGAGTGCCAAAGAACTTCGCCCGCTCGGGGAGCAATTCGCTGGCATGCGTAGCGTGGTGGCCTGGTACTGCTGGCGAGCCTCGTAAAGGTGCGGCAATCAACGGATCCCCAACCCGGGGGCCGAAATGGTGCCAACGCTGGCAATGTCCGCCTTTAAGAAAACGCGCCGTGCCACACCGCTGGCACAGAAGCCCTGATAAACTGACCCAGTCACCTTGGTGGTGACGCGCATCGAGAGCACCGGAGAGATTCAGCTCGACGAAGGTGCGGCAACCAACGGATCCCCAACCCGGGGGCCGAAATGGTGCCAACGCTGATATGGCGATGCGGACGGGTCCGACGCGGACCAGGCGCCTCTGTGGCGCGCTGCGGTGCGTCGTGCCCCAGGCGCCGGCCCGAGCCGGTCGAACTGGGAGGTACTGAACATGGCATCAAAGCCAAGCACCAGCAGGATCGTGACCTGCGAGTCCATGACCACGGGGCATCCCGACAAGCTCTGCGATCAGATCAGCGATGCGCTGCTCGATGCACACCTGGTACGCGATCCGTACACGCGCTGCGGCATTGAGGCCGCCGCGAGCGGCAACGAGGTCTGGGTCTTTGGCCAGGTGGCCAGCCGCGACCCACTCAATCACACCGAAATCGTGGACACCGTCCGCCGCGTCATTCGCGACATTGGGTACGAGTCGGCAGAGGAGGGGATCGACCCCGACACCTGCCAGGTGCGCGTAACGATTGACCCGCAGAGCGGCGACATCGCCATGGGGGTCGTGCGCGACGACGGTGTGCTCGGCGCCAGCGACCAGGGGATCGTCTACGGCTACGCCACGAACGAGACCCCTGAAGGGCTGCCACTGCCACTGGTGCTGACGCAGCGCCTCACCCGTGCCCTCACGAACGCGCGCACCACCGGTGCGATCCCGTGGCTGCGACCCGACGGCAAGGCGCAGGTCAGCGTGCGATACGTGGGCGATGCGCCGCAGGAGGTAACGGCCTTCGTGGTCTCGGCGCAGCATCGCGCGGAGACGCCGATCGAAGAGGTTCGCAGCACCCTCGAGGCGCTGGCGCGGGAAGCGCTCGGCAGCTGGGTGACGCCCGACACGAAGGTGCACATCAATCCAACGGGACGGTTCGTGGTGGGTGGTCCGCTCGCCGACTCGGGCCTCACCGGACGCAAGGTGATCGCCGATACGTATGGCGGCGTGGCGCACCATGGCGGTGGCGCCTTCAGCGGAAAAGACGGCACCAAGGTTGATCGCTCGGCGGCATATGCCGCGCGACAAGCGGCACTGCACCTGGCGCGCAGCAAACGTGCGGCGCGTGCCGAGATTGCCATCGCCTATGCGATCGGCGTAGAGCGGCCAGTGGCGTTGGCCGTGGACACGTTCGGCACGGGCACGGCGCCCGACGATCAGCTCGCTGAATTGGTGGCGCGCACGTTTGACCTTCGCCCCGCAGCGATGATCGAACGCCTCGAGCTACGCACGCCGCTCTATGAGCGCACCGCGCGCAACGGGCATGTGGGCCACGCCGATCTGCCATGGGAACAGGAGAGCTAGAGCGACTCCAAGAGTGCACTCATCGAGCGCAGCGAGGGGCTTCTGAGCTCAGAAAGTGATAATCTGCAACCAATGAAAAGTCAAAAACCTCTAACGACCGTCACTCCGTTTAAGGAGATTGGCCTCGCTCGCCTCTACCTCGCTGAGAGCGTTGCGTTCATGAAGACGTTGCCGGATGCTTCCGTGCATATGATCTTTGCCGACCCTCCTTACAATCTTTCGAATGGGGGAACGACGGTTTCCGCAGGGAAACGGGTAAGTGTCAACAAGGGCGAATGGGACAAGAGCAAAGGCACCGAGCAGGATTACCAGTTTCACTTTGAGTGGATCGAGCAGTGCCGAAGAGTCTTGGTCCCCGACGGCACAATTTGGATTTCAGGGACGTATCACTCCATCTACGCGTGCGGGTTCGCTCTGCAGGTACAGGGCTGGCGGATCCTGAACGACATCGCCTGGTTCAAGCCCAATGCCGCACCGAACCTTGGCTGCCGAATGTTTACCGCAAGCCATGAAAGTTTGATTTGGGCGAGTGTTTCGAAGAAGTCTAAGCATGTCTTTCACTACAAGGAGATGAAAGAGGGAACCTTCCCGTCTGATGCGATCAAGCGCCCAGGGAAGCAGATGAGGAGCGTTTGGCAAATTCCAACGCCGACTCGCCAAGAGAAAATCCACGGAAAGCACCCAGCACAGAAGCCTGAAGCGCTCTTGGAGCGCGTCGTGCTCTCGAGCACGAATCGTGGCGATGTTGTCCTTGACCCGTTCTGTGGGTCGGGAACGACCGGCGTCGTCGCCGTGCGACATGGACGGCGCTTCATTGGAGTCGATTTGGATCGAGGCTATTTAGAGAAACTCGCCGCCCGCCGGCTCGCCGATGAGTTCAAAGATCTGAAGCTGCCGCTCTCAGGAGGCAAGTAACCTGGAACGAAGCGCCGCACTCACCAAACTCAGAAGGCTCATCGGCAAAAATGTGCACGAACTTGCCGCCGATCTTGGCGTAGAGGTACGAGGCGCCACTGGCAACGTGAATAAGGGCTGGGCCGGTCATGTCTTTGAGCACTACCTAGGATTGGCGCCTAACAGTGACCAGTCTCCCGATTTCGGTAGTTGGGAACTAAAGGTGATCCCACTCGTTCAAATGGCAACGGGCAAGCTCAGGGTGAAGGAGACCATGGCCATCACCATGATCGATGCGGTGGACGTTGCTCGCACCCCATTTGAGCAAAGCCACCTGCTCTCGAAGCTGCAGAAAGCCATTGTCGTTGCCCGAATTGTCGGTAGTGACGTTGACGATCCAAGTGTTGTGCATTCAGTCAACGAGCTCAACCTTGAGGGCGAGCTGTTTGATCAGGTTCGACGAGACTATGAAGAGGTTCGAAGATGCTTGAAAGACCCCTCTCAGGGCTTCGGCGCTCTCAGCGGAAGCATGGGGACCTATGTTCAACCGAGAACCAAAGGGGCAGGCCACGGCAGCATTAGCCGCGCATTCTATGCCCGGCCAGTGTTCATCGAGAAGATCGTCAAGCTGTAGCCGGCCATATCTGGCGAACGCCGGACACTTCCCCGAAGAGATCGACGTGGCGGGCATGCTCGCCTCACCCGAGGTGGCGAGCCAAGAGGAGTACGCCGACGAGCTCCTTACGCTTCGCCTCAAAAACGGCAGCGCCGTGCACCTGGTCGCCCGCGGCCACATGTTCAACCTCGCCGGCCCTCGCCCAATCGGCAACTCCATTGAAGCCATGGACCTCGGCTTCGCCCTGCAGGCCCGCTGCCTGGAGGCCGTTGCCCGCGGCACCGTGACCGCCACCAGCTGCGTGGTGCCCGTACCCGCCACCATCGACGCGGCCGTGGCGAGCGCCTACCTGGAGACGCGGTACCAATAGGGCAAGTTGTGCGGTTCAGAGCCCTAGGCGCCTATGGCTCACCCTGCAACCTTTACCTAGAGGGAATTGAAACCTCCTCAGGTAGGGCTATCCTGGCGTAGCCCGCCACGGTGATTCCACCCAAGGCGAAGGCGATATGCCTGTTAGGAGTCCAAGCATGCCTGGCGAGACGAAAACGGAAGTCTGGACTGTTAGAGATTTGGTGTCCCGGCTTAGCCCTAGCAATTCCCCTGGGCAGAACACCGAAAGCGCTCTTGTTCGCATTCCAAATTTCCAAAGACCGCTTGTGTGGAATCAAGCAAAGCGCGAAGCGCTAATCAAGAGCGTGCTGGAAGGTTTTCCGATCGGGTCACTCTTAATGTGGCGAGACCCTCAAGACCAAAATAGTTACTTGCTAGTAGATGGACAGCAACGGTCAGCGACACTTAAGGTTCATGCTGAATCTGATCTTGAACTCCTCACCGCATCCGCACTTTCGTCAAGCATAAACATCAGTGCATCAATTACGACCCTTTGGGCCGCAATTGAAAAAGATTCGCCTAGCATCTCCATCTCAGCAGAGAAAATTACACAAGTCTTGATTAAATGGTTACTTGAGAACAAATCAACATCGAGCGACAGCTACCACAACATGGGGCTTCTAAGCAGATTAGCTCAAGAGTTTCCCGGATTGAATCAGTCCAGCCCCACGATTGCAAATTGCGCAGAGCGAGTAATACGAACAATCGAGAACGCGGTCAATGTTTCAAACATGAGTTTACCTGTGCTTATTTATACTGGTCCTGATTCTGACCTTGATGAAATCTTTGTGAAGTTGAATGAGCAAGGCGTTCCTCTGACAAAGTACCAAGTGTGGGCAGCACGCTGGGCAAGGACTGCCATATCGAATCCGAGCCAGGAAATACTAGATGAACAGGAAGAGCGCATGTCGGCTATGCGTAAGCAAGGTCTGCAATATCAAGAGGAAGGTCCAGTGACCTCGGTGAATCTGTTTGAGTACTTAAACACCATGGGACACATCTTTGCAAGAAAGTATAGCGATCTTTTTTCGCAAGTTGTGCACCCAAAAGAGCAGACTTATGTCTTCTCCATCGCATTACTTTATTTCGATCTAGATCTTGCTCGAAAATCTGCAGAGCAACTGCCTGAGAGGATTAAAGGATACGGACAACGTGCCATGGCAGATTTCTATGAGCATCTTGATCTTGCATGTCGAACTTTAAGTAAGTCGCTTCGTATACTGGCAGCGCTTCAGCTGCGAGATCGGGCAAGTCTGTTGCCCCATCCAGACCTTCAAATCGTTTCACTTCTTTCGTGGTTAGCGCGCGAGGTTCGGGCCGAACGCCGAATCGACAATCCTTCATTGCTTGAGGCAATTAACGCGCGGTATGTGCTTGACCTACTGGTGGAGCCATTCCGAGGTCCGGGAGACGCCCTTGCCCATGAGCGGGCGCATGAGCTCGATCATGATGGCGTCCCAGTGTTCTTTCGCATAAAACCACCTCGTGAGCAGTTAATTCGTGCGCTAGAAACGTGGTTGCAAGAGGACGCATCCAATGTAAAGAAAAAGCGACCGATTACTCAGGAACCACTAAAACAATTTCTTTTGCGCGTGATAAGCAGCAAGCACGTGCCTACTTCTGAGCAAGCGCAGTGGTATTTTGATGTTGACCACATTCAGGCTCTTGCGTCAGACGTTTTTAAAGATGACGTGGCTGGGAGTGAAACTCTATCGCCACATCGATTGGGCAACTTATGCTTGCTGGAAAGTGGTTTGAATCGGAAGAAAGGTAAATCAAGTCTCGCCTTATTTATCAATGGTCTAACTCAAGAAGAAAAAGAGTTTGTTGTTCGGGTCGGTCGGCTAGTTGATGTGCCAAACGCTGGAGAATCAGCTGAAATCGTTAACGGCGGCAGTTATCTCGAGCGGGTCGTATCTCGACAAGAAGCTCTAGCAAAAGAGCTCCTTGGAGTCCTTCGATACTGATATGAGTAAGCGTGAGAGAGATCTATCAGTGCGTAGATGAAAGGGTGGGGCTGAACACCATGGCGACCCAGGTTCAACACGGAAAGGGGTTTGAGTGGGCCGTAGCAGAAGCTACGAGCCAGCTACTAGCCGTCAAAATCGTGGATAGTGAAGGAACTCGATATGCAGCCAGTTGTTTTGATGGGCTCGATCCCGCAAAGCAGAAGCTGTTTCGGACCTGTGCTGAAAAATCTGTGGCGTATGTTGCTGAAAGAGAAAGTCTGCGCCCAGACGCGGCAGGATCCGTCACGTTATCGTCTGATGCCGCAGGAGCTCACGGCGATGTCCGAGATGTTCTTTTGAAGACTAACGATCGAAGTATTGGAATCTCGTGTAAGACAAACCATGAGGCATTCAAACACCCTCGACTTTCTGGAAAGATCGATTTCGTTAAGAAGTGGGGCCTTGGCGCCGGGTGTAGCGACGCATACTGGGCGGCTGTCCGTCCAATATTCAGTGAGCTTGCTGATATTCGGAAGCAATCATCAGCGACAAAAAAGTGGAGCGAATTAGACAGATATCAGGAGCGTTATTACATGCCTGTCCTCGACGCCTGGAAAACTGAACTTCTCCGAGTTGCGGGTGGCGATGATCCTACTAGTAGGCAGGCCGCAAAAGCTCTTTGCCAATACATCATTGGTCAAAAAGATTTTTGGAAGGTTATTTCAGAACGAGATCTAGTCCGACTGTACGCATTCAATACACAGAAATCGCTAGGCACAAGTAGAACAAAACTTCCAACGCAAATACTAGGAATCGATAGCATCGATGGGAGTCAGTATTCGCTAAATGTGCGCATGAACGAAGGTTATCAATTCAACTTCCGGCTTCATAACGCAAGTAGCCGAGTCGAAGCCTCGCTAAAATTTGATGTTCAGTCAGAAGGTCTACCAAGCCACATCCATCAGCACGATATCTTTATATAAAAAGAATTAGTAGCGAATTGGCATTTTCCCAGGCTTAACCTGCGAGCTTGACGCCACGTCCTTAGGGGTCAATTCACCAATGTACTTATGTATCGCTTCCGCCAGATGTTGGGCAAATCGCACGGGAACAGCATTGCCTACCATCTTGTATCCGTTAACTATGTTTGTGTATTCAAAGGTGAAGTCAGCCGGAAAAGTTTGGACTTCTGCAGCCTCCCTTACGGTCAAACGGCGCACTAGTCCCTTCGTTTCGGAACCCGGTGCGAATTGGAATTTGTCGGTGGCTACTTTGACCATTTTTCCCGCATTCGGGTGAATGGGAGCGTGTCGAGCTGTGGCTTGCACAGTGAATGAAGGTTCATCCCAGTTGCGAACCCTGTTCCTAGAAAGGAAAATAGGAGAGAAGCCACCTTCCATCCATTCATTCTGCTTTTTTTCGCGCTTCTTAGAGTCAAATGGTTGTGCAGTTTTTGACCATTTTCGAATCTCCTCAAGCGTCTTCTTCCGGCTCACAGGTTTCGGGAAAACGAAAGGCTCGCTGAGTGGAAGATCGGACCTAAAGCCTAGGAAGATTACACGCTCTCGATCTTCTGGGACCTCATAATCCACGGCGTTTAACTTGGAATAGTAGACGTTGTATCCAGAGATTCTGAATTCCTCAAGGATTCGGCCGAGTGCTTCTTTGTGCCGGTCAAAGAGAATGCCTGAAACATTTTCCGCAAGAAAAAAAGCGGGCTTTAGCAGGCGGAGAATCCGGATGTATTCGAAGAAGAGCTGACCCCGAGGGTCTTCAGATCCTCTGCGTGCTCCAGCTTCAGACCAGCTCTGGCATGGTGGTCCGCCTAGCAGCCCAGCGATTGCGCCTTGCGGCCCAGCTGACGGAAGCAAACTGTGTACCCCATCGTCGAGGTCATCAGACGTGAGATTTGCAATACTGCCCTCAACGAGCCTCGTGTTCGGGAAGTTTTTGCGGAACGTTGGCGTGATGGACTTGTCATATTCATTGGCCCAGACCACATGAAAAGCATTTCCATCGGCGGCTTGCTCAAACCCAAGGTCTAGACCTCCGGCGCCGGAAAAGAGCGATGCAATCCTGAATGGTTGATGCTTAGCCATGCCGAGATTCTAGACGACCGCGTGCCATCTGTTTGGCGTGATTATCGGAGCCCAACCTTCTCCTTCACTTCACGCATCGTCTCGGTGACGATGGGCAAGAGGCGGGCGGCGCCGTCGCCGAGGATGTTGTCGATTTCATGAGGCAAGGCGAGGAGCTCGTTGTAGCGCTCGCGGGCGGGGGCGTAGTGGGCGATCAGGCGCTCGGCCAGCAGGCGCTTCATGTCGGCGCAGCCGGTGAGGGCGGCGCGCTCGTTCTGCCAGAGCTCTTCGTAGTTGGCGCTCACCAGCTTGTGTAGCTGGCACACGTTGCACGCCTCGGGGTGCCCCGGGTCGCTCTTGAGTGGGCGCTTGGTGTCGGTCACCGAGCCCATCACCTGCTTCTTGATTGTCTCTGGGTCGCTCAGGATGTCGATGGTGTTGCCGATCGACTTGCTCATCTTCTTCTCGCCGTCGGTGCCCAATACAACTGGTGACGTGGTGAAGACAGCCTCGGGCTCGGGGAAGGTCTCGCCGAACTTGTTGTTGAACGAGCGCGCGATCTCGCGGCTCAGCTCCAGGTGCGCGGCCTGATCCTTGCCCACCGGCACCACGCTCGCCTTCGGCAGCAGAATGTCGGCCGCCTGCAGGATCGGGTAGGTGAGCAGGCCGTGGTTGATGTCGTCGGCCTGCTGCAGCTTCTTCTCCTTATAGGTGGGAGTCCGCTCGACCCAGCTCACCGGCGTCACGGTCATCAGGATCCAGGCGAGCTCCTGCACCTCGGGGCGATGGCTCTGCACAAAGAGGGTGCACTTGTTCGGGTCGAGGCCCAGGGCAATGAGCGCCGCGGCCATCTCGCGCGTCTGGCGTCGGAGCTTCTCGCCGTCGTGCACGCTGGTAAGGGCGTGGTAATCAACGATGCAGTAGATGGACTCGTAGTTCTCTTGCAGCGCCACGTAATTGCGGATGGCGCCCAGGTCGTTCCCCAGGTGCGGCGCCCCGCTCGGCTGGATCCCCGAATAGGCGCGGATCGGCTGCTTACTCATAGGGGGGAGTGTAGCGGGGTAGGGGGCGCGGTTAGGCGCGGCGGAGGAGCTGGGTGCCGGCGAGCGCCGTGAGGGCGGTCAGCGTGGCGAGCAGGATCACCATGTCAGTGGCCTGGCGGCTGTTGCCGTTGGTCGAAGGGAGGACCTCGCCCAGTACGGCGATGAAGTCAGTACCTCCACCGAGGATGGTGCTGGCGCCAACAATGGTTGCACCGCGATAGGTTGCCAGCGCACGTACCGTTCCACCGTTGGGCACAAGCGTCGCTGAGCCACCATCTGTTGTATCGCAGGCATAGAGTCCATTTCCGCCCACCAGCAGAAGGCCGCTGGAAGTCGTTGCCAGTGACCCCCACGTCGCGGTTGCTGTACCAAGTTCAGCCGTGCAGAGTGCGCGCCACGAGTTTCCACCAGTTCGCAGGTAGGCGCCCTGCCAACCAGAGACGTAGAGTTCGGTGCCCGTGTTCAGTGCGCCGTAGAAGGTCACGGACGGGGTGTCTTGCGCATACCAATTGGGTGTCTGCGTGTCGTCGAAGCGCGCCAAGGAATTCGCGCCAGTTGCGCCACCAGCAGAACCAAAGTTGCCAACCACAAGTACGCCACCAGCTGGGTGCGCCACAACATTTGAAACGAAGTCACTGAGCGCTGGGCCACCTGCGCCGTTATCACCGAGACCGCTCCAGGACCACGCGCTCCCGCTGTAGGTGCCGTAGATGCCGAAGTCAAAGTTGCCGTCGCCGTCGGCATTCAAGAAGTTACCGCCAACGTAGAGCGGTCCGCCTGGGATCTTCTCCACGGTGTAGACGGTCTTCGTGGGGTCAATGAGCTGGTTGCTTGGGCAGGTGCCGAATCCTGACCAGGTGCTCGTGGCAGTGGTGAACGTGGAAAGGTTGTCGCAGTCAACAGTGCCCGTGTCGACGGTGTACTTACCACCCACGTAGACAACGCCAGCGTCAACGGCAATGTTGTAGATGGTTCCCG
>JBIIRA010000086.1:0-20625 GCA_044341795.1 Candidatus Limnocylindrus sp.
TGCGCGTCACAGGATCGGCCGCACGATAGGTGCTCGTTCCCTCTTGCTCGGCGCGAATCGTGCAGGTGCCTGGCCTAAAGACGCGCAATTCGAAACCAGCGCCGTTGAATTCTGGATTGCACACGCTGCTCGAGAGGCCTGAGTAGTTGAGTGGCAGGCTGGCGCTGGAATAGCGTGGCAGGGCCTGCAAAACGGTTGGGTCAAAGGTGCGATCAGCCAGGATCCCAAGTCCAATCGTTTGGCTCCCCTGCACGATGGTGAAGCTGCGCTCGACCGAGGGGGCGCGTTCATAAACGGGGTTTCCCGCCTGGGTGGCGCGCACTGTACAGGTACCCACGTTGAGTAGACGTAAGCGCCAGGCGCTCACGAGGCTATCTGGGGCCAGCGCCTCGCAAATGGTCGGCGAGCTGATCTCATAGCTCACAGGGAGGCCCGAGCTGGCGGTGGCGGTGAGTTCCGGTGGAGCGGTGCCGAACGGAACATCCACTTCTGTAAGCATTGGGCCAACCCCAAAGCTGAGAGATTGCGGCGTGCCGGTGACCGTCACATGGAACGTTGCACTTGCCGCTAGGTGGTCGGCGGTAGCTGGTGTTGCGGCGTTGAGGGTGCAGGTTCCTGTCTGGGTGGCAGTGAGCGTCGTGCCATTGAGTGTGCAGTTTGCCGCGGTCGAACTGGCGACCGCCAGCGTGACGATGCCAGGCAGATCACTCGCTGCCGAGACGGTTGCGGTCTCACCAGCCGCAAGGCGATCTGGCGCAGTGATGGTCAGCGTTGGTTGCGCCATGTTGAGCGCACCAACAGCATCAAGGAGCCCAACACCACAGCGGCGTTGGCTGTCTGTTGGTGTCTCGCTCGTGGTGACACAAGGCCGAAGCGAGTCGGCTGGGAATGGCCGAGCGCCCGCGTAGATTGCCGCTTCAATTTCTGTTGGGCCCCATGTTGGGTGAAGACTTGCAACAAGAGCTGCAACGCCAGCAACGTGCGGTGCCGCCATGCTCGTGCCATTGTAGTTCGCATAGCCGTAGCCGGTCGCGGTTGTTGCACCTGTGGCAACGGTCGAGAGGATGCCTGAATCGCGCGGCATGTCACCACCTGGTGCAGCGATGTCAATGCTGCTTCCGAAGTTAGAGTAGCCAGCGAGCCCGCCAGCGCGGCCTGTCGCTGCGACCGTCACTGTGTCGTTGCAATTTGCTGGTGTGAAGTTTGCTGCATCAGCGGTGTTATTCCCCGCTGCTGTCACAACAACCGTTCCAGCAGCTCGTGCTTGCGAGATCGCATCTTGCAGCGTTGAAAAGCACGCGCCTCCGCCACCGAGCGACATATTGATAATGTCAGCCGGATGCGCATTAACGGTAAGGCCATAGTTGCTCCACTGCTGGCCGTCCCATGTTGTGGTGAGGCCGGCGGCCCAGCGAATTCCATCAATCACATCATTAAATGACCCGCCGCCGCCGCGACCAAGCACGCGCACATGTTGAATCGACACACTTGGAGCAACGCCACTGATGCCGATGTTGTTCTGTGCCGCACCAATGGTTCCCGCAACATGTGTGCCGTGCCATGAAGAGTAGCTCCAGTACTCTCTGCCAGTGTTCGGATTTTGGTAGTAAGTCCAAGTTCCTTCATCAATAGGATTCATATCGCGACCGTCGTTGTCTCGTGAGATGTAGGTGTTTTCAATCATGTCTACGCCCCAGCCCTCTGGTGTGTTCGCAATCAGATCGGGGTGATTGATTTGACCAGTATCGAGAACGGCAACAACAACTCCGGCACCAGTAGTTGCGCTCCATGCAGCCGCAGCGTTCGCAGCGCCCTCTTTCCCTGTTGTTGGCACGTGCATATCCCACTGTGATGCGTAAAACGGATCAATTGGATCAATTAGCGTGAACGCCTGAATGTCGGGGATGACACCAACGACACCGGGTGCCTGCTCCCACGCGGCAAGTGCTATCTCTGCATCTTGTCCGGGCTTTAGGTCGATCTGACGGGTCTTGCCGTCGTCGCTCACCGCCGTTCCGACGGTGGTGTTGTAGGCGAAGCGAACGGTGAGTGAGTCGAATGGCTCAGGTGCGGCTGTTGTTTGTGTTGATGTGGCGCGTGCGGGTGCGGGTGCGGCGATTGCGCCGAAGATAAAAAGGGCCGCCATCACGGCGGCAGGTAGGCGGTGCAACATGGTGCCTATTCGCCGATCGTTGCCCAGATGAAGCCCATCATCACGAAGAATCCCGAGAAGAGGGCGACGAGGCCGACCGCGCCATAGGGCGACTCGGCGGTCTTGTCGGTAAAGGTGCCAAGGAGGAGTCCGAAGCCGACCGCCCAAACGAGCCAGGCGACGCCCCACAGCACCTTGCTATTGGGGCCGGTCACGAAGCGGCGAACCCATGCGGTTTCACGCTGCTCAGAGCTCATGGCGGCCTTCTGGAAGATGTAAACGAAGCCGCCACCGATCGCCAGCGAGATGAAGAACTCGGCTGGGTGAAGGAACGGGAGCGTGAACATATCCATGCCCCAATCATAGCGGGCGGATCTCTGGCACGATCAGGGCATGTTGAGTTGGCTAGACGAGGTCCTGATCCCCCTGATTACGAGCATGTATGAGGCGGTGGGCTACCTCGGCGTGGCGATCGCCATGGCGGTCGATGCCTCCAGCTTCCCCGTGCCGAGCGAGTTCATCCTCCCCTTCGCCGGCTTCCTGGTGGCTGACCCCACGGCGGTCGAGCCGCTCACCGGGGGGCGCTGGCTCCTGCTCCCCACCATTGCCGCGGCCACTCTGGGTGGCCTGGTCGGCACCTGGGGCGCCTACGCCATTGGCGCATATGGTGGCCGGCCGCTGCTGAACCGCTTCGGTCGCATCGTGCGCATCGACCCTGCCGACCTCGATCGTGCCGACGCCTTCTTCGCGCGACACGGTGGCAAGATTGTCTTCTGGAGCCGCTTCATTCCACTGCTGCGCACCGCCATCTCGTTCCCGGCTGGCATCGCACGCATGCCACTCGGCCGCTTCCTTCTCTATAGCGCCATCGGCTCACTTGTATGGAACAGTGCCCTCATCGGCGGTGGCGCTGCGCTCGGCCAGAACTGGGAGCAGGTCAAAGAGTGGCTCAAGCCGCTCGACACGCTGCTCTTGGTCGTTGGCGTTCCAGCGCTGATCCTGATCGGCGCGTGGCGACTCGGAATCCTCGCTCGGTTGCGCGCTTGGCGCGATCGACGCGGGTAAGTTGTTGTGAAGATCGCGATCGTTAGCGACATTCACGCCAACCTTGCCGCGCTACAGGCGGTACTGGCTGACATCAACGCCGTCGCCCCTGATGCGGCTCTCTGGCACACCGGCGACATCGTGGGTTATAACGCTGAACCGAACGAGGTTGTTGCACTGCTTCGCGACCGGGGCGCGGTGGGCGTGATGGGGAATCACGATGCCGCGGTGCTTGGTGAGCTTGATGTGAAGTGGTTCAACCCCGCCGCAGCCGCTGCGGTGAAGTGGACGGCGACACACCTCACCCCCGAGAGTGCCTCATGGCTCCATGCGCTGCCGAAGATCAGTGAGATGGGTGCCGCCACGTTGGTGCACGGCAGTCCTCGCGAGCCGCTCGGCGAATACGTCATTGATGCTGTGGGTGCGCGTGACAATCTGCTCTCGCTCTCCACGCCGGTGCTCTTTCACGGCCACACGCACGTTCCCGCGTACTGGGCACTCCGCGGCGGCCAACCAAGCCTGATCGACATTGATGGACGCGCGCAACCACTCCTCTCACCGTCACTGATTAACGTTGGCTCTGTCGGCCAGCCGCGCGACGGCGACGTACGCGCGAGTTGGGTGCTCTGGGATCGCAGCGACGACGGTTCAGCGATTGGTGCACTCGGCACCGTGCAGTGGCGACGTGTTGCGTACGACGTTGCGCGAACGCAGTCACTGGTGCGCGCAGCCGGACTTCCGGAGTTTCTCGCCGAACGTCTCGCAGCAGGGCACTGATCATGGCTGCGCGACGACTGCCGCCGTTTGAACGACTCGGTGTCTTCATGCATGCGCATCGGCGCGCCGTGATCAGCGTCTGGCTTGGTGTGCTGCTGCTTGCGCTGCCGTTTGCACCACAAGCGCCCGGTGCACTGCAGGCTGGTGGGTTTGACCTACCAACGCTGGAATCTGCACGCGCTCGCACGTTGCTCGAGCAAGAGCTCGGCGCACCACCATCGGCGTTGGTGCTGGCGATCTCTTCTGAGAGCATGGTGCCTGGTTCGCTGGAGTTTGAATCTGCCGCCGCGCGCGCCGTTGCCGGTGTTACGCAGGCGCCACACGTCGTTGCGATTCGCTCACACCTGATCGCACCATCGCAGGTGAGCGTTGATAACGGCATCGTCTACGACATCGTCTTCTTAGATCTGAAGCCCGACGATTCACCTGAGGCGCTTGATGGTGTTGCCGCAGCGATCGTTGCCGTTGATGGGCTCACCGTGCAGATTGCTGGCGGCCCTGCCTTCTACGCCGATATTCAGAGTGTGTCGGAGAGTGACCTGCGTCGCAGCGAGTTAATCAGCTTGCCGCTCGCCGCGATCGTGTTGCTCTTGGTCTTTGGCTCAGCTGTTGCGGCGGGGCTGCCGCTTGCCGTTGGTGGTGCCGCGGTACTGATTGCACTCGCCGCGATCTTTGGCGTGGCACAGGTGACACGCATGAGCGTCTTCGTGTTGAACCTCACCACGCTGCTCGGCCTCGGCCTTGGTGTCGACTATTCGCTGCTCATGGTTTCGCGATTCCGTGAGGAGCTCGGTCGTGGCAGCGCGCGACGCGCTGATCGTGTTGCGACTGCGGTGCAGCGCACCGTGGCAACCGCCGGTCGCGCCGTCTTCTTTAGTGGGGTCACGGTGATGCTCGGCCTGGTGGGCCTGGTGCTCTTCGACTTCGCCATCTTGCGCTCGATTGGCATCGCCGGCGCCATCACCGTGGCGCTCGCCGTGATTGCCAGCCTCACCCTCCTCCCCGCGCTCTTGGGCGTGCTCGGAGCACGGGTGGACCGCCTTGCCGTGCGCAAGGTGACCTACGAGGAGCCGAGTGAGCAGGGTCGCTGGGCACGCCTCGCGCGTGGGGTCATGCGCCGCCCCCTCGCCGTTGCCGTACCAACGCTGGTGCTATTGGTCGCGCTCGGTTCGCCGTGGCTTGGCGTGAAGTTCAACGCCCCCGACGGCAGCATCCTTCCGGAGCGCGTGCCGAGTCGCCAGGCGCTCGACGCGCTGACCCGCTCGTTCGGCGAGGGCGAATTCTCGCCGATGACCGTTGCGGTGCGCACGAACGGCGATACAACAACGCCAGAGAACATCGCGCTCCTCTTTAATTGGGTGCGTGCGCTAGAGGCTGATCCGCGCGTGGCGCGCGTTGATTCGATCGTCTCTATTGATGAGCGCTTGACGCTGGCGCAGTACCAGCTGCTCTACGACTCACCAACGGGTGCGCCACCTGACCGCTACGTCCAGCAGCTGCTCTCGGTCACAACGAGTGGCGATCTCACCGCCGTCACCATTACGCCAGCACAGGGCCCGAACCGCCCCGACACGCGTGCACTCGTTGCAGAACTACGCGCCGCAACACCCGACGCCGTCGGCGCCGGAGAGGTAACTGCACTTACGCCGCCGGCCGGGCTCACAACGCTCGTTGGTGGTGGTGCTGCCGAGATTGTCGACGTCGTGGACACCATCTCGTCGGAGTTCCCGCGCAGCGCACTCGTAGTCATTCTTGCCACGCTCATCATTCTCGCCGTGCTATTACGTTCAATCGTTCTGCCGATCAAGGCGGTCTTCATGAATACGCTCTCGATTCTGGCGAGCTTCGGTGCACTGGTCTGGATCTTCCAAGACGGTAATCTCTCGGCGCTGCTCGGCTTTGCGCCACTCGGATTCGTCGAAACAACGATTCCCGTGATCTTGTTCTGCGTGCTCTTTGGCCTCTCTATGGATTATGAAGTGTTCCTGCTTACGCGCATGCGCGAGATCTACGATCGCACCGGTGATAACGCCGCAGCAGTTGCTGGTGGGCTGGAGCGTAGTGGGCGCATTGTCACCAGCGCTGCACTCATCGTTGTGGTGGTTGCCGGTTCATTCGTCTTCGCTGAAATTGTTCTGATCAAGGCGCTCGGTGTTGGTGTGGCGATTGCGGTGGCACTTGACGCAACGATTGTTCGCGCACTGCTTGTTCCAGCAACGATGCGGCTGCTTGGCGATAAGAACTGGTGGGCACCAAAATGGATGGAGCGACTCCTCGCCGGTCGCATCGCTACCGAAGCAGAGGCGGAGCGACGATGATGCGACGTGGTGTTCTGCTCCTGCTGAGTGTGGTTCTTGTGGGGGCTTGCTCTGGTCCGCTGCTGGCGAACTCTCCCGCCCCAACCGGTGCGCCGTTTGAGAAGCCAACGCCACGACCGAGTGCGATGGATCCGATCGCTGTCTCGCTCCCGGCAGATGATGCGCCACACGATCGACTGACCGAGTGGTGGTACGTCACTGGTCACCTGGCAACGATCGATGGCGCGCGCGAGTTTGGCTACGAAGCGGTGGTCTTTCGCGCGAAGCGTGGGCAGTTCCCGGTCACGTGGGCGTCGCACATTGCCATTACCGAAAAGCCGCGCGGTGAACGCGCAGGTTCATTTAGCTATGACCAACGTGTTGAGGTAGGCCCGCAGGTGTACATCGCGCCGATCATGTCGCGCGCGGTGAGCGCTGCGTTCGCTATCACCGGGGCCAATCCGCTTGACCCCGCAACGCTCGGCCGCGATCCGTGGGTGATGCTGGTGCTGCCGGATGGCGGCATGGAGATTGGCGGCAACGGTTTGATGTTGCAGTTGGGCGCAGGTCGTGCCCCCGTGTTGCACGACACCGATGGCTGGGTCGCTTTCGCCGATGCGGGTGGCTCGTACTACTACTCGCGCACGCGCATGCCAACTGGAGGCACGCTGACGATTGGTGGCGAGACGCTTGCCGTGACGGGGAGCTCTTGGTTTGACCATCAGTGGGGCGACTTCATTGCCATTGGTGGCGGTGGTTGGGATTGGTTTGCGCTAAACCTGAGCGATGGGAGCGACCTGATGCTCTCCTTCGTTCGCGCCAAGGATGGGAGCTTCCCGCTCGTGTATGGCACCTGGGTTGGGGCCAACGGCGTGGTGCAGCACATTGAGGGCGATCAGATTGCCCTGACCGCACGTGGCTCCTGGACCAGCCCGCGCACCGGGGCGACCTGGCCTTCGGGCTGGCGGGTGCAGATTGCCCAGATTGGCCTCGACGTGACCGTCACCCCCGAACTGGCCGACCAGGAGCTCAACACCCTCGAGACCACCGGGGTCATTTATTGGGAGGGAGCGAACTCGGTCGCGGGGAGCCTTGCCGGGCGCCCAATCACGGGGCGCTCCTATGTTGAGCTCACGGGGTACGCGACCCTTCGCTAACTCTCCCGCTAGAATCGGCGCATGACAGAGAACGGCTCCCAGCCAGTCGCCCCGAAGGTCGCTCCGCGCGACCGCGGCGCCCGTCGCTTCGTCACCTTCACCTACCTGGTCATTGGTAGCGTGATCGCCTACGCGCTCATCTCGGGCCCCGACGGATTCGCCGCCTCGGTGAATAAGTTCCTCACCGCCACGCCGGCGCCATCAGCATCACCGAGCGCCTCACCGTCGACCAGCGCCACCCCGTAACGACGGGCCATCGCGCGTGAGCCACATCTTCGTTTCGCCCCATCCCGACGACGCGGCACTCTCCTGTGGCGGACTGATTGCCAACCTTCGCGAGCTCGGACAGAACGTGATCATCCTGAGCGTCTACTCCGGACACGGCGATCTGGATCGCCTCACCTCGTACCAGCGACAGGCGCTCGGCTTTGGCGGCAAGGCGATCTGGCCCGCAACGCAGGCGTTCGACAGCGGCTCCATTGCCGCCGACAACGCCGTGCCTGGTGAAACCGCCG
The DNA here is from genome assembly GCA_044341795.1 of Candidatus Limnocylindrus sp. GTDB lineage: Bacteria > Chloroflexota > Limnocylindria > Limnocylindrales > Limnocylindraceae > Limnocylindrus. Next base: position 7,943 of record JBIIRA010000086.1, read on the forward strand.
ACGCACTTGCCCCATGGCAGGCCGAGCCGGCCCGCCTGAAGCAGACGCAGCGCGAAGCCGACGAGAGCGCCAAGGAGTTCTGGCAGCGCGCGTCGTGGTACCGCCGCGCCGACATCAGCGCCACCTCACTGCCAGGTGGGCGCACCCGCGACACGAGCAATGGGCAGGGCGTCATCGATCCTGGTGCCGTTGCCGTTGCCGCTGCCGCAGGCGAAACGATGGCGCAGCGACGCCAGGAGGATGAGCGTTACGCACTCTTTGCTGAAGCGGCCGTGGTCTTCCTTGATCTTCCCGACGCCGTCTTCCGCGGCTATGAGGGCGATGAGCAGCTCCTTGGCACCGTGCGCGAGAACGACGCTGCACCGATTGATCTGCTGCGTAAAGAGATCGCGCGACTAGAGCCGCAGCGCGTTTACTTCCCGCTCGGCATCGGCTCACACGTTGATCACCAGCTCTGCCGCCGCGTAGGGGCCGCACTGCTCGGCGATGCGCAAGCCTGGACGATGCCTGGCATTGACTGGAGCGACAAGGTCGCCTTCTACGAAGATTCCCCGTACGCCTACTGGCAGCAGTTTGATCCGTCGGCGGGCTTGCCCGCGAACTACACCGCTGGGCTTCCAGCCGGCATTCGGCTTACGCCAGAGATCGCCGACATCACCGACGTGCTCGAGCAGAAGGTGCAGGGGATTGCGCAATACGAATCACAGGTGCCACACCTCTTCGGCTCCGTTGAGAAGATGGCCGACGCCGTGCGAACGCAAGGTGCAACGGTTGCGCTGCAGAGTGGTCGCGGTGGTGCAGTTGAGCGCTATTGGAGCGCGGTGCGCAGCTAGCGCGAACGGTTGCGCCGGAGCGCGACGATCCACTCGATTGCGACAGCTCCCAACGCCCCAACAGCAAAGATGATGCCGCCTGTTGGTACAGAGATAAAGAGACCCCAGATCGCTGCACCGTAGCCGCTTTCGTCAAACGGATTGCTTGATGGATTAGCGGCGAAGTTCATCAGCACTACCGCGAGTGGCAAGAGGGCAACGACACCCGAAACGATGCTCAGCACGAGCCAATAGCGCGATGTGATGATCGCTGGTTGCGCCTTCAACTTGGTGCTCATTGCGAACCTCCGTTCACGCCAGTTCGATCTGGCACATCACTCGCTGGCCCACCGACGGTAAGCAGATAGATCGCCTCGATGTCGCGCAACATGTCGTCAACGCAGAACTTTGCGTGGACCAACTCATGTCCGGCGTTTGCGAGTTTCTCGGCGAGTGCTCTATCTCGGAAGAGTAGTGCAATTGCCGACGCAAGTGCGGATGGATCTTGCGAGGGGACGAGGATGCCGTTCTCGCCGGAGTGAATCATCTCGGGGATGCCACCAACGTTGCTGGCAATTACTGGTCGATTAGCGGCGAGTGCTTCGACGATCGCCAGCCCTTGCGCCTCGCGATAGCTCGGCATAACCACCACATCTGCGGCGGCAAGGATCTGCGGCACATCTTCACGGCGCCCCAGGAAGTGCACGCTGGCGCAGCAGATTTCAGCGCGCAGGTGCGCGGCGGCGAGGCCCTCAAGGCGATCACGCTCAGAGCCCTCGCCGACAACCAGGAGGTGCGCCGATGTGAAGTGGTGGTGCACCACCGGCCAGGCCTCAATGAGCGTTGGGTGCCCCTTCTCAGGCTCAAGGCGCCCCACCACCACGGCGAGTGGGGCGTTGGCAGGGATCCCGAACTCCGCACGAATCGCCTCGCCGCCGGTGGCCTCATCAAAGCGCTCCAAGTCGACGCCGTTATAGATGCGGCTGATTGCCGTGGTGTCGCGCCCCTCGGCGACCAGCTTCTCGACGATGGCGTCACTCACCGCAATGAGGCGATTGATCTTGGGGGTGATGCGCTCCAGCAGCTCGCGGTCGTCGGGGGAGCGGAAGCGGCTCGAATGCACCGTCGAGACCATGTAGGGGCGGTGTCCGGTGCGCTGCTCCACCATGTCGAGCGCAGCGACGCCCACCACCTCGGCGCGATACATGTGGGCGTGAAGCACCTGCGCGTTGAGCGCGATGAGTCGATCAGCCAGGAGTTCCGCAGAGCGCTGGTCGCTTGGCTCCTCGATCACCTCGGTCGCGAAGCCCAGGCGTTGCAGGCGCGCCATGGTGCTGCCGTGTGAGAGCGAGATCACATGTGTCTCATGGCGTGATGGGTCGAGGCGGAGCACGGTGCTCACCACACTCTCTTGTGCGCCACCGTTCGTACCAGTCGCGAGCAGCTGCACCACACGCAGCCGGGTGCCGTCAGGGAGCGGCCCTACCGGTGTGCGACCACCGCATCGTTCACCAAGCTTCGGTTTAGTCATGTGTCGCACTCATGCCGCGGGCACCGTCATCATCAACACGTCGACATCTGCGGCACCAACCTCGTACTTGTAGCTCTCGTTGCCGCGCAAGAAGTCAAACGTCTGCTTGCGCTCGGTGATTGCCATCTGTAGCCCGTGTGCAAAGAGCAGGATTCCTGGCGAGAGCGCGCGTGCTGCAAGTTCACCACCAGCATTCCAGTAGCGAATGCCGGTTGCATCACGCAAAAAGAGCCCAGCAGCAAACGCGCCGAACTCAATATTGCGCGCAACGATGATCGTGATCAAGCCTTCTGGTGCACGTGCAAAGAGTTCGCGCATGAAGGTCTCATCTCGCACACCCTTCTCATCTTCAGTGAAGAGGCCGTGATGCCCCCATCGTGCTCGGTGCAGCTTGATGAACTCTGCAAGGTCGTCAACGGCGTGCGCCTTCGCGCTGATCGTTACGCCGGCTCCTTCGCCACGTCGAACCTTTCGGCGAATCTCGTGGCGATCTTTCTTATCGATGCGCTCAAGATGTTCGTCGAAGGTGGTGATGCTGGTGAGGTCAATGGATGGTGCAGGTTCTTCAATGGTTGTTGTGGCAGTGCGTGCACTGTTCACTGCGAGTGCGCTCATGAGCATCTCGTGCGCGCGATCGGCACGACGTAAGCGTCGTAGGTCTAGTGCGGATGCATCGGCAAAGAGATGTGAGACGAGTGCATCGATAGCGGCGGTTGCGCGCTCTGTGTTGCTCAGATCAATGAGCACTGTGGCGTAGTCGATGTGATACGTAGCGCCGAGGTAGCGCACGCCATCGGGCCGAAGCATGAGCGGAAGATAGGCGTAGAGCGCACCCGAGGCGTCGTAGACCGCGAGTGAAATGTCGGTGGCTTCGGCGCCGTAGCCGATCCACCACGCCTCGTGCACCGCGCGGTGACTAAATGCGCTTGCCGAAAGGTTGGTTGCGAGTAGTCGCTCCCACTCTGCTGCGGGCAGTTCGGCGAGCGGCAGGGTTCGTACGGTCCAGGCGGTGGTGGAGGTCATGTGTCTATCGTACCGCCCGATACGCAGGGGGTACGTGCGACGCACGATCCTGCGGCGATGCAGTTGGTTGAGCGTGCTCGCGATGCTCTCGCCGAGTTGCAGCGCGCCGCCGCGCCCGTGTTGGCGCTCCTCGCCCCGCAACGTTGCGGCGCCTGCGGCGTCGAGGGGGCGCTGCTCTGCGCCGAGTGTTGCGATGAGCTTGGTCTCGGCGGTGCTGGCCGCGTTGAGCGCGGTGTCGCGCCACCCGGCTGCGCCGCTGGCGCATGGATCGGTCCGTACGAGGGCGGCCTCGGCGAGGCGGTGCGCACGTTGAAGTTCCACGGTGTGTCCGCGCTAGCTCACCCACTCGGACTTGGCCTGAAGGGTGCGATCGGCGCTGTTCAAGAGGATCTCGGCGGCAACGCGACGCTCGTACCCATTCCCACCGATCCCGCACGTCTCCGTGAGCGCGGCTTCGATCATGCGGCGTTGATCGCCGCCGCCGCCGCGCGTGTACTGCCGTGCGCGATCGCGCCGCTCCTTGAGCGCACGCGGGCGGTGCCCGCCCTCCATACGCTCGGCCGCGCTGAGCGGCGACGGGTGATGGATCGGGTCTTCGCGGTGAAGACGGGTGTCGCGGTGCCGCCGCGCGTGATTCTGGTCGACGACATTTGGACGAGTGGCGCCACCTTCGAGGCGGCGGCGGGAGCCCTGCGCGCCGCCGGGTGCACTGCTGTTGGCGTGGTTGCCGTGGCGCGGGAGGCGCTCGTAAACGGTGCGTAAGGTGGCGAGCGGTCTGCGGCGCGGCGTGGCACTCTCTCCCCATGGCAGCCAAGCGACCAAAACTGAAGAGCAGCGCACCAGCCGCGGCGGCTGGGCGACTCGATCGCATGCTCGGCGCACACCTCGCCGCAGGACCTGGGCTCGTCAAGGCGGCCGATCGCGCCGCAGCGGTTGGGGCAATGGGGCTGCAAATCTTCACTGGCAACCCAACGGGCTGGGCGCGCCGCGCCGAACTGCCCAAGGAGCTCCCCGCCTTCCGCGCCCGCATGAAGGAGCACGGGTTCGGGCCGCTCGCCGTACATGCGGCCTATCTGGCGAACCTCGCTGGGCCGAACCCGGTCTTCCGTGAGAAGACGGTGGAGCTGCTTCGCCACGAGCTTCGCGTGGCGCCCGAGTACGGTGCATCGTTCGTCAACGTTCATATCGGCTCACACATGGGAACGGGCATTGAGGCCGGTATCGCCCGCGTCGCCGAAGCGGTGGAGCGCATCCTGGACGGCGTGCCGCTTGCCGACGACTCAGCACTCCTGGTGCTCGAGAACAGCGCCGGTGGCGGCAACGGGATCGGCGAGAGCCTCGACGAGTTGATCGACATCCACGAATCGATGGCCGCCCGTGGCATCGATCTGTCGCGCGTTGCCTACTGTCTCGACTCCGCACACCTCTGGGGTGCTGGCGTTGAGATGAAGGGCGACGATGAGGTGGACCGACTCGTGGAGCAGTTCGATAAGAAGATCGGCCTCGAGAAGCTGGTGATGATCCACTACAACGACAGCAAGGCGGCGCACGGCTCAAAGCTTGACCGACATCAGCACATCGGCGGTGGTGAAGTTGGCACGCGCGGACTCGCGGCGCTCATTCGCCATCCACGCCTCGCGCACGTGAACTACTACCTCGAGACGCCCGGCATGGAAGAGGGTTGGGACAAGCTCAACATCGAGCGATCCCTGCAGCTCTCTGAGGGCACGCTTAAGTTGAAGCCACTCCCTGCAGAGGAGCCGAAGGTCAAGAAGATGAAGAAGGTTCCAGCGAAACCAACCCCTGCTGTGAAGCCTGTGGCAAAGAAAGCGGTCGCGAAGAAGAAGCGCTAGCGCAGCGATCCAACACCGCGCCGATACGGCGACAGGGCGAAGAGCGCACCGCCACCAACCACCAAGCTGCCGACCCCCACCAGCCGATCGAGCAGTGCGAGTGCGATTGCTGACTCAGGTGTGAAGCCGAAGAGTGCAACCAGAATGCCGACCATTCCTGCCTCAACGATGCCGATGCCTGCAGGCGTAAACGGCACCACAGTGAGCACCGCTGAGACGAGTGCCACAAAGATGGTGCTCGCGATGCCAATCTGGCCAACGGCTGGATTCACAACGAAGAGGCCGAGGGCTGTAGCAACGGCAGCGAGTCGAACAGACTCGCCAATCCAAATAGCGATTGAGAACGGCAGGGCGTTACGAACCACACGTCCACCACTTCCTGCACGGAGTGACGCGGCGGCGTTGGTGAAACCGTTTTTGATTGCGTCAGGGATTGGTAGCGCGTAGATGAGTGCGGCGGCAAACCCTCGTGCAACGAGTAGAAGCAGCGTGGTTGCAGCGGCGACGCCAAGAGCGATTGCAGTGAGTGCGAGTGCCGTTGGCGGCAACTTTCCGCCGAAGGCAACAAAGGTTGATGCAGCACCAAGGAGTGCAACCGTTGCAAGGTCAACGAGTCGCTCCGCAATCACCGTGCCGACCGCGTTACCAAACGATGTTGCGCCGTTGTGCTTTAGCAGCCACCCGCGATAGACATCGCCCATCTTCGCCGGCAAGACACAGTTCACCCAGAACGAGAGGGTGAGAATCTCTGTTGCGGCACGTCGCGAGATGTTCAGCCCTGATGCGGAGAGGATCATGCGCCAGCGCAGTCCTCGAAGTGGGAAGGTGCTCCAGCTCGCTGCGAGCGCAACGAGAAGCCATACAGGGCTGGCGCGGTTGAGTGTTGCGGCGACCTCTGCAAGATCGAATGATGTCGCCGCGCGCACCACGCCTGCAACGAGAATCACCGTTAGGAGTAGGGCAAAGATGGTGGAGCGGCGCGTCAGTCGGGCGAGCAGCATCGGATCGTCTAGCGCTCGCCGAAGGTCACGCCTGGGCTGACACGTCGGTTTCCGCGCGTGGCATTGACCAGCTTTGCGATCGGCGTGAAGAGTCGCGCAAGGAGTGCGCCGCGGCCAGTAATGCGCGTGAGGTCGCCGTGCAGCGCTGAGTGAAATCCGGCGGCCGTGCTGATATCGCCCGTCATGATCGTGGCGGCGCCGCCGATCTCCAGCAACGTGTGGGCATCGCTTGCGGCAACCGATGGAATGCCGCGAGATACGGCAAGTTCGGAGGCACGCTGATTGCCGCCGGGCGCTACCAGTCGGGCGTTCCAGCCTTCGATCCAGTCGACCTCGCTCAGCAGTGAGAGGGCCGCCTCGTCGCGAAGGAGCGAGCCGCGCCAGCCGTCGAATGGGTGCGGGATCCCCACGAGCCCGCCCTGGTCGCGAATGGCGGCGATTGCCTCGCTCGCGGGGAGGCCGGCGGTGATGGGGCGCTCAAGGAAGAGGGCGATCAAATCCCCCTGGACGGTGCGCACCTCGGAGCCAACGATCACCGTAAGCCCGGGTGTGGCGGCATCGCGGGCGCGCAGGGCGCCGTCAATGCGGTCGTGGTCGGTGATGGCGAGGTGGGTGATGCCCCGTGACGCCGCGGTGCGCGCAACGACGACCGGGTCGCTCAAGGAGTCGAAGCTTGCGCTGGTGTGGCAGTGCAGGTCGACGACGGCGCGGGCCGCCATAGGGTTAAGCCTCGCTGGTCATGGACTTCGCGAACTGGTCGAAGTGTTCAAGCGCAATGCCCGTCCCCTTCGCAACGCAGCTCAGCGGGTCCGGAGCGATGTGCGCAGCAACCCCAGTGACGGTCGTCACCAAGCGGTCAATGTTTCGCAGCAGCGCACCACCACCAGAGATCACGATCCCCTTATCAATGATGTCGGCGCTCAACTCTGGTGGCGTCTGCTCCAACACCGCGCGAATCGCGTCGGTCAAGTTTCGCAGTGGCACCTCAAGCGCCTCGGTCACCTCGGTTGAGGTGATCTTCACTTCGCGCGGCAGGCCTGCGATCATGTCGCGGCCCTTGACACTCATCGTCAACTCCTCCTCGAGTGGGAGGGCGCTGCCGATCTCAATCTTCACCTGCTCGGCGGTTCGATCACCGATCATCAGGTTGTACTTACGGCGAATGTAAAGGGCAATCGCTTCATCGAAGCGGTTGCCGCCAACACGATGCGACTTGCTCACCACGATCTCGGAGAGTGAAATCACGGCGATTTCGGCGGTGCCACCACCAATGTTGACGATCATGTTCCCCGATGGGCCGCTGATCGGCAGCTCTGCACCGATCGCTGCCGCCATGGGCTCTTCAATCAGGAACGCTTTCCCTGCGCCAGCCTGACGTGCGGCGTCGAGAACATAGCGCTTCTCTACCGACGTTGATCCGGCGGGAACGCTCACAAGAACGTCTGGTCGACCGAATGCGAATCGTCCGGCGGTGCCCTTCTTGATGAAGTAGCGGAGCATCGCCTCCGTAACGACGTAGTCGGCAATCACACCATCGCGGAGCGGTCGAATTGCCGTGATGGATCCAGGGGTACGCCCGAGCATCTCCTTCGCCTCATTGCCAACGGCCACGATCTGATCGCGATCGTTAATGGCAACAACGCTCGGCTCACGAACGGTGATGCCGCTCCCTTGCACGAAGACGAGGATGTTTGCGGTTCCTAGATCGATGCCAATCTTCATCCCGCCACTCCCTCTTCACTAACGTGGGTGAGCTCCGCGCCAAGGCCTCGGAACTTCTCCTCAATGTTCGCATAGCCGCGGCGCACGTGGTGCGCGCCGTGAATGCGGCTCGCCCCTGGTGCCGCCAGTGCGGCGAGCATCAGTGTGGCACCTGCGCGCAGATCCGGAATCTCCGCCTCAGCCGCGACGAACGTGGTTGGCCCCGTGACGCGCGCGGTGCGCGGATCAACGATCTCCACCTGCGCGCCAAAGCCGCGCAGTCCAACGAGCCACTCCAATCGATCCTCAAAGATGGTCTCTTCGATGGTGCTCGTACCTGCGGCGCGCGTCAGCATCAGCCCGGCAGATGGCTGCAGGTCGGTGGCGAGGCCAGGGAACGGCTGCGTACGAATGTTGGTGGGCTTGTATGCGCCACCGGCAGGGAGGCCAGTGACACGTAGGCTCTTGCGCGTTGCGTCAATTGGATCGGACTCGATCGCATGATCAACACCGAGTTCGGCAAGCAGGTCGATAAACGCCTTCATGTGCGTAGGTTCAACACCATCAACGTTGATGGTGCCGCCCACGACCGCTGCGGCGGCGGCGAACGTTCCCGCCTCAATGCGGTCAGGCATGATGCGATGCGTTGCACCGTGCAGCGCATCAACACCCTGAATTTCAATGCGGTCAGGCTTCGTGCGCGCCACTTGTGCGCCCATCGCATTCAGTAGTGTGATCAAGTCATCAACTTCAGGCTCCTGCGCCGCTGGGGTAATCACGGTGGTGCCCTTCGCCAGCACAGCGGCGAGAATCGCGTTCTCGGTGCCCATCACGGTGATCTGCGGGAAGGTGATGGTTGCCCCCTTGAGCCGTCCGTCGCTCTTGGCAAAGTAGTAGCCGTCGCGGTAATCAATCTCGGCGCCGAGGGCGCGCATGGCGTCAACGTGCAGATTCACGGGGCGTCGACCAATGCGGTCACCGCCAGGGTTGCTAATGATCACGCGGCCGAAGCGGGCGAGGAGTGGGCCGAGGAGCATGAAGCTGGCGCGCATCTTGGCGGCGGCTTCGAGTGGCACAAAGAGCCATTCGGCGTTCGCCGCCTGCAGGGTCATCGTCTCGGCGGTTGGTCGCTCAATGGTCACACCGATGTCGCGCAAGGTATCGGCGAGCACATCGATGTCGAGTATTCCTGGGATGTTCTCGAGGTTCACGCGCTCGCCGGTCAACACCGCGGCGGCCATCACCTTGAGGGCGGCGTTCTTGGCGCCGCTCACCCGCACGCGGCCAGCGAGAGGTCGTCCGCCTTGAATGCGGAACTCCTCCTTCGCGAGGGGGATCGGTCGGTACTCCCATGAGAACGGCTTCACGACGGTCATGGGCGGATTCTCGCCGTTTGCAGCAGAAGCGTCCAACAGGGGCTCACTTTCTTGGGCCACCCGCACGGGTGGCGCGGCGGGCTAACGCTTGCGGCGGCGCTCAGCGACGCGGAGGTGCAGGAGGGCTCGGCTCAGCGAGGCGCGGGCGGTTGCGAGTGAGGCTGGATCCTGTGTGCCGGCGCCTGAGATCGCCGCTTCGGCGGCGGCCTTCGCCTTCTCAACGGCGGCGGTGTCGAGCTCGCCCGACAGGTCGGCCGACTCGGCAAGCACCACCACGCGGTCGGGTCGCACCTGCACGAAGCCACCAATGATGGCGATGTACTCAATGGAACCGTCGAGTGCGGTGATGCGACCTTCGCCTGCACCGAGCACCGTTACGTACGGCTCGTGCTTCGGCAGAATGCCAACCTCGCCATCAATCGTTGGTAAGACCAACGCGGAGGCCTCGCCCTTCCAGGCGAGGCGCTCCGGCGTCACGATCTCCAACGTAAATGGCATGTCGGTACGAACCCTTACTTGTTCAGCGCGACGGCGTTCGCCCGCACGTCATCGAGGGTTCCTGCAAGGAAGAACGCCTGCTCTGGCAGTTCGTCGGCCTTCCCTTCAAGGATCTCGCGGAACGAGGCGATCGTGTCGGCGATCTTCACGAACTTGCCGGGACGGCCGGTGAATACCTCGGCCACGAAGAACGGCTGGCTCATGAAGCGCTGCAGCTTGCGGGCACGGTTCACCAACAGCTTGTCGTCAGGCGAAAGCTCGTCCTGACCAAGGATGGCGATGATGTCCTGCAAGTCGCGGTAGCGCTGCAGCACTCGCTGCACCTCTCGCGCCGTCTCGTAGTGGTTCACACCAACCACGAGCGGATCGAGCACGCGCGACGTCGACGTCAACGGATCCACCGCCGGATAGATACCAAGCTCGGTAATCGATCGCTCAAGGCGAATCGTCGAGTCAAGGTGTCCGAAGGTGGTTGCCGGTGCTGGGTCGGTGTAGTCGTCTGCTGGCACGTAGACGGCCTGCAGCGAGGTAATCGAACCCTTCTTCGTCGACGTAATGCGCTCCTGGAGCGCCGCCATCTCCGTCGCCAGGTTTGGCTGATAGCCCACGGCGCTTGGCATGCGGCCGAGCAACGCGGAAACCTCAGAGCCCGCCTGGGTGAAGCGGAAGATGTTGTCGATGAAGAGCAGCACGTCGCGCCCTTCCGCATCGCGGAAGTACTCGGCCATCGTCAAGCCCGAGAGTGCGACGCGAAGTCGTGCTCCAGGTGGCTCGTTCATCTGGCCGAACACCATCACGGTCTTGTCAATAACGCCTGAGTCGCGCATTTCGCCGATCAGGTCGTTTCCTTCGCGCGAACGCTCACCGACGCCCGCAAACACGGAGTAGCCGGAGTGCTCTTGCGCAACGTTGCGAATCAGCTCCTGGATCACGACGGTCTTGCCGACGCCGGCGCCGCCGAAGATGCCGATCTTTCCGCCCTTCTTGAACGGGCAGACAAGGTCGATGACCTTGATGCCAGTCTCGAAGAGTTCCGTCTCGGTGGTGAGGTCTTCGTACGGTGGTGCGGAGCGGTGAATTGGCAGGTAGTGCTCCACCTTCACATCGCCGGCCTGGTCGATCGGCTCACCGAGCACGTTGAACACACGGCCGAGTGTGCCAGCACCAACGGGCACCGAGATCGGTGCGCCGAGGTCGGTCGCCTTTGCGCCGCGGGCAAGCCCGTCGGTGGTGGTCATGGCAACGGTGCGCACGCGATTGTTGCCAAGGTGCTGCTGCACCTCAACAACGAGCGAACCATCGGTTCGATCGATGCGTACGGCGTTGTAAATCGCTGGCAGCTCGCGTGCGGCGAACTCAATGTCAACGACCGGTCCCGTAATCGAAACCACGGTTCCTACGGCTCCTGCCTTTGCTGCGGTTGCGTTCGCCATCACTCCTCCTGCCTTTCTGTCTTCAGTTCGCGCTTGCGCCTGAAGCAATTTCGATCATTTCACGCGTAATGTTCGACTGTCGCACCTTGTTGTACGTAAGCGTGAGATCACTAATGAGGTCGCCTGCGTTCTCGGTTGCGTTCTTCATCGCCACCATGCGGCTCGACTGCTCGCATGCCGTGGTCTCGAGCACGCCCTGGAAGATGCGCGTCGCGACGTAGCGTGGCAGCAGCGCCTCAAGCACCGCCGCTGGGTCGGGCTCAAAGAGGAACTGATTACCAGGGATGCCGGCGGTGTCGGCCGACGCCTTGATTGGAAGCAGCTGTACCGCCTCAGGGCGCTGCGTCAGCGTGGAGATGAATGCTGGGTGGATCAGGGTGACGCCCGCCGAGCGGCCCGAGAGGAAGTCGCCAACCAGGAGGCTGACGAGTGCGGTGACGTCGCCGAAGGTCGGCTTATCGCCGTACCCGGGGAAGGCGGCGCTGATCTCGTACCCGCCGCGGGCGAGGGCATCACGCCCCTTCTTGCCGATGGTGATGATCGTGCTCCCGGCACCCGCCGTCTCGAGCTCCTTCAGGGCGAAGCGGATCAGGTTGCTGTTGAGTGCGCCGGCGAGGCCGCGGTCGGTCGTGAAGAGCACGATCGTGCGCGGTGCGCCGCTCTCTGGGGTGCGGAGCAGTGGGTGGCCCTCTTCGCCGAGCACGGAGGCGAGGTCGGCGATGACCTCGTCGATCGAGTGCCCGTATGGGCGGCTCGCCAGCGTGGCGTCTTGGGCGCGCTTCAACTTCGAGGCGGCAACGAACTGCATGGCGCGAGTGATCTGGCGAATGTTCTTCACCGATCCGATTCGTCGTCGAATCTCGCGCTGACTTGGCATGCTCTCCTCGCCGCTCGCCCCCCGCCGTTAGGCGAGGAACCCCTTTCGGAATGCGTCGACGGCCTCGTCGAGACCCTTCGCCGTATCGTCGGAGATCGCGTTCTCCTTAGCGATGCTGGTCAAGATCGCTGCGCGCTCGCGCTCGAGGAAGGTGCCGAAGCCCGACTCGAACTCACCAACGCGTGGCGTTGGTACGTCGTCAAGCTTCCCCTTCGATGCGACGTACAGAATCGCAACCTGCTTCTCCATGGAGACCGGCTGGTACTGCGGCTGGCGCATGATCGACGAGAGCTTCTCGCCGCGCGTCAGCTGGTCGCGTGTCGACTTGTCGAGGTCGCCCGAGAACTGTGCAAAGGCCGCAAGTTCGCGGTACTGCGCAAGGTCGAGCTTCAACGGACCGGCAACCTTCTTCATCGCCTTCGTCTGCGCGGCGGAACCCACGCGCGATACGGAGATACCAACGTTCACCGCTGGTCGCTGACCGGCGTTGAAGAGGTCGGTCTCCAAGAAGATCTGACCGTCGGTGATCGAGATGACGTTCGTCGGAATGTAGGCCGACACGTCGCCCGCCTGCGTCT
>JBIIRA010000048.1:0-6025 GCA_044341795.1 Candidatus Limnocylindrus sp.
TGACCCTTTCAGCGCCTTGGCGAGGCGCACCCCTGTGGTGATGGCGCCATCTGACGCGCTGCTCACGAGGGCAGCGTACTTCGCCCAGACGCCGCCGGCGTAGTGCGGTGCGGGGGCGCGCCAGGCGGCGCGACGAGTGGCGAGCTCGCTCTCTGCAACCTCAATGCGCAGCTCATGCGAGTCAACATCAATGGTGACGGTGTCGCCCTCATTGACGAGAGCAATCGGCCCACCGAGCGCCGCCTCGGGGGAGATGTGCGCGACCATGAAGCCGTGGGTCGCACCAGAGAAGCGGCCATCTGTGATGAGTGCCACCTCGTCGCCGAGCCCCTGGCCCACGAGCGCTGCGGTTACGGCCAGCATCTCGCGCATCCCTGGCCCACCAACGGGGCCCTCGTAGCGAATCACCACGACGTCGCCCGCAACAATCGCGTTCGCACGAATCGCAGCGAACGCCGCCTCCTCAGAATTGAAGACGCGCGCTGGGCCACTGTGATGTCGGCGCTCATGGCCGGCGAGCTTCACGATCGCACCCTCGGGCGCGAGACTGCCGCGTAGCACGGTGAGGCCGCCCGTCTTCTTGATTGGGTTGTTGATTGGGCGAATCACATCTTGTCCTGCGCGCTCGTTCGCCTGCGAGGCGATCTCGCCCATGGTTCGCCCATCGACGCTCTGCTCGTTCAGGTGGAGCAGGCCGCCAGCGGCAAGTTCGCGCAGCACGAGGGCGATGCCTCCCGCCTTGTACAGATCAAGTGCGGCGTACGAACCACCAGGGATCAGATTGCCGATGACGGGCGTTGATTCACCGAGGCGCTCAAAGGCTTCGATCTCAAGCGGCAGATCAAACTCGCGTGCAATGGCAAGCAGGTGCAGCACCGCGTTCGTTGAGCCGGCGGTTGCACCAACGGCGCGAATCGCATTCTCGAGCGCCTTGCCGGTGACAAGGTCGCGCGGCTTTAGGTTCTTGCGTACTAGCTCCACGGCGATCTCGCCGGAGCGCTCGGCGGCGGCGATCTTGTCAGGGTCCGTGGCGGGGATACCGTTCAGGCCGGCGGGGGAGAGGCCGAGCACTTCGAGCGCCATGCTCATCGTGTTGGCGGTGAACTGGCCGCCGCAGGCGCCCGCCCCTGGGCAGGCGGCGTTCTCAAGATCCCAGAGCTCCTCGGCGGTGATCTTCCCTGCGTTGTACGAGCCGACCGCCTCGAAGACGCTCTGGACTGTCACATCCTTCCCCTTATAGGAGCCCGGAAGAATCGTGCCGTTATAGAGGACGAGTCCAGGAATGTTCAGTCGGCCGAGCGCCATCGCGGCGCCGGGGCTGGTCTTATCGCAGCCGGTGAGGCAGACGATGCCGTCGAAGCTGTGCCCCATGGAGACGAGCTCAATGGAGTCGGCGATGATCTCGCGCGAGATGAGCGAGGCCTTCATCCCTTCGGTCCCCATCGCCACACCGTCGGAGACGGAGATGGTGCCGAACTCCATCGGCGTGCCGCCCGCGCGTCGGATGCCGCGCTTCACCGCCTCTGCGAGTTCGCGCTGATTCAAGTTGCACGGCATCGTCTCGATCCATGTGGTGGCAACACCAATGATTGGCTTGGCGAGATCCTCGTCAGTGAAGCCGACCGCCTTCAGCATTGCGCGTGCTGGTGCGCGATCTGGTCCATCGGTCATGGCGGCGGAGTGCCGCTTCGCTGGATCGCTCGCGCGGTCGTACGGGTTCTTGCTCATCGCGGCGTGTTCGGCTGCAGCGTGTTGATGGTGCCGGGGTGCGACGTCTCGTGCGCCACGATCTTGTCGCTCTGGGTGCGGATGTAGTCGAGTTCGTCGAGACCATCAAGCAACATCTTCTGGCTGAAGCGGTCAATCGGGAATGCGTGCGTTGCGCCGTCGGGCGTCGTCATGGTTGCTGCAGCCAGGTCAATCGTGACCGTCGCTGCGAGGTCCTCTTTGGCGATCTGCATCAACGTGGCGTGGAGTGGTGCTGGCAGCACGATTGGCAGAATGCCGTTCTTCAGTGCGTTCGACTTGAAGATGTCGGCGAAGCTGGTCGAGAAGATTGCCTTGATGCCGAAGGCGCCGAGGGCCCATGGCGCATGCTCGCGGCTGGAGCCGGTGCCGAAGTTGTCGCCTGCAACGAGGATGCCGTGGCCTGCGTAGCGCGGCTCATCAATCACGAACGGCGGGTTCTTCTTGCTGCCATCAGCCTCAAAGCGCCAGTCGTGGAAGAGGGCATCGGCGAGTCCCGCCTTGTCGATGACCTTCAGATAGCGCGCTGGAACGATCTGGTCGGTGTCGACGTTCTCGGCGGGGAGCGGCACGAGCCCCGTGGTGAAGGTGCCGACCTTTGGAGCGGCCATCAGCGGGCCAGCCCTGGGAGGGTGCGTGGATCGGCGATCACGCCGGTGAGTGCGGTGGCGGCGGCGGTGAGTGGCGAGGCCAAGAAGGTGCGGCCCCCCTTCCCTTGGCGCCCCTCAAAGTTGCGGTTCGAGGTGCTGATCGCGTATTCGCCTGGAGCGAGCTGGTCGCCATTCATCGCGATGCACATCGAGCAGCCGGCCTCGCGCCAATCGGCACCGGCGTCGCGGAAGATCGTGTCGAGCCCCTCGCGCTCGGCCTGTCGCTTCACGTCGGCCGACCCTGGCACCACCATCACGCGCACGCCCTTTGCAACCGTCTGACCCTTCAATACATTTGCGGCGAGGCGCAGGTCGCTGATGCGACCGTTGGTGCAGCTTCCAATGAAGACGGTGTTGACGGGTCGACCAATGATGCTGTCGCCCGCACGTAGATCCATGTACTCCAGCGCGCGAGTCAGTGCGCGTGCTGCGGCGGGATCGGACTCGTCGGCAGGATTTGGAATGGTGCCGCTAATCGGCAGGCCCATTCCTGGGTTCGTGCCATAGGTGACCATCGGCTCCAACGTGTTTGCATCAATGACGATCTCTTTGTCATAGGTTGCACCTTCATCACTGGTGAGCGTTCGCCAGCGCGCGACGGCGGCGTCCCAATCGGCGCCCTGCGGCGCATGCGGGCGACCCTTCAAATAGGTGAAGGTCGTTTCGTCGGGGGCAACGAGTCCGGCGCGCGCGCCACCCTCGATGCTCATGTTGCAGATCGTCATGCGCTCTTCCATTGAGAGGGCGCGAATGGCAGAGCCTGCGTATTCAAAGACATGGCCGGTGCCGCCACCAACGCCGATGCGCGCGATCAGCGCGAGGATGATGTCTTTTGCGGAGACGCCTGGGCGCAGCGTTCCATCGACGCGCACCAGATAGGTCTTCGGCTTGCGCTGCAGCAGGCACTGCGTGGCGAGGACCATCTCAACTTCGCTCGTGCCGATGCCGAAGGCGAGTGCGCCGAAGGCGCCGTGCGTTGCCGTATGTGAGTCGCCACAGACAATGGTTGCGCCTGGCTGGGTGAGACCGAGCTCGGGCCCAATGACGTGGACGATCCCCTGGTTCGGTGACTCCCAGCCGTGGAGCGGCACGCCGAACTCGGCGCAGTTCGCCTCGAGCTGCTTCACCTGGGCGGCGGCCATCTCATCGGCGATGGGCAGGTTGCGCGGGGTGGTCGGAATGGAGTGGTCGGCGGTGGCTACCGTGCGGTCAGGGCGGCGAACCTTCAGCCCGCGGCTGCGGAGGCCGGTGAATGCCTGGGGGCTGGTGACTTCGTGCACGAGGTGTAGGTCGATCGCGAGGATGGCGGGCGCCCCCTCCTGCTGATCGACAACGTGCTGGTTCCAGATCTTTTCAATGATGGTCTGCGGCATAGAGCGAGCCTACCAGAGGGCGAAACTCACCCGAGGCCGTTGAGCCACCACTGCAGCACAAGATGGATGCGCGCCGACCAGGCTCGCTCACTGTGGTCGTGCCCTGGAAATGGGGTGGTCAGCACATCGGTGCCGAACTTCCAGCCGCGCGCCGCAAGGTCCGCATCGAAGCGTGCCTGGTACGGGGCATAGGCGGCATCGAGTGTTTGGTCGCCGTAGTCCATCCAGATGCGGTGGCGACCCGGCGGCGGCAGTAAATCTGCAAGGCCCGCCCCCATCAGACCGCCACCAAGCGGCAGGTGCGTGGAGAGGGCGAGCGCCGACCCCCAGGCTTCTGGGTGTCGCGCCAGCGCATAAAGCGAGGCGAGGGCGCCCATCGACGAACCGCAGACGGCAGTGCGCTCGCGCGATGCGGTGATGCCGAACGTTTCGCGCGCCCACGGCAGCACCTTTGTTGCGAGCACCTCTTGGTACTCATCGCCGCGCAGGGTGCGATCGTTGATCGCCCACGAGACGGTCGGGCCGCCAATCTCATCCCAAATCTGCGGATAGCGCTCCATCACCGCTTGGGGAGCGAGCTCTTGGAAGCGGCGGCGCTCATCGGGAACCCACACCGCCACGATGAGTGGCTGCAGTTCGGGGTGTGCAGGCGCGATGACGCGTTCGACCGCCTCCGCAACACCCCAGGTCACACCAACCGTTGACGTGGCTGGGTTGAAGACGTTCTTCCCGTCGTGCATGACCAGGATCGGTGTGGTCGGCGACAGGGTGGGCGGAACCCACACCTCAATGGCGTGTCGGCCGATCGTGTGCGTCGTGAACTTCATGGCGCGAGCCTACCGTCCTCCGTGGGATACTGCCGCCATGAGCGCGAAGATTCTCGACACACTCTTTAGTACGGCTGGCATCCTCCCCGCTGTTGCGGCCCAAGATGCGGTCGTGCTCAACGCATGGGCCGATGCGGCCGTCGATGCTGGGATCCCTGCACTGGAGCTCTTCTTGCGCGGCGAAGGTGCCGAGGCAGCGGTGGTTGCAGCGATCGTCACGCTGCGCACCTCACACCCAACACTGTCGATCGGTGCGGGGAGCGTCTACGACGCGGCAACGGCGAAGCGCATGATCGATGCGGGCGCACAGTTCCTTGTGTCGCCAATCACCGATCCGGCAACTGGCGCCGCCGCAACCGCCGCCGGCATCGATTGGCTCCCTGGTGCCTTCACACCAACCGAGATCAACCTTGCCGAGCGATCAGGTGCCACGTACGTGAAGCTTTTCCCGGCAGCGGCAATCAACGCTCCCGCATTTATTCGCGCAACACTTGCGCCGAGCCCAACGAGCAAGATCGTGCCAACGAACGTGGGCCTCGACGAGATCGCCGCACTTCGTGCCGCCGGTGCCGCAGGTTTCGGTGTTGGACCGAAGCTGCTCGACGGCGCCGATCCGCGCAGCGCGTCAGCCATTGCCGCGCGGATGCGCGCTGCCCGTGAGGCTGCCGGGCTCCCCGCGTGAACGTCGACAACAGCCACCTTCCAACCTACGACCGCACCAACGGAGCACTCCCTCCGCAGGTTGACCTCGTAGTAATTGGCGCTGGCGTCGCCGGTGCCGCCACGGCGTACTTTGCAGCACGTGCCGGCCTCCAGGTTCTGGTGATCGAACGCCGCAGCAGCATTGCCTCACTCACGACTGCGGCTGCAACGGGCGCGTTTCGCTTGCAGCACGACAACGCTGATGAGCTGGCGCTTGTGCAAGAGGGCCTGTCGCTCTATCTGGACTTTGCAGCGGAGTCGGGCCTTAACGGATGGAACCTTGGGATTCGACAGCAGGGCTACCTCTTCTGCAGTCGCACCGAGGCGAGTGCCGTGAAGGGGCGTGAACTCGTTGCGCTGCAGCGAACCTTTGGTCTTACTGACGTGGAGCTGCTGAGCGGTGATGAAGCACGTGCGCGCTGGTCATACCTTGCGCCAGAGATTCGCCAGGTGCGCTTTCGCGCCGGCGACGGCTTCATTGATCAGGTTGCACTGACGAACGGATACGCGGCAGCCTCCTCGCATGCTGGTCACATCAGCGGTGCGGTCGGCGCGGGGCATGCACGTTACGCACTTGAAACAACTCTGACCGGATTCCTTCGCGACGCGAGCGGCACGGTGACGGGCGTGGCAACGAGCCGCGGTGATGTGCACGCACCACAAACGGTGATCGCTGCGGGTCCATGGAGTGGGGTAGTTGCCCAACTCGCAGGGCTCAATTTGTCGA